>NZ_CALPCW010000001.1:0-354803 GCF_943193105.1 Limosilactobacillus agrestimuris
AACATTAGCGATTAATCATGGGCTTTATCACTTAATTAAGTACAACATTATTCAGATTACTTTCGGTAACATTGTTTTTGCCTTTGTAGTAGCATTAATCATCTCGTTCTTAGCCGCATTATTGCCAGCACGGCGCGCAGCAAACTTGAACCCGATTGATGCACTTGCTGCCGATTAAATTAGAATAAATTTAGCAACCAGCGATTTAGATAAAACGAACCTGATCATTGGTTGTTTTTTTACACTTAATATACTATTTTTTGCTAAAATGACTATTTTATAATATTTAATCAAAAATATTTTTAGGCTACCCCAAATCGGCGTTATAATAGTAAGTGGAGGTGTTATAGATGACGACAGTTTATGTTCGCGATAAAGATAAAGCAACTCAAGAATTTAATTGTTCTGATGGTTCCACTGGGGTATTAAAAGTGGAAGATATGAAAACGGCACCAACATACTATTTTAAGTTTTACGCACACAGTCATCCAAGTTTTCGGTTGGCTGATAACGAATTTCATGATGGGGAAGAATTAACAATTCGGGATATTCTCGATAATGAGCAAGTAGCCCTAAAATTTATTTGATTTTAGTAATAAAAAGTGCGGCTAGACGTCTAAAAAGGTTGTCTTGCCGCATTTTATTGTATTATCGATGAATTATTTGTTCCGCATGTAAAAGAACGTCCGCAATTAATGTCATTACTTGTGGGTCTTCAAGACGGTAAATAATTGCTTTACCATCTCGTTTTTGCCCAACAAGATTGAACTGGCGAAGCAACTGTAATTGATGGGATACTCCTGATTGTTCCCAGTTCATTCGTTGACTGATCTCTGTAACACTCATTGAATCTTGAATTAAGAGATATAGTAATTGAAGTCGTTTGGGATTACCAAGTAACTTGAATAACTGGCTAATCTCCTCAATATCAGAAAAGGATCTCCCCGTTTGACTAATCATGTAATCACCCTTCTCACTATCTAAACAGGCCAAAACATATCAATAATATAATACTATTATATAACAAAAAGCGCTTAAATATGATTACTTTATCATACCTAAGCGTTTTGCCTTAATGATTTAATTATTAATTAAAGGACAATGTGTTGACCAACAATAATTTGGTTAGGGTTAGAAATATTATTTATCCGTGCTAATGTTTGGTAACTCATCCCGTAACGAGCAGCGATTGCTGAAAGAGTGTCACCAGCTTTAACGGTGTAAGAACCGTTATTGCTTGATGAAGTTGCTGCATAACGAGTGCTGGTATTGGCGTTAGCACCTAAGTTAAGAGCTTGACCAACATAGATCCGGTTAGGGTTGGAAATGTTATTTAACCGTGCCAATGTTTCATAGCTCATTCCGTAATGAGCGGCAATTGCTGAAAGTGAATCACCAGCCTTAACGGTGTAAAAGCCATTAGCGGAAGAAGCGGAAGAAGTGGTAGTAACATGATGTTGTTCAACAACATTTGATGAAGTGATCCCAGCACTTAACTTTAATACCTGACCAACATAAATGTGGTTAGGGTTAGAAATGTTATTCAACCGTGCTAATGATTCGTAACTAGTCCCATAGTGAGCAGCGATTGCTGAAAGTGAGTCACCGGCTTTAACGGTGTAGCTTCCAGTTGGAGTATTATTGGTTACTTGGTGACTTGGAGTTGAAGGCGTAGAATTAGCACTTAACTTCAATACCTGACCGACGTAGATCCGATTAGGGTTAGAAATATTATTTAAGCTTGCTAATGATTCGTAATTTGTTCCGAACCTATTAGCAATTCCGGAAAGAGTGTCGCCGGATTGAACAGTGTAGGTTCCTTTAGCATTAGTAGTTGTTGGACTAGTGTTATTGCTGTTGCTTGAAGCAGTATTACTAGTCTGTGAACTTGCTTGTTGCCGGACGAGAAGGTGTTGACCAACGTAAATCCGGTTAGGGTTGCTAATATCGTTTAGAGAAGCTAAATGGTTAACGGTAGTGCTAAACTGGTTGGCAATCCCAGAAAGGGTATCACCAGATTGAACAGTATAGTAACCAGTGATACTTACAGTTGAGCTACCACTGTTATAGTTATTGTTATCTCCATTATTATTTTTGTTAGTGACGACCTTTCCAGAAAGGGCAACTGAATCGAGTTGGGTTAAATTGTAGGACCGGACAAACTTCATTAGTGTATTAGCATAATTTGGATCGGTAGCATAGCCATCCTGGTGGAGCTTATTAGCAACGGAAGCAGGATTTGTATCGCCAAGGAGGTTTCGGTAACGGCTGTTAACATTTAAGAAGCGACCGTGGTCCTTAACGGATTCGGAATTATTAGGATATGCCCGGAAATTAGCGTTAACGTAAACGGAACGACCGCCATAAACTTCACGGGTCCGCATGGTTATGGAATGACCATTGTAGGATCCCTTGATTCCAAAGAGGTTATGGGCGCTGGTAGATAAACCAGAACGACCCCAGCTACTTTCAACGATTGCCTGAGCAACGGTAATGGATGGAAGAACGTGGTATTGGTTCCAGCCATCAACTGCTCCTTGAGCGACACTTTCAATAAATTGTTGTTGATAGGATGTGTTACTAAAGTGAAGAGAATTTAAATCAACTGAAGAAGCTGGTGCTTGAGCTGCATAGGCAGCAGTGGTGGTTGCTGAAGCAGTATTTGACTGTGGGGCAACTGAAGAGTTAGTAGCACTAGCTGGTACTGAAATGGCAGATGATGTGCTAACAGCCGAAGTGGCAGCACTAGCCTCACTAACAGCGGCACTGGTTACCTTAACATTTGATGCGGCTACAGTAGCTGAAGCAGTAACTTCACTACTGTCACTGGTAGCACTCTGACTAGCAGCAGGATCAGTTAAGCTGTTGTTAGTACTATTACTATTGGAATTAGTGGTTACTTCAGTGGCATTACTACTTGGTTGAGTTTCATCGGCATGAGCTACAGCACCGGTTGCGGTTAACAAGGTAACGGCAGTTAAACCGGCGAACATCCACTTTCGACCGCTTTTATACATCTTGTAGTGCGTTGTCGAATTTGATAGTTCTGAACGATTCATTATCTTGACTCCCCCTAGATAAACTTCTTGAAAATTTATTAACTAATCGAACAATAATTAAAAAATAACAAAAAAGTAAAATTGTTAAGAAACTATTAAGATTTCAAACTAAGTCAAAAATAGCATTATTAGCTTAAAAGAGCAAGTGATTTTAACATTTATTATTATAACTAAATTAATATTTAACTATTCTTATCAATTGAAAGGTAAAGCTCTAATACAATAACAAACAATTAACATTATAGTACCATTTGTCTGGTTAAAGTAATTTTATTTTAACTATTGCCTTTAATATTAGGATATAATGAATAACAGTTCGATAAAGATTGGGGAAGAAGTATGGTAGCTAAATTACAAGACGTGGCCAAATTAGCAGGCGTTTCAGTAACAACGGTATCACGAGTAATTAATAATTATAGTTCTTTAAGTGATAAAACAATCAAAAAGGTTCATCAAGCGATGCGCCAATTAAATTACCACCCCAATGCGCTTGCCCGTGCAATGCAAGGAAAACCTTCAAAGTTTATTGGCTTAATCTTTCCAAACCTTACTAACCCATTTTTTGCTGAATTAGTAAATGAACTGGAACATCAATTGTTCTTACAAGGTTATAAGACGATCATTGCGTCATCTGCTGAAAATCGTGAGATCGAGCATGAGTACTTAAATATGCTTTTTGCCAATCAAGTAGATGGAATTATCTCTGGTTCCCATAACCTAGGAATTGAGGAGTACCAGCAATTAACTGCGCCAATCGTTTCGTTTGACCGTTATCTTTCGGATAATATTCCAATTGTTGCTGCTGATAGTTATCGTGGTGGTCAGTTAGCTGCCCAATTTATGGTGAACCACAAAGTAAGACGGTTGGTTGCAATTGTTGATGAAGATACTTCAGTTTCACCAACATTAAACCGTCTTCAGGGAGTGGTTGACTGCCTAAATGATCAGGGACAAGATTTTACAACTTTAGCTAAAGAAGAAATTGCGAAAACTAACTTTGCCGACCAGTTTTCGGGTGTAATTGCGTCAAATGATGTCCAAGCATTAAAAATTATTTCCCAGTATCGGCAAAAGGGCTATCGACTTAATCAGGACTTCTTTGTTACTGGTTACGATGGTTCTCAACTTATTCGCCAAATTGCACCGCAGTTACCAACAGTTGTTCAGCCAATCCATGCCCTTGCTGAGAATCTTATTTCAACCTTACTTAAACGAATTGCTAATCCTACAAGTAAGGTTGATTCAGTAACATTACCGGTAAAATTTGAAGAATAAGCTTGTTTTATATAAAACAAAATGGATTTAGGTGAAATTTTTGAGTTTCACCTAAATCCATTTTTTGTTTGAGACTGTGTAGTACAATCCCTTTTATATCTAATGATTAATTTTGAAATTAATCATTACTACTACTGTTGTTACTTTGCATGAACCGTTCAATTAGTTCTGCTTCTTCTTCTGTTGCGTCACTATTACCAGATTTGATATCGTGAATTCGTTCAACTGATAAGTGGCTACCAAAGGCAACTTGGTTATCATTCATATCTTGTTCACGTTCAAATTTGATCAATTCTTGGGCAATTTCGTTCAAATTATCCATGAAATAAATTTCCCCCTTACTGCAATTAGCATGGCTAATACAAGATTAACTATTCCTATTGTAGAACATTCTTTGTTTCGATGCCAAAGTTAAGTTTATCATAGTTTTAAAAATTGAAATCGAATAAATATTTAAGTTTTGGTGTTGTGGGCGGACAAGGACGTCATTTTGTGTGATAATCAATATAAATCTATTGAGAAGAATGGAGAATTAGAATTATGAGTTGGAACTGGCTAGGCTGGTTAATGTGGATTCTTGGAATTGTATTTTTAGGCTTTGTAATTCACTATATTCGGGTAAAACAGTTAATGTTGATTGCCAAAACTAAAAAGCGGTTTGATGGTAAATTATTTATCCAGTATGTAGTGATGAGTTTAGCGGCAATTTTTTGGTTAGGTGGCTTGCTCTACCTTCACTTTCAACCAGTTGATTATAATGCTCACCAACAGATACGATTATCAACAAAGTATCAGCCATTACAATTGCATGACCAGGGAAACGATTACTACTACGTTCTTGCCAAGCGAAGTGTTGCAGGAAAAAAGACAATTGTTTCCTATACTTATTGGACTAATGATTCTAAATACATGGTTAGTTCTCATTTTAGTTCGATTAGTGATGGTGAACGACTTATCCCAGTTGAAGCGACAAACTTACCATGGAATAAGAAAAAGCTCCAAAAGATTGATAGTGAATCTGGACATGCATTTGCCGCTGTAATGACCGGACATTACCGGAACACGCCACTAAATGGTCTTAGTCTTCGTGCAAATCATGTTGCCTCTAGTTACACCCTTCTTCGGGTACCACAAAAAAACATGGTTGCTGAGCACTAGCTATTGTAAACACTAAATATGAGGCTGGGAGAAACTAACCTGGTCTCTTTCTTTTTATTAAGTAGTTCAAAAGTTGAGGAGTTAGAAAAGGAACGAATGAAAAAAGAAAAAACGGTTAAGCTAAAATGGGTTGCCCTAGCGAGTCTGTTGAATAATACGGGGGCCGCCTTTATTTGGCCACTAACGACGATGTACGTTAATAAATACTTGGGGCAAACACTAACGACAGCTGGAATAGTAATGCTGTTGGTTTCTGTTGCAATGATGTTTGGAAATTATATAGGGGGCTGGTTATTTGATCATTGGAGTTCATACCGAACAGCCTTGTTGGGAGTAATTTGTTCGACAATTCCAATTATTCTTTTAATCTTCATTCATGGTTGGCCCTGGTATGCGTTGCTAATGATAATTAACAGTTTTGGTGACGGGATTAATATGACGATCGTTAATTCCTACGGGACAGCCGTTGCCGATCATCCGGCACGTTTCGTTTTTAATTATGTCTACATGGCATTTAACGTTGGTGTAGTTTTAGGAACGCTCCTTGTTGGGGTCCTCTTACCAATTAGCGTTGTCCTTGTCTTCAGTGTTGCCGCTGTTTTCTATGTCAGCTTAACTTTGATGGTTTTGTTCACCTTTAATATTGAAGTGCGGAGTACAGGACAACGACAAACTAAGGCATCCCTTAAGGTTAAGGGACGACCAAAGTTCATTACTCTAGTAGTTTTGATCCTGGTTAACGTGATGACGATTCACATTAGTTATTCATTATGGGAGAGTGTCATGGCGGTTCACATGACTAATATGGGGATTCCATTTTATGCCTACAGCCTGTTATGGACCTTAAACGGGATTATCATTATTATCGGTCAGCCGTTAGTTAATAAGTTAAGTCCATATATGCGCCTTTCAACGCAGATTGTGATGGGAATATTGATCTTTGCTAACTCGTTTTTCTTCCTGATTTTTGCTAAAAACTTGCCAGAATTTGTAGTTGATTTTGTGATCCTAACGGTTGGTGAAACACTAAGTTTTGCCGGACTTCCTGCCTGGATTACTCAATTAACGGGAACCGAGAATGCTGGTCACTATCAAGGCCTTTACAATATTGTCATTTCCGTTGGGCGAGCAATTGGGCCATTATACGGGGGATATGTAATTGAACATGGCAATTACCAGGAACTATTTCTCTCTGTTTTTGGACTGATGCTGGTCACCTTATTGTTTGTTGGAGTTAAATTATTTCACATTCATCACCAGCAAGCCCGTTGAAAGGTACCAAAAGTCCGCTAGCTATGGTAAAATCACACATGGATAATCAGTAATAATTAAGTTTAACGATTAATTATAGAGAGACGATTTAATTTGCTAGTCGCCCTCTAAGGCGCTATGTCTTAGGAGGGCGCTTTATTTTGAAGGGAGTACCAGTATGGAATACCAAAAACCAAAAGGAACTGCAGACTTACTACCAGGAACAACTAATCTCTGGGAAAAGGTTGAAGGAGTTGCCCGTGAAGTCTTCGATCAATTTGGCTATCGCGGTATCCGGACACCAATGTTTGAAGACTATAATGTTTTTTCACGAAATGTTGGTGATACTTCAGATATCGTTGAAAAGGAAATGTATGACTTCCATGACAAGGGTGATCGCCATATTGCCCTGCGCCCAGAAGGAACTGCCGGGGTAGTTCGGGCATACGTTGAAAATAAGCTCTACGGTCCAGAATACCCGAAACCATACAAGGTTTATTACATGGGGCCAATGTTCCGTTATGAGCGGCCACAATCTGGTCGGCAACGTGAATTTCACCAAATTGGGGTTGAAGCATTAAATAATGAATCACCACAAATTGATGTTGAAGTTATTGCAATGGCAATGCAGCTTTTTAAGCGCTTTGGTGTTCCAAATGTTAAGTTAACAATTAATACTTTAGGTGATAAGAAGGTTCGCGAAGATTACCGAAATGCGTTGATTAACTTCCTAAAGCCACACTACGATGAATTAAGTTCTGATTCCCAAGAACGAATGTATCGGAACCCACTTCGGGTATTGGACAGTAAGGATGCTGGTGACCAAAAGATTGTTGCCCAAGCGCCATCTATTCTTGATTATTTAGATGATGAATCACAACAATATTTCGACCAAGTTCAGGCCCTTTTAAAGGAATTAGGAATTAAATACGAGATCGATACTAACATGGTTCGGGGATTGGATTACTACAACCACACAATCTTTGAAATTATGTCAGATTCTCCAGTATTCGGTGGTGGCTACACCACTGTTTGTGCCGGTGGTCGCTACAATGGCTTAATTAGCCAGCTTGGTGGCCCCGAAGAAGGGGGGATTGGATTCGGAATGGGTGTTGAACGGTTGATGCTCCTCCTTCAACAAGAGAACCCAAAGTTTGCCCCTAAAGATGAACTTGATGTGTTCTTTGCAAGTGCAAACGCTGATGGGGATGACTTGGCTTTTAAGATTTTGAACCAAATCCGTGATAAGGGCGTTGTTGCTGATAAGGATTACAGTGGGGTTAAGGTTGGAAAGCAAATTAAGGAGGCTTTCCGGCGTAATGCTAAGTACTTTGCTGTCTTTGGTGAGCGTGAAGTTGAGGAAGGACAATTCCAATTAAAGAACGCTGCCACTAAGGATACCGTTGATGTTAAAATTGCCGACTTTGTTGCTGAACCAACGAAGTATTTGCGTTAAAAAGAATAGGGTGGGAAAACAGTTTGTTTTCCCACCCTTATTTTGTTTAAATTATTAGTTTTATAAAATTATTTTACTTCAACCGGTGTTTCTGGAGTTTGGCCTTCCACTAACGCGAGGTTATTATCAAATGCCTTTACTACCATGTTGCGGACCGCATGGGTAGTGTAGAAGGCGGTGTGTGGAGTTACCAAAACATTAGGCTGGTCGATTAAATCTTTTAAGACCTTGTCAGGAAATTCCTTTCTAGTCCAATCTTCGTTAAAGATCCCGACTTCGTTTTCGTAGGTATCCATTACAAAGCCGAATAACTTGCCACTCTCAAGTGCGCGAACAACGGCAGCGGTATCCACTAATGGTCCTCGAGAAACATTAACAAGAACTGCGTCGTCCTTCATCTCAGCAATGGTTTCATCATTAATCATATGGTAATTACTATCCATTGCGGGAACGTGGAGAGAAACTACGTCGGCCTGCTTATACAAGTCGTCTAATGAGTCAACATAGTATCCCTTCTTGTCCAATTCAGGGTTCTTGTAAACGTCGTAGGCGATTACTTTAGCACCGAAACCTTCCATAATTTGCATGTAAACGCGACCAATATGTCCGGTCCCAATGACCCCAACAGTCTGATCACGAACTTCACGACCAATTGTTGGTGCCCAGCGAAGGTCGCCATGAGCAATTTTAGCATCAAGCCGTTTTGTTTGTCGTAAAATACGGGCTGTCTGAATTGCGGCATGTTCTGCAATTGCGTTTGGTGAGTAGACAGGAACATTGGTGATCTCAAAGCCTAATTCCTTGGCCTTATCCATATCAATGTTATCAATCCCAACGTTACGCAATGACATCCTGGTAATTCCCAGGTCAGCTAAAGCTTGGAGTGTTTCAGGAGTGTAATCTAACTGTTGGTAGACAACTACACCGTCAGCTCCCTTTGCTAACTTGGCTGTTTCAGGGGTTAATAATTTGTCCGTATAGTCTACCTCAACTGCTGGATGAGCAGCTGCCCATTCTTTTAAGTATGGTTCTTCGTCTTTACGGATACTAAAAGCAAAAATCTTACTCATAATGGTTCCCTCCATAATTAACAGTTCAACTGCAATAGTTAATTGGTTTATATTATTTTAAAAACCTTGAAATAATTATCTGGGATACCCTGAGTAAAATCAAGCGTATTGCACGATGGCTCATGGATTTAAACTAAAAATAAGAAATAATCGCAACAATGTTCTCTTGATAAAGAAGTGGTCATAAATTTTACGGTAATAATCCGCCAACTTTATCGGCAAGAGTGGGGTAAATTGCCATTACTTTTTGCCGATACTCAGCGCCAGTAATATTCAAGCCGATAATTGGTAAGAAGTTATTAATATCGTCAGCCGCGTAATCACCCATTTCGCTTGCACCCACTAGTTGTTGCCCTTTAAAGACTAGTGTTAGGGTACTTATTTTGTCATTTTGGCCAGCATAAAGGCTACTATATTTAAGTGGGATTGTCTTTACTTTATATTGTGGATTACTTTCAACTTCATTAGGGTTAACTCCGGCGCGGGCGACTTCAGGAAAAGTAAATGCCGCTTGACCAATGGTCGGGTAAGTAATCTTTTGGTTTGTTTTACCAGTTAGGTAGTTAAAAAGGTATTGCCCTTCAAATTCAGTGACAGGAGTTAACTTTGGTTGTGTTCGGCTGACAACATCCCCAATTGCGTAAACTCCTTCAACTGATGTCATCAGGTGGCCATCAACCTTAATTCCGTGCCGATCATATTTAATACTAGTGTTTCCTAATGCTAGCTTTTCTATGTTTGGATGGCGACCAGTTGCGTTGAGGACATAATCAGTTTTTATTTCCCCGTGGTCAGTTGTAATTAATAATCCCCTTTCGCGTTGGCTTATTTTTTGTGTATCGGTGTTAAAGCTGAACTTGATTCCCCGTTCTTCCATTGCTTCAACAAGGGCCTGATCTTCCGCCTTGGTAAATTCACGAAGGACACGATCGGAGTGAACGATTATTGTAACCTCAGCTCCAGCTGCTGCCACTAGTGTTGCTAACTCTAAACCAACGAATCCAGCACCGATTACCGTAATTCTTTTAGGAAGTTCTTTTAGTGAAAGAAGATCATAATTAGTGTGCAAATATTCTTTACCGGGGATGTCTAAAATGTTAGGCGTTTGGCCAGTTGCGATAATGATATGGTCTGCTTGATATTGGTGACCATTGACGCTAACCGTTTTATTATCAATAAAACTGGCATAGCCGTCTTCTATATCATGACTTCTCTTAATGATATCCCGAGTTTCAGCTGGCCATGGATCAAAACGGTTAAGTTTAGTTTTCATTAATGATTTCCATTCGAGCTTTGCTGGTTGACTAATTCCATGACCAAGGAGCTGTTGTGATTGAAGAACTGGACGGACGGCGCCTTCAAGGAAGATCTTTGGTTCACAACCATAATTAGGACAGGTTCCTCCGTATTCGAAACCTTCAATAACAAGAACCTTATGTTTCGTCTTTGCCAGTAGATTTGACATCTTGTATGCAGCTGGACCAGAACCAATTAAAATCTCATCATACTTCTTCATATCCATCCCTCCAAAATTCTTGTGTTGTTAGGTTAAGTGTAGTCTAAATCATGGATAGGGTAAAATAAAATTCTAGACAAAAAATCCCCAGAGCTAATACAAAGCTCTGGGAAAATTTAGTTTATTTACAATTACAAATGGCATTTAAGCCAGTGTAGTTAACATCACGATTCTTGTAGTCTTCGAGAAGAATATTAATGATCCGGTCAAGATCACGTTGTTCATTCTCACTCAAAGAACGGTAAGCTGCTTCAGCAATCTTTTCACGACGGGTGAGGAGCTTATGGGCAACTTCGATTCCTTCATCGGTTAAGCGAATCCGATATTTATCATTATCGGTTGTGGTTGTTGCGAGATTATTATTAACTAGAGCACTAGTGGCATTATCCAATTCACTTGGACGGAAATCATAGTCAAAGATTAATTGATCACTAGTAAGGCCATCCTTATGATCACGAAGGATCCGAAGAAGATGGTGGAAATTGTGCCGATCTGGGTATCCAGGTAAGCAGTATTCACCATGGCGTTCTTCATCGATGTGAACTTGGCACTTTAACATTTCTTGGTACTTTTCAAATTCTTTAATATCGAGAAATAATTTAGTTGTTAATTCTGACATTTCATTACCTCCAATTCGGGCTATAGCGTCATACCTTTCATTAATATAATAATATCAATAATAGAAAAATGTTACTATAACGACTTGGAGAGGGAAAATAAATGATTAGTCCTTTACTGGGTAAGTTCCCATATCGCTAGCGACTACGACCCGGCCAGCATAATCTTTACCATGACCTTTAGTTAAACCGATCTTATTCAAGGCAAAGGTAACGGTTGCAGTTGCTTTAACAGCGACACCCATTATTTCACCGGTATCGGTATTAATTCCTGATGGCATATCAACAGCGACAACTACGGCATTCCGATCATTGATAGCGCGGATTACATCAGCATAACTTCCTTCAACTGGCCGGTCAATTCCGATTCCGAAGATGGCATCGACAATTAGCGATGCATCGTTGAGAACATCAAGATCTGTAGTTTGGGGAATCTTGTAGTATTGGCAGATGTGATCCTGAACTTTGTGCTCTTCTGAGGCGTGTTCGGGATTGCCGACATTAAGAATAGTAACTTTTACACCGGCAATATGGAGGAGGCGGGCAATGTCGAGTCCATCGCCACCATTATTTCCACTTCCAGTGACAATGACAACATTTTGCAGGTTGAGTGGGAATGCGTTTAAAATCTCATCCCGAACTGCTAAAGCTGCCCGTTCCATCAATACTAATGATGGGATCCCAATTGTGTTAATTGTGTATGAATCATAGTGCCGCATTTGTTCAGCGGTAATCGCATCTTCTGCCATAATAGTAACCTCCTGAATAGATAAGCTACCTTTAGCTTAGCACTTTTTGGTAAGAGTAGGTGAAGGATAAGTAGAGTAGAATCTCTAGGAGAAGACAGGTAAAATATGGGTAGTTCAAAAGTTCGGAGGAAGATAACGGTGAGTAAAAAGGGAAAATACGAAGTACAGCGGTTTACGTGTATTCCAGTTGAAACTGATGATAACGGGAAATACCAATTAAAGGTCGATCAGCAAGGTAACGCTAAGATCCATATTTGGCGAACCGGAAAACACACCAAGGGGAAGTACCAACGACCGGGCCAATTAATGTTGACGGAAAATAACCTGATGGCGGTTATCATTGCGGCTGAACCAATGGTATTTAAGGATCGCCACAGTGAAACGCCACTCCAACGTTTTTTGACAACCTTTGTGGATGATGCAGTTTTGAAGCAGGGGTTAGCTTTGATGAAATAACTGGAAAAATAACCTAAGATTAGTTCAGAAGCTATGACATAATTAAAAATACTACAGCGCAGTACACAAAGGGGCTCTAGCGTTTGGATTTTCCGAACGCTAGAGCCCCTTTGTGCTTACGGGGTTTCCAAAGGCTAACTGCGTGTCGAATAACGAACTAGCAAGTTAGTTCTGTCACACTCTCTTTTTTAGAAAAATCTGGAAATATGTCATGTATAGTTGACGTGAAAAATATGGGATGATATGATTCTAATATCAAATGTCATGTATATATGACATTAAAATGATTGATAATTAACTGGAATAGGCATCCCAAATACAAAATTTGGTTTATTCTCTGGGAGGAAGCTAAGCATGAGAGAAACAGTTGGTACGAAAGTCATTAAGTGGTTCTATGGTATTCGAGGGCCATTAGATGAATATCGACGAAATGAAATTAATCGAATTGGTAATAATATTGCGATCTTTTTATTAATGTTTAACTTGTTACTTGCATTCATTGCTAGTCTAATAATTCTTGCTACCGATAATTATGAATTTACTCTTAGCGTTGTAGTAGGTTCAATGCTATTCGTTGTTTTTGGTATTTATATATATATTATCTACGAAATCGAACATCATCGTCTGGCACAAGTTGATATTGATGCCAAACAAGTAGTAAAGACTAAGAAAAAGATATTTAAAAAAGCCATTGGTTTAGGAGTTTACTTTGCTGTCGGGATGTATTGCTTAAATATCCTTACTGATTGGTTACCTGATCGGGGTTCTATCGTTCCGTTACTGACAGAGCGATCGAGGGTCATTGAGGCTATTATTATGGGAATTTATTTTGGTTCAGCAATGATGCTTGTTGATTTTCATCATATTAAGAAAAATCCTGAGAGAATTGACGGCAGGGCTTCATCGATTTGGCAACAACAAAAAAGGTGGTCAATTATTTGTATCATTCTCATAGTTGCCGCATTGTTTGCGATTTGTTTATTTTAACTAACGTTTTGGCTAAAGTTTAAATAATTTAGTAAGCTTTTATTCAAAAAGCTATTGCTAGTTAATTAGATCACATGCTATAACCAATTTATTCCATGTAGGTGTCCATAATTTGGATGCAAAAGAGGTACCCATCCCATAACCTAGTCGGGGTACCTCTTTTTTTGTTTAAACAACTAGTCAATGTCTAAATTAGATATCTATATTATGTTAACGAGGGAGCAATCTACCACTAAATACCTGAAATTAATATTTAGATACTTAACAGTATTTGCCGAATTAATAGTCGTTAAATCGTTGTCATGACGCTAATGCAAACAATCTTTGCTTGCCAGTAATTCCTTGGCCTAATATACTTACTTCAGCTTATTTGAAGAAGGGGAAAATGAATTATGAATTTTGGTACACAGCTACGGAAACGACGGGAAAAACTTGGCTTAACCCAAACTGACATTGCTAACAGGTTATTCGTAACACGACAGACAATCTCGAACTGGGAGCAGGGTAAAAGCTATCCTGACCTTAATATGTTAGTAAAGATTAGTGAGGAGTATAAGATTTCGGTTGATTCGTTACTAAAGAATGATGGTCAACTGAAAGGGTATTTAGAGCAAGGAAAGGCTTATAATACATTCAACATTTTTCAAGGATTATTTACCGTACTGTATGGATTATTCTTCCTGATAACAGGAGAACTAAACTATGATTCCTCCGTAACCCAATTTTGTCTGTGGGGAATTATTATTATCTTCTTAATTTTTTTTATTTACGGAGAATACACGAAACCGTTTTTCCTCGGAATAAACCAGAAAACATATTGGCTAAAACGGTCGAAAGTCAGACGAGAACGATCGTTACTTGGTAAATCGTGCAATGTGTTGTTATTAGCTATTATGTTTCTCATGGTAGTGATGAAGAATATTGCCGATTGCTTATTGATGATGGAATTGACGATTGCCGGGCTGATGTATATTTTTCAGAAATACATGTGGAAACAAACTTAGAGCGTTTTTGCATTCTAAAAAAGCTACTAACTTATCCATAATGGAGGTTAGTAGCTTCTTTTGTTACTTGATTGCATGGACCTTAACACCTAAGTCAGCAGCAAGTTTATCTGCAAGAACTACTGCTTGGTTGTGCTCTTCATCTTTGGCACCGTAAAGGAGGATTACATTTTGTGATTTTAACTCTTCCTGAACAATCGCACGGAGAGTGTTGTAGTAAGAAGGTGTAGCCGCAATTTCATTGAGGTAGCGTTCCTTAAATTCTGGGAAACGAGCAACATCGTGACCATACCATTTTCGTAAATCATTGCTTGGAGCCACTTCTTTCAGCCAGCGATCAAGATGGGCTTTTTCTTTTGAAATTCCACGAGGCCAAATTCGGTCGACAAGGATTCGGTAGCCATCTAAATCAGCAGGCTTTGTATAAATTCTTTCTAACTTTAGTTCCATTATAGTGAATCCCCCTCAAATTAGTGATACTTTTAGAATAGTACAAGTTGAGGAGGAATCAAGGATGCTGACAAAATATCAACAGTTTTTTACTGGTCGATCCACTGAGAAAATTGCCCAATCGTTATTAGGAAAGAAGATTGTTTATACCAATTCTGATGGTACAAAGACTGGTGGACTGATTGTTGAAACTGAAGCCTATCTTGGCGAAAATGATTCCGCTTCGCATGCATACAATAGTCGCCGGACAAATTATTCGGAATCGCTATATGGTAACCCGGGAAATATTTATATTTATCAGATTCGCGGACACTATTGTTTTGATGTGGTTGTTCAAGATGCGGAAGAACCACAGGGAGTGCTTATTCGGGGGTTAGAACCAACCATTAACCAAGAACAGATGGCAACTAACCGGAAAATGAGTGGATTTAATATTAGTAATGGGCCTGCTAAACTAGTTCAGGCATTGGGGATTCATTCGCGAGCGCTTGATGGAAAGCCACTAGAAACAAGTCCCCTTACAATTGATATCACAGCTGGTAAAAAGCCACGAGAAATCGTTACGGGTAGCCGGATTGGGGTGAATTTAAACGGTAAGGATGGCCTAAAACCTTATCGCTTCTATGTTAAAGGGAATCCCTATGTTTCAGGATTGCGAAAACGAGAAATGAACTTAGAAGATTATGGATGGGAGGAATAAGATTGGCCTTAACGTACCAACAGCTTTTGATTACGGTCCCATTAGTTTTACGTGCCGGTAATGTTCCGAGCATTGTTGGTGAGGCTGGATTAGGAAAAACTGCCTTAGTTGAAGAGGTTGCCGAAAAGATGGATGCAAAGTTGTTCACGACGGTGGTTAGTTTAAGCGAAAAAGGTGACCTCGCAATTCCAGTTCCCCCATTAACTAGTGATTCATTTGTTGAGACAAAAAATCATGGCCGGTTAGCGAATGTTCAATTTGGGTATTCTGAAACACTGGTATCGATTATTCGATACGCTGAAGAGAATCCCAACCAAGCAATTATTTGGTTTCTTGATGAGTTTAATCGAGGACCGCAAGCTGTTCAAAGTGAATTGATGAACCTGGTTTTACAACGACAAATTAATAGCCTTCACCTGCCAGAAACGGTTAAGATCGTAATTGCTGAGAATCCAGACAATACTATGGAAGGCTTTGAAAATAGTGAGTATGCAGTTTCAACTGGAGATGCGGCGATTAAGGACCGGACAGTTCGGCTTGTAATGACTAGTTCGACTAACGAATGGTTGGAATGGGCAAAAAAGCCGTTAAAACAAGGTGGCCGGTCACAAATTAACCCGTTGGTGATTGAGTATTTAACTCGGTATCCTAGTCGGCTAGTTCAGCCTCACCAGTTTGGCTCAGATTTAACGCCAACACCACGGGCATGGGAACGGGTTTCGAGAAACCTTGATCAGTTACAAAAACTTCCGAATGAGCTTCAAACACAGCTAGCGCCTGATCTCTTTAGTGGTGATCTAGGTACAGAAATAGGAGTTTCATTTGCCGAGTTTGTGCAAGCGCATGGGGTACGGTTACAAGTAACCGATATGATAAGGAAAATTGAATTAGAAGTAGATTTTCAACAACTAGAAGAAGCTGATAAATTAGCTCTTTTACGTGAATGGGTTGAAAAATATCCGGAAACCTTGGCTCAAAATAGTGGAGCAGCAAACTTTAGTGCATATTTAGCGGATATTAGTCCAGACGGGCAGTATGCACTAGTTCAACAAGTTGGTGAAAATGACGAACTTCTAAATAAGATGTACGCTACTGCAAAGGGAAATCCAGCGGGAGCAGTTGCTGAGTTGTATGAAATCGGGGCACAAATCGCAACCTATGGAGATAAGGGTAAATGAACCAGTTAGTAAAAATGCTGGAACAATTACGGCATAATCCTCAAGATAGCGAACTTGCTCAACGAGTTCTAACTCAGGCCATTATTCAGATTTTACAAAGTCAACGGGTCCTCGGGGAAGTCCTTCTTCAAGTTCCACGGCGGATTGTTTCCTACCAGAACCCGAAAGCAGTTGTTGGCTTGTTTTGGCGGAAGGATCAGGTTGAATTAAGGGTTGCTTCAGATAAATTAGCAGATTTACGAAGTGACGAAGTAGTGATCTTGCTAGAGCATGAAGCACTTCATCTCTTATGGCAGCATCCCCTCCGTTACGCAAATTCGCCGACTCCCGAGTTAGTGCAACTAGCAACTGATATTGCAGTTAACCAGTATCTTCCAGAAGTTCCACGGGAAACAATGACTTTAGCCCAACTACAACGATGCTTACATCGGCAAATCTCGCCGTACCAAGATTCGAGTGTTTATCTTCGTCTTTTGCAAAGTTTACCAGAGAAGGATAAAAGAAAGTTACGGAAACTTGGTGAACGGGAAATTCAACAAGCTGCAAATGATAAGTTGATGAAGACTTATCAAGAGACACATCAGGGATGGCAACTAGGTAGTAGTCAGCTTAATCCTGGCAACCAACAGCTGCGGTTAGCTCAATTAAAGAAAATTCTCCGGCAAGCGTGGCAAAATACTCCAAAAAAGGATCGGGGATTACTTCCGGGGGATGTCATGGAAACCTTGACTGAACTTAAATCAAAATCACAATTTAACTGGCAACGATTAGTTAGCCGGCAATTGGGAACGATTGCTGCGGGAAGAGAAGAAGTTGCCTACCGATTTAATCGTCGACAACCTTGGCGGATGGAACTTCCGGGAACAGTGAGTCGTCTTGTGCCCCGAATCCTGGTTTTTGTTGATAACTCAGGTTCAGTAACCGATGAAGAGCTAGTAAAAGTATTAAGTCAAATTAGTTTTTTGGCTAATAGCGATCAATTACCATTAGAAATTTATCCGTTTGATGCCCGAGTTCATTCTGAACAGCGACAGAAAATTGCGAATGGAAGACGGGTTAAGTTTCAACGAATTGGCGGGGGCGGAACAAGTTTCCAGTGTATTTTTGACTTTCTCCACGCGCAAAATGTAAATCCTACTAATTCATTAGTTTTAATTATGACTGATGGCTGGGGTGAGGAGAGTGTTAATACGTATAATTTCCGACATGTTGATTGGTTGTTAACAGGAGCGACAACAGATTTATCTATTCACCATCCGGTTGGTCGTATTTTTAGTCTAAAGAAGGGAACAGAATGACCGAATTATTAAAACCAACAGTAATGAAACAAATTTTAACTCATTCAAAAGAGTATCAACGTGCATTAAAACTCCTCAATGTTGATTGGAATTTAGGTAACCAGATGCTTTTTCGGGACCGGGTTACTGGGGCAGATGTAATGTTAGCTCGTCAACTACAACAACACCACCTGATAGTTGGCAATGTTAATCTTGATGATTATCAAGCGGTTGGGCAGTTATTAAACCAGCATTCTCAATGGTTCAGTGCTGCTGCACGACACGAACTCTTGAAACCGTTTAATGGTTAGTACCCAATTAAAAATAGTATAATGAAATTATGATTAATAAGGAGGATGAAGAGCGTGACAGTGAACGAACAAGAAATCAAAAAAGACCTGTACGATGCGGTTAATGGAGAATGGCTAAAGACTGCTAAAATTCCTGATGATAAACCGGCTACTGGTGGTTTTAACGATTTGGTAGATGAAATTGATAAGCAACTGATGGATGATCTCGATGCTTACGCGCAAGGCAAGGAGAAGAGTGACGATCCACGGTTTAATGAAATGGTAAAGTTGTACCGAATTGCGAAGAAGTTTGACTTCCGGAAAAAGGTTGGCCCACGACCACTAAAGCGGATGTTGACCGGTGTTGAAGAATTAAAGTCATATGATGAGTACCAGGGGCAATGGTGGAACTGGATTATGGTGGGGATGCCATCGCCAGTTGCCTTTGATATTGATGCTGATATGAAGAATGCAACTGTTTATGCGCTCTTTGCTGCGGCACCATCCCTAATTCTTCCAGATAAGAGTTACTATGAGGAAGGGAAGAAGGAACAACACGATCAGCTTCTAGAATTGTGGTCCTCAATGGTTACTGCATTAATGGATAAGCTTGGCTACGATAAAGATGAAGCCGCAAAGCATATTGAAAACGCCAAAAAGTTTGATGCCCTTCTTGCACCGAATGTCAAAAGTGCGGAAGAAGCAGCTGACTACAGTAAAATGTACAACCCACAAACTGTGGATGAACTAGCTAGTTCAACGGATCAACTTGATTTGTCTGATGTGATTAAGCGGTTAGTAGGAACAACCCCTGAAAAGGTAATTGTTACTGAGCCGGAATATTTTAAGGCCTTAGACGGGATTTTGAAAGATCACTTTGAATTATTTAAGAGCTGGGCACTAATTAATGTTATTCGGGCGAATGCAAGCTACCTTGATGATGAGATGCGTGAAATTAACGGCCGGTATAGTCGGGCGCTTTCTGGTAGTAAAAAGCCAATCAATCAGCGGAAATTTGCTTATTACTTGGCACGGGATGTCTTTAGCCAAGTAATGGGTGACTATTACGGGAAAAAGTACTTTGGTCCCCAAGCCAAGGAAGACGTTCACCATATGGTTGAGCAGATGATCAAGGTATACAAGGACCGACTAGCTAACAATGACTGGTTAAGTAAGGCTACCCGTGATAAGGCGATCTTGAAGTTAGATAAATTAGGCATTCAGGTCGGGTACCCGGATAAGATTCCAGCCCTTTATGATCAAATTAAAATTGATGAAGGTGAGTCATTAATTGCAAACCTCAATCAAGCCAACATTGTCGCAAATCGCGAGATGTTTAGTCGGTGGAATAAGCCGGTTGACCGGATGCGTTGGGAAATGAGTGCGGCAACCGTAAACGCATATTATCACCCGTTTAAGAATATTATCGTCTTCCCGGCCGCAATCTTGCAGGCACCATTCTATTCACTAAAGCAAAGTAGTAGTGAGAATTATGGTGGAATTGGCGCGGTAATTGCTCACGAAATTTCTCACGCCTTTGATAATAACGGGGCCCTCTTTGATGAATTAGGGAACCTCAATAACTGGTGGACAGAAGAAGATTCTGCCCATTTCAAGCAGTTAGCACAAAAGATGATCAAAGAATTTGATGGAATTGAATTTGCCGGTCAAAAAGTTAATGGGAAGTTGACCGTTTCCGAAAACATTGCTGATGCTGGTGGATTGAGCTGTGCCTTAGAAGCCGCCAAGCAAGAAGATGACTTTGACGCCAAGAAGTTCTTTATTAACTGGGCAACAATTTGGCGAATGAAAGCCACTAAGCAGTATGAACAACTATTGCTTTCCATTGACGTTCACGCTCCACAAAAGCTCCGGGCTAATGTTCAAGCCGAAAGCCTCGATGACTTCTACTCCGCTTTCAACATCCAACCTAACGACCCCATGTTCAAAGCTCCCGAAGATCGGGTGAATATATGGTAAAGAGAAGAGTGTGTGAGCCGCAACGAACTAGCAATCGAGTACTAAGGAATCCCGGACGATGATTGTTTACAATCAAGGACGGGATAGTTAGACGGAGATTGCGGTCACGGCTAACAGTCCTTGGTAATGTTGCATTAGAACTGTTAGCTCTAGGAAGGTTAGGCTGATCACGTTTTAGCTATGCTGCAGTAGGACTTATTGCGGTCGTGTTAGCAATGCTACACTTCTAAAGTAAGTTCATAAAAAGTTCTACTTGTCTTGTATGAGTAGACAAGCGGAACTTTTTTGTTGCCATGATCCTTAGCGTGACATTTAACGCACTTTTGGTTATCTTGGTATCAAGAATTATTTCCCGGGAAATTAATTTGATATCGGTGGAGGTTAATTATAGATGAATTTTGCTCAAAAAATGAAATCTTATCGACAGAAGAATAACTGGACGCAGCAAGAGGTTGCTGAAAGACTAAATGTTTCACGAAAAACAATTTCCAGTTGGGAAAATAGTCGAAGTTATCCTGATGTTTTTATGCTGGTTCAAGTTAGTGACCTCTATCGTGTAAGTTTAGATGATTTATTACGGGAGGATCATAAAATGATTGATAACTATAAACAAGAACATGAAATAAATAAAAAAGAACGCCAGACTTTTATCTTTAGTTACATTATTAACGTTATTATGTCAGTAATTTTATTAGCAAAGCCTGTGATAATGGGTAACTTAACTCTGCGAAAGTTTACGTGGGTATTAGTATTAGCGCTAATTTTCAACACGGTTGTTCTTCTAAAGTATATTGACTGGAAAAGGTTGAAGATGAAGTACGGATTCTATATTTGTTGGCTTGTCTTGGCTGTGATGCAATTTGAGCTAACGGCTTCGTCACTTTCAGTAATGCCAGGAGATATCCATAACTATTTAGGATATGTTTCTGGAAGAATTACGGGATATATTTTATTCGGCTTTTGCGTTACCGCTACAATTTGGCTATATCCGCAATTTAAATCCAAAATTGAACAATAGGAATCGACAGAGGAATTAAATCTTTGAAAGAGGGGATTTAGTTCCTCTTAAGTTCTATAATAAAAAATATCAGGACAGGAGGGAGAACAATGCACCAACTTAAAGCAATCCAAGGAGATATCACTCAGGTCCACGTGGATGCGATTGTCAACGCTGCTAATACGACATTACTTGGTGGCGGTGGGGTTGATGGGGCAATCCATCGGGCTGCTGGACCAGGACTGTATGCCGCTTGCTTACAATTTCATGGCTGTCCAACCGGTGAGGCGCGGATTACACATGGCTTTCGTCTACCAGCAAAGTATGTTATCCATACTCCAGGACCAATTTGGCATGGTGGCAATAATGGTGAAGATAAATTATTAGCTAATTCATACCGAAACAGTTTGCAGCTTGCTGAAGAAAATGATTGTCATACGGTAGCATTTCCCTCGATTAGTACTGGAGTGTATGCCTTTCCTTTAGCTCGGGCTGCCCATATTGCCATCACAACAATCCGTGACTTTCTTAAAACAAGTCAGGTTGTTGCTGAAGTTGAAATGGTTTGTTTTGATCCAACCACCTATGCAGCTTACCAAAGAGAAATCAAAGAAGAATAGTAAAAATAAACTTCAAGAACTTAATTGCGAAGCTCTTGAAGTTTATTTTTTAAAATCGTTTTCTTCTAAACGCTAAGTATCCTAGTCCTGAAATCAAAACGATATAGCAACAAGTTCCCCAGAAGAGTTGGCTGTTAGAAAGCATGGAAGTGGGGTGATAGGATGCGTAGTTATAATATTGAGTTGTGAGATTAGTCATGTTAAGGGGATTCCACTTGAGAATTTGATCGATTCCCAAGTTAGCGTTTAGTAAACTTGCAGAAAAGCCCCTCCCCATAAAAATGATAATCGCGTTAATCGCAATAACAATTGCATCGGAGTTGATCAGACAAGAGAAGAGACACAGTAAGCTGATAATTAACGTTGAAGTTATGATGTCAATACCAGTCGTCGCCAGCATATTTACTACTAGTGGCTGATGGTATTTATAAATACTTGTCCACGATACTGGTGCATTGAGAAGCGGAATAATATTTAAAAGAACGGTAAAGATAATTGCTAAAAGGTGAAGAGCTACGTTATAGATAAATAGTGCAATGTACTTTGCCATAAAGGTCGCTAGCTTGCTCGATGAATGATAAATCAGTGCAAGGATCGTATTGTTTTGAAATTCTGTTGAAAAAATAGTTGATCCAAGGATGACAAGAATTAGCATAATAATGTCGCTGGAATTGTAGCAGGTCATCACGAGCAGATTGGAATAATCTCTTCCCATTGCCAATCCCATAATAATCATTAAACCGATCATTATCACGGGCATCCACCAAGTGAGTTTGCGGTGACTGAGTTTATAAAGTTCACGGTGTAATTCGGGATACATACTTGTCCCTCCCTATTTTTGGTAGTTTTTAAAGGCCCACAATCCCAAAATAATGAATAGTAGGGTATAGCAACCATTACCGAGAAGTAATTCAAAATTACTGAGATGGGTAATTTTAATTGTACTTTGATTAGATAGTTGAACAATGATGTTAATCATATTGAGTGGGTTCCACGCCCATAATTGTTTCGGAAGGATATTCATTAATAGCCCAGAAAAGTTAGCTCCCAAAAAATCGACTGCGAGACCGATAATGATGACAATTGAATTTGACTTTAACAGGATAACCAAAAGTAGTGAGAGCGAAATGGTAAACATTAGGTAGATAAAGGCGCCTAGAAAGTTATATCCTAACGCGACGATCAGGGGATAACCATGAAAACTATCAGACCACGAATAGTTATTTCCTAGAAACAGCATCAAAATCAGTGAGCAGACAAAACCAGCCAACAACAGAGTAATCCCATAAGCTACTAGAGTAATCAATTTAGCAAGGTAAATGGTAAACGGATGGTTGCTTCTAAAAAGAAGCGTGACCATTGTATTATTACGATATTCCATTGAAATAAAGTCGGCACTAACAGCGACCATGATGATTGTGCACCATTGAATAGCCCCAAATCCTTGAGTGATTAAGAAAGGGTTAACCTTGTATGAAGGAATACTGCTGTAAAGCATTAGGGCAATCATAACAAGAAAGCCATAAAGAGGAGTTCGCTGGTGAGTGAATTTATAAATTTCTCGTGACAAACTATTTCCCATTTGAATTCTCCCGCCTTTCTTTAAGGACAGTAATGATTTTCTTTTCGAAAGATGGGACGTTAGGAACAAGCTCCCGTAACCAGATCTGGTTTTCGAATAGTATTTGCTGGATTTGAGAGAGCGCGTCCTTATTAACAATTAGTCCAGCAGAGGTAGGAATCACGGTAATGGAATTAGCAGTTAATAACTTAATGGCGGTTTGATTGTCAGTGGTCACCAAGCGATATTGCTGACTGTCTCTTTCTTGGAATTGGGAAACTGGAACATCCATAATGATATGTCCCTGGTTTAAAATGATTACGGAAGTCATTACCTTTTGCAGTTCGCTTAAAACATGGCTTGAAATAAGAAATGCGGTTCCCTTGTGTGCATACTCGTGAATTATTTTTCTAATAAGAATAGTGGTTTCGATGTCTAAACCATTCATTGGTTCATCTAAGATCACAAACTGGGGATGGTTAAGCAGGGCTAATGCGATCCCTAATTTTTGTTTCATCCCAATTGAATAGCTTTTAGCTTGGCGCTGAATGTAAGAATTCATTTGTAGCTTAGTAATTAACTCTGCGACCTCGTCCTTATCAGTTGAATAGAGGGAGAGATTATCCTTTCCGCTTAAAAATGGGTAAATTGCAGGGTTCTCGATTAAGGCACCAACATTTTGCAGCGCCTTGTGATTATTGGCAGTAATGGGCTGATTGTTAAAAGAAATCGATCCAGTGAATTTTGTTAGACCCAGAAGAGTTTTCATAATGGTTGTTTTACCTGCGCCGTTTGGTCCGATTAATCCCACGATTTCACCCGGCTTGATACTAAATGAAGCATTCTCGATTATCTGCTTACGACCATAGAAAATATTAAGATTCTTCACGGTTAGCATTGAATCATCTCCCCAATAAGTTGAATTCACCTTAATTCTATATGGGGGGGTTCATTAATCAATAGGTGAACAAACTAAAAACTCTTAGTATGCTGAATCTGGCAATACTAAGAGCTTTTTTGGGATTAATTTTCCTCAATTTGACTGTCAACGATTTGACGATATGTGCGGGTAGTCAATCCATAGAGAATAAGGTAAAGGATAAGGAGACTGATTGCTACAATTATTCCCACAGTGATCATTAGCGGAAGGTTATAGAAGTTAAGTTGGATCATGATTTGCCGAATTGCCGGAATGGCAAAGCAAAGGTTAACGATTGCACCAACTACGGGAAGAAGGAAGACCATCAAGACCTGACTGTGAATACTTTTAACGGTTTCCTTTTCACTAAGCCCAACCTGTTGCATTGTCTTAAATCGTTTCCGGTCAGCATACCCTTCAGAAATTTGCTTGAAGTAAATGACGATTGTTGTTGTGATTGCTAGTGCCAGGCTGATGAGGATTCCAACGAAAACTAGTCCACCGTAGAGGCAGTTAACCAAAGACGTAATCGTTGCCTTACCGGTAAATGAAAGATTATTAATCCTAAGCTTTGCTTGTAAGGCGTTTTCGAATTTAATTCGTTGCTTTTGGCTTCCTGGTAATTGGTAATTAAAAGTGGTTACGCTGGTTAATGGTAAAGACTTCGGAAGCTTATTAGCGATAATAAAGGTCGGGGTATAAATACTATGATCGGGATTGAAGTATCCTGAGAAGCGCTGAAGCTTTCTTGCATGATACTTTTGATCATTAACGATCAGTGCCCCAGCGTGCCCTTTATTATTGGTATAGGTCAAGGCTTCATTACCTGCGAGATGGACATGCTGATCAGTGATGCGGTTATATTCTTTGGTTGTTAATAAAATTACCGAACTGCTGGTTTTATTGTCCATTTTTTGAATGCTGCCCTGACTAATGAATTTGTTATCCCGCCAGTAACCATATTGCGGAGTTGTCATTTTGTAAGTTAGGTAATGATTAATTTTAGCGTGGTGTTGACGAGCAGTGGTGTTGATTATTCTTTTCTGCTCTTTTGTTAATCCTTGATTGCTTGTAATTACAACGTCTTCTGGGGCGTAGGATTTAACCGTACTACTAATCCCAACGTAAAGGGTAATTGAAGTGAAGAGAATTACAAGGATTGAACTACAAAGCAAACAAATAGTGGCAAGACTAGCACCGTTTTGCTGCATTCGCTGGATCATTCCAGAAACAGCAATGAAATGGCGAGGCTTGTAGTAGAAGTGGCTGTTTTTCTGGAGTAATTTTAAGAGAATGATGCTCCCGATGATAAACACTAGGTAGGTACCGATTACTAACAGAATTACTGCTAAAAGGAAATGTGAGATAGCAGAAATCTTGGGCTTAATTGTGAGGGTAATGTAGTATGCCCAGATTAAAAGAGCAAAGCCTAAGAGCCCGGCGATTGAATATAAAATGCCATGACGTTTTGGTGTTACTGCTTCGGGATGCCAGAGTTGGTTTGGAGTTAACCGGTGGAGTTTGACTAGATCAATCATCATAATGATCGCGAAGAGGCATCCGGTTAAAATAATTGTTTTGGTAATTGCTGATGAAACGAACCAAGGTTGAGAGATGTGCCCAATATTTAAAAGATAGCCAAAGCCAAGGAAGGCTAATTTTTCAAAAATGATCCCAAAGACTAATCCGGCAACGAGGCTAATAACCATTAAATAGCACTTCTCGATAATTGTCAGGAGTTGAAGATTATGACTGGTCATTCCTAACATGCTATAAAGTCCGATCTCCCGGCTCCGTTGCTGCCAAAGAAAGCGATTGACATAGATTAGGAATGCTAAGGTAACGAGGAAAATGAACTTGAAACCAAGATCCAACATTGCTGAAGTAACAGCCCCAGTATTAAGTTTCTTTAAGCTTGAGTTAGCTTCAATTGCGAGAAAAATGTAGTTAATAGTGACAAGCATAGTGGTCGCCATTAGGTAGGGACCATAACTTCGCATGTTTCGCTTAAAACTAGAATTGATTAATTTAAAGTACAGCATCCTTATTCACCACCGTTCGTAAGGGTCATCATTGTATTACTAATCTGCTCTTGGTATTCCTTAAGCGAGTCATCGCCACGGAATAATTCATGGTAAATTCTGCCGTCTTTAATAAAAAGAGTTCGCTTAGCATGACTAGCAGCGGCAGCACTATGGGTAACCATGATGATTGTTTGTCCATTACCGTTAACGGTATCAAAGAGATCAAGAATTTCGTTACTGGTATTTGAATCAAGGGCACCGGTTGGTTCGTCAGCTAACAGGAGATCGGGTTGAGCAATTAATGCCCGAGCAATTGCTACCCGTTGTTGTTGACCACCAGATGTTTCTGTTGGAAAGCGATCAATGATTTGGTTAATTCCTAATGCTTTAGCAAGCGGCTTAACCCGTTTAGTCATTTCTGCTACGGAAACCTGGGCTAGAACCAATGGGAGGTATATGTTATCTCGGTTGGAAAGACTATCCAGGAGATTAAAGTGCTGGAAAATAAAACCAAGGTGTTCGCGACGGTACTTAGCTGCCTCGTCAGTAGTCAGTTCGCTTAAATCTTGCCCGTTTAATAGAATTTCACCAGCACTAGCCTTTTCTAAGGTTGCGATAATATTCAACAAGGTGCTTTTCCCAGCGCCAGATTCACCCATGATTGCGATGTATTCACCAGCGTTAACGTCAAAGCTAATATCTTTGAGTGCGTGAACTGGGTGAGCTGAATTAGCATTATATGTTCGTTTAATGTGGCTAAGGTGTAAGAGGTTCATGATGATTGATCCTTTCTTTGATGGTTGCGTTTGTGAGGATTGGGTAACTGAGTTAAAATGTGCTTCGCTTTAATGTTTCTAATGCAACATAGTCAAAACGTGTTTGCCAGGAACTTGCTAGAGCTAACGTTCTAGGCAACTGAGTCGAAACGCGTTCAGCCTAAGCTCCCTCAAGATAACGACCTCTCTCCTAGGTGGTAGCCGCCTTCGTCGAGAGAAATCGTTATCATCCGGGAGCTTTTTACGGCTTCACGCTCTATTTCACGGCTCACACTCTATCATTATTATAAAAAGGCTCTCCGGCAATTGGTACTTACAGAATTGCGGAGAACCTTACAGAATTGTAATGTTTACGGACTGTGTTGTTACTTTTTAATGGCTTTGTGTTTGACATTATTTCCTGGGAAATGGAGAGTAGCACAAGTTCCCTGACCGGTTTTGGACGTGATTGTTAGATCAAAATTTAGTTGGACGGTGATCTTCTTAACTAAATATAGGCCCATCCCCGTTGATTTAGTTGTTTGGTGACCGTTTTTTCCAGAAAAGCCGTTGTCATATATTCGTGGGAGATCGCTGCTGGAGATTCCAACCCCTTGATCAATAATTTGCAGGCTATTATCAACCCAATTAAAGAAAATTGCTGTTCCATTAGGCGAATATTTAATGGCGTTTGCTAGAAGCTGGTTGATACAGAAGCGGAGCCACTTTCTGTCAGTTAAGACAGAGATTCCATTAAGGTGCTGGAGTTTGGGAACGATCTGGCGACTAATGAAAACAGAAGAGTTTTGCTTCAGGATCGTCATGATGAATGCTTGAAGGTTGATCCATTCAAAATTAAAATCATTGCTAGGCATTGCGAGCCGTTCATCATTTAATAACATTTCTAAATGGTAGTCTGCTTGCTGGATAGCTTGACGAATTACCTTGCTGGGGACCATATCGTTATTTTCCGCGGCTGCCTGTAGACTGGTCAATGAATTTTTGATTTCGTGAGAGTACAGTTCAACATGATCTAACTGCTCTTGTTGATGATTATGCAAGCTTCGGATTAAATGATCGCTTTTCCGTCGTTGTAACTTATTAGTGTGGAGAAGTTGAGCTTCAATTGGAGTGTTTGCGAGGATGTCCTGTTCCTTAGTGATTGCTTTTAGCCGTTTAGCAGATTGGTAGCTGTTGATGAAGAACCAGATTACTAGGAAGGGTAAGCTAAAGCGAATAACGTCCCAGAAAAAGCTTTGGGGGATGTAGTACAAAATTGTTAAGAGCTTAATAATCCCGAGAAGAAAAAGGTAAACAATGGTAAGTGGTAAAAATGACTTTAATTGGTAGAACCAGAATTTTTTATTTTGCATGACGGGTCACCAACCGATAGCCAATTCCACGTTCAGTTCGCAGATTATCATTCAAATTGACAGTTGCTAGTTTAGACCGCAGTCGACTGATATTAACGTTTAAAGTATTATCATTAAGGAATTTACCACCCTGCCAAAGCCATTCAAGAAGTTGCTCCTTAGTAACCGTTTGATTTAGGTGGGTAATAAGGACGCTGAGAAGGGCGCTTTCAGTGGGAGATAATTGAACAGTTCCCTTGGGTGTCGTTAGTTCATTAGTGAGTGAATTAAGATCATTCGTGTCCCAATTGAGGCTGTCCACATTGCCCGGTTCCTGACTTCTCCGGAGAAGCGCCTGGATTTTAGCTAGCAGGACAGCAGTAGAAAAGGGCTTCATGATGTAATCGTCAGCTCCAGAGGCGATTGCGTGCATAATATTACTATCAATATCCGCTGCTGAAATAACAATAATCGGTGCTTTTGTAATTTGCCGCACAGCACTAATCCAATAAAAACCGTCAAAAGTTGGTAGGGTAATATCAAATAAGATTAGGTCAGGGTCAGCTTCTTCCACTTCGTCCGCCACGTGATCCCAATTTTTAACGGTGATGATTGTGTGTTTCCATTTTGCTAATTCAGTTCTGATCGTTTTGAGAATTGTGGGATTGTCTTCCACAACGAATACTTTAGCCATTTTTGAACCCCCAAAAAAGTCAAATAACTAATCAGATCATACATTAAGAAAATCCCCAACTCAAATCACAAGGACCTGAGTTGGGGACTAGTAAGTTTATGTTAAGCTTGAGTATTTAAGTTAGCAGAGTACTTAGCTTCTTCTTTTTCAAGCCGGGCACGTTCACGCTTGTTGTACCATGGTGAAATAGTGAAGGCTAAGACATCATTGATGATGTAAACCATACTGTTAACGGCCATTGCTAATGAAGCATCACCTTGGGCAAATGTGATTCCCCAAAGAACCATCTGGAAGATTCCGGAAGCCAACCACCAGAAGTATTGGTTGTTGTACCGGAGGAAACAGATAACACCAGCAGTTAAACTAATTGAGAAGCTAATAGCATCGATCCATGGCCGTGGATCGTTAGTTAAAGCACCGATCAGGTAACCAGAAACAAGGTAAACAGCAATTGTTGAAAGAATTGCAATGACCCAAGTTTTACCGGTGAATTTCCGGATTTTGGAGACCATGTTTATATTCCAATTAGCAGAAAGCAGGACTGGAATATCTAGAGTAACAACGTAAGCAAGCTGTTCACCAATACTGAGATAGTTTTTGGCGCTGAAACCAACAATGATAAAACAGATAGCAGAGAGGATTCCCAACCAACCGTTAACGGATTTAGCAGCATTAATTGCTAAGATACAAAGAACTCCCAGTGTTGTTCCGATAAAGGTAATTACCGTGATCCAGGTAATTTTATCGTTTACCAAGGTCATTACCTGACAGCCAAGGCTGAAGAAAAACAGGTAGTAGTTTTGTTGAGGCCAACCCTTAAGCTGGTGAGCGAGAAAGTGTAAATAGTTCTTCATTACTCAAAGTCTCCTATATCAATATATTGTGTCCACGTTAAATGAATAAAAACAAAAAATACAATATGTTGTGGACAACGTGCGAACGCAACGAGATCTAGTATAGCATTCTTCGCTAGCGAAACAAGCAGAAAAACAGCCGATTAATCAGTCGATATTTGCCTTAATTAGGTTAGTGCAGGGGGCCGAGTTAATTTCAAAATATTTTTTCCAAAACTGGTTTAAACTGATTCCTCAGGTGAGGTTAATCGAACGGCTAAAATTTTAACCTGGTAGGTAGACTGTGGTGCCTGAACGGAAACTGTCTGCCCAACTTTTTGATGCAGTAGTGCTTGTCCAAGCGGTGAGTCAAATGAAATCTTTTGCTTTTGCAAATCAGCTTCTTGCTTACCAACAATCGTATAGTCGACCCGTTCATCATCGTCTATAAATTGAAGGGTGACTGTAGTTCCAAGATCGATGGTTTGTGAGTCAGTAGGTTTGATGATTTCCGCATATTGAAGTTGCTTATTTAAGTAGCGCAACCGGCTTTCCAAATGACGCAATTCACGCTTAGCTGTACTATACTCGGTGTTTTCTGATAAGTCACCAAGAGCTCGGGCGGCTTTTAATTGAGCAATCTTGGCGGGACGCTGTGCTTGCAGCTTTTCGATTTCCTGCTCAATTTCGTGATAGCCGGTTGGTGTCATTTTTTGAAAATATACGTGAGCCATTGCTTCTTGGATCTTTTTACGTTGCATTAAAAATCGCTCCTTGTCGTCTTGCTGGCGGCCTAATTAATTGTTCATCTGTAATTATGATATGATAGAGAAGATAATTCAATTTTTGATGGAGGAATAATTGGGAAATGAGCGAACAGGAAGAACATATTAAAGGGTTCTTAAATTCGTCCACGTATGACCAGTTATCTGCTAATCAGCAGAAACATGCTCAAAATATTTTGACCCGGTTCAATAAGTATATGACCGAAGAGCACCAACTGGATGATACCGCGTGGACACCCCAAGCGGTTCAACAAGTAATGGTTGGTCAATTTATTGCTGATCCAGCGTTAACTAATTCGTTTGGAATTGCCGTGTCACCAGTGCTGAAGGCTTATCAAAAGTTCTTGGGGAATAAGCAATTAGGTGCAATTGAAAATGCCATTGATGATCAACGACCAATGATGAATAAGTGTCGAAAAGCACACCAAACATTAGCTGAAATGAATGGTCAGCCGGAGAAAAAAGCTTCAATAGCGAAGAAAACTGTTGCAAAGACGGCAACCCAGAAAGGGCAAAAGACAACTAGTGAAGAAGTACAACAACCAAGCGCACCAGCAAAGTTGATCCCAGCCGGCAAAATGAAGCAGGAAATTTCTCGGATCAAAAAAGAAGTTGCAACTGCTCCAGAATTTAAGGGGAAAGACCTTAGCATTGCTGATCAGCAGTACTTGGTAGTTGAATTCTTACAATTAATGTACCAAGAATGTCACCAGGGCCTAAATCAATGGCGCTTCAATGACTTGCAATTGGTATTGGGGATGATGATGCCATTAGATCCTAACATTACTAAGCTAGAGATCTTAAACATTGTTCCAACTGCCCAAGCATTGTTTGACTACCTAAAGCGGACTGACCAAATTGATATGGAACAGTATCGGGTTGCTTTAAAGTCGATTGCCTATATGCAAACATCACAGAACATGTTAGCTTCGATGGAACGTCGTCAACGGACCACTCAATTGATGCTTTCGTATATCCAGAGTCAAGGTGTTGATACCGATGACGTGAAAAAGACGGAGAAGTGGATGGATGCCCACCAATCAGAGGTTGCTACCTTTATGCGGTCAATCCTTAGCCCGTGGGGTGAATATGAACGTCAACAACTTCATAAACGTCAGCAAGCTTCTCAACAACAGGTACCGGTTGAAAAAGATCGTCAGTTGTTACGAAAGAAGAGGGCTCCCCAAGGAATTAAGTTTAGTAAGAAGCGGCGAAAGAGACGAAAAAAATAGTCAGTCGCTCATTTTAAGATGAAAGGAAGCGGAGACTAGTGAGTGAATACATTCCTGAAAATATGGAAGAAGTAGCTGTTCAGGTCGCTAAGCACCAAGTTCACGGTGAAAAAGTGACACCTGAAGAAGTGATTGAACAAGCAGTTCCTGATATTCTTCAAGCATTATTAGATGAAGCACTTGAAGGCCGTTATGATGAAGTGAAGCGTGATGGTGATAAACTAATCGTAACGGACGTGATGGGCGAACAAGTTGGCGTAGTAACACCAAAAGGAAAGAATTTTGTTGACGATTTTAAGACTGATTCTGACAGCTTAATCAATTATCTTGAAGCGCAAGTCGCTCATATAGTTGGAGGACGGTAAAACTAATGAAAATTATAATTGCTCCCGATTCTTTTAAAGGGAGTCTGACTGCTCGCCAAGCAGCAAATGCGATTGCTCAGGGATTAAAAAGTGCTATTCCGGATGCGGATTACGATTTAATTCCAATTGCTGATGGTGGTGAAGGGACGGTAGAAGCATTAGTAACCGCTACAAATGGTCGAGTAATTACCGTACCTGCACATGATCCTAATGGGAACGTAATTAAGGCTTCGTTCGGGATCCTTGGTAATTCAAACACCGCTGTTATTGAAACCGCTGCTGCGAGCGGGATCCAGTATTTAAATTCCCAGAGTAACCCATTAACGGTTAATACGTTTGGGACTGGAGAATTAATTAAAGCTGCACTGGATCAAAATGTTAAGCGAATTATTGTTGGCCTTGGTGGTAGCGGGACAACAGACGGTGGTGTTGGAATGATCCGTGCGCTTGGTGCCCATTTTTACGGTCAGGATGACCAAGAACTTTTAGCTGGTGGTGATGAATTATCTCGACTGGAAAGAATCGGTTTGTCTGAGCTAGATCCACGGTTAGCTAAGACTGAAATAATTCTTGCCGCAGACGTGACTAATCCACTGACAGGAAAAGAAGGGGCAGTCACCGTGTTTGGGCCACAAAAAGGGGTAACTAAAGAAGTGATCCCGCACTTGGATCAAGCGTTGCAAAATTACGCTAAAGTAATCCATCGTGATACCGGAAAAAATGTTGCTAATCTTGCTGGTGCAGGAGCTGCGGGTGGACTTGGCGCAGCCTTCTTGGCCTTTACAAATGCGCAAATTAAGTCTGGAATTCAAACAATCCTGAATGCTAGTAATTTTGAACAGCGGGTAAAAAATGCTGATGTTGTAATTACTGGTGAAGGTCAATTAGATTACCAAACCCAATTTGGAAAGGTACCATATGGGGTAGCTAAACTTGCTAAGGAAGTTTCTCCGGAAGTAGTAGTAATTGCCGTTGCTGCAAGTTTAGGAGAGCGGGCTACTGACCTATACCAAACAGGGATGATTGATGGAGTATTTGCTAGCCAAACTACCGTTAAACCTCTATCCGTAGCTATTCAAGAAGCTGCAAGCGATCTTGAGATTACTTCTCAAGGAATCGGTCATTTAATAAGGGCATTTAGATAAAAATAACGAGGTCGGTGAATTATTCACCGACCTCGTTATTCTATACTCGCTTTTTAACCTCATATGCCTTAACTTTATCAGCCTTTGGTTCGGGTTGCGCATCCTTAGCATAGAAGATCGCATACTCCTCATCATCTGGACCTTTAGCAATGACGAGATCATCAGCTTCACGTTCACGTTTGAAGATTTGCCCTTTCCGCACGGCTTCATTGTAGTCATGAATATTGGCGATTGAATCACCAGGGTTAAAGAAAATTCTTGTTTCCATTTGTTTGTTCCTCCTTATGCACGACTTGGAATATCAAATTTAGCTTGGGCTAAAATGTGATCTTTAGCGGTATGGATAAAGTCATTTAGCCAGTACCGGTTCTCAAGTGGTAATTGCTCATCAAGTGCGTAAACCTTTAATGTATAATGATGAGTTTTATCAGGTGGTTGCGGACCAACATAACCACTAGAAATGGCAGGATTACCATTAACTAAAGAACCAGCATTACTGTTGTTTCCTTGAACAAATTTGTCGCTTAGTTCTCGGCTAGCATTTGCTGGAATAGTGGTCATTGTGGTAGGAATATTTGCCGCCAACCAGTGGATCCAAGTAAAACCACAAACCGGAACAGAATCATAGTCAACGAAAACAATGGCAAAGTTTTTCGTTGTAGTCGGGGCGTCACTAATTTTGATTGGAAATGATTTGATTGGGTGATCGGCTAACATTGAATTAGCTGGAGCATATTTCCCATACTCATCGGCTAACATTCCGTTAACAAGCGGGACAGAAATTTTCATTAAAATCACTCCTCTAAGCTAAGTATAACTGTTGCAATTCTTTAAGATCATCTGAAGATAAACCAAGATATTCTTTTAAATAACTTTGAACATTTCCATAATTGGTATTGATTAACCCGATTGCCCGTTTGATGTAGTCGGGAGAGACTGAGCCGAGAGCCCGGCGGTTTTCTACGACAATCTCACTTTCGCCCTTATCGCGAAGTCTTTGAAGCCACTGTTCTCGAAAATCGTGAGTGGCGTCATTGGTCAGAAGGTAATCCTGAAGAATCACTTTTTCCGGTACCTGAAGGGCGCTTAGGATAAAATAGGCAGCCATTCCCGTGCGGTCCTTTCCTGCAGTGCAGTGAAAGAGGCTAGCTTGAGTCGGCTCGTTGCTCAAAAGGAGCTTAAACAATTGCTGGTAAGCTGCTTTTGCGGTTGGTACTTCTACCATCCGTCGATAAACATCGAGCATGTGCTGGTAACCATTTCCCGGTTTCAGGATCCGACTCATAATCTCTTCATCGCTGTGTGAAGCATCGGTTTCATCAGATTTAAACACGGGAAGATGGTAGTAATTAGCAGTTTGGGGAAGTTTATCTGGCGCTTGCTTAACTTCTTCGGGGGCCCGTAAGTCAATATCAATTGTAACGGGGATCGCTGCTAAAGTATTTAAATCATGTTCGTTTAAGTTGGCAAGGGAACCGGAACGAATTAACCGGTGCCATTTTACATGACGTCCATCAGTAGTTTCGTAGCCACCCAGATCACGGAAGTTATGACCGCTCTGAATGTCTAGTAGGCGTTGATCCGTCATGGCAAAACCTCCTTCATTAGGACAATAAAATACTCACTTGTCCTAAGTACTTTACTTTATAATTGTACCCTACTTTAGCCAGTTTGATAACTTCTGTGCTAAACGGACGCCACTTTTTGTTGCTCCTGGCTGATCGGGGTGTAAACCATCAGTATAAGTTGTACACCATCCCGTGGTTTCAATTACTGGTAGCTGGTGGTTACCTGCTAGGCGACGAATAGGCTCCGCAAAGGTTTGACTAAACGGAATCATGATGAGAATCGGGGTAGTTGGAAAAAGAGAAGTAACAAGTGAGAGAAAGTGATCATAACGGCTAGTAAATTGCTCTAATGGGAAACGGCGATCATTAACTCCGAGATTGATGACCACTAAATCAGGATTATTGGCTTTCCAAGGAGTAGAGGCGTCAAGATAAGTTAAGAAATGTTCTGCAGTTGGCACCCCGCCCGTAGCCTGACGCAAGACACCACCCGCAGAATAGGCGATCCGGACGTCAGTAGCATGGAGGAGGTCAACAGCTGTTCCTACATAATTGCTCTCTGGGCGGTAGTCATAGGAGGCATGGTGCCCTGCAACCCAGCATCCTGCAGTGATTGAGTCACCAATAAAGTCAATTACAGGAACGGTTGAGGCACTTTCTAAAGTTCCCTGATCAATTTCAACTGAACTAATCGCAAACCCTTGATTACCACTCCATACCCGATCAAGATCTGTATTTCCAGCGGTTATGATTTCAATTAGGTGGGATTCAGGATTAGTTTTAATCTTCCAGCTATTTTGACTTGCCTGCTCCCGGCGCCACGGACCGTTGTCGATTCGCCAAGCATATATTTGTGAAGGTGAAAGTTCATTCCGGTTGTCTAACACATTAACCGTTAGTTTACTTACACCGTTAGTGGTAAAACGTAGTCGGCTACCGAGGTTAGTAGTATAGAGGGTAGAGACACTGTTTATTTCTTTGATGAACCAACGACCATGTTGGGGAATTAAGTTGTAAAGAGAACGCGGGGAGTAGTAATTCACGATAAATATTCCTTTCGTCATTTAAATAATTATAAAACTTTAGAACTTGCTAATGAGGACTAAATTAGCGGTATGACAGCTTTTTGCAGAAAGCGTTTTCAATGTTAACCATTCAAAAATGAAAGCGCTTGTTGACAAATGAGGTAAAAGAGTCTAAATTATAGTTTAGTAAAAGTTTACTAATTTGTTTAGCCACTTTGTTTAAGTGGTCATGGAGGTATTTTGACATGGATAAGCAAGATTTTCTTAAAGAATATCAAGACACATTTAAGGAACCCGGAAAGGACGTTTTCTTCTCTCCCGGTCGGATTAATGTGATTGGTGAACACACGGATTACAATGGTGGTCATGTTTTCCCATGTGCAATTAGTATTGGTACTTATGGTGTTTACGGTCCACGTGAAGACACTACGGTAGCAATCTATTCAGCTAATTCAGCTAAGGTTGAAAATAGTAAGATCATTACTTTTGATATTAATGATGAACAACCACAATCAGCTGATGATGAAAAGTGGGTTAACTACTTTAAGGGGATGCTTGTTTACCTTAAGCAACGCGGTTACAAGATTGACCACGGCTTTAACCTATACATTCATGGCTACTTACCATACGGTTCTGGCCTTTCATCCTCAGCCTCAATTGAAATGCTGATGGGGGACATTTTAAAGGAAGAATTCAATTTGGACATTGATGAGATCGATCTCGTTAAGCTTGGTCAAAAGACTGAAAATGACTTTGTTGGGTTGAATTCTGGAATCATGGACCAATTTGCTGTTGGAATGGGGAAGAAAGATAATGCTATCTTCCTCGACTGCAATAGTTTGGAATACAAGTACTTACCACTTGAATTGGGCGACTATGAAATTATTATCATGAGTACTAATAAGACCCACTCATTAGCTGGTTCAAAGTACAACGAACGTGTTCAAGAATGTGAGGAAGCTGTAAAGCGTCTCAGCAAGAAGTTAGATATTAACAAACTTGGTGAAATTGATCCAGAAACATTTGATCAATACACTTACTTAATTAATGATGATATTTTAATTCGCCGTGCGCGTCACGCTGTTAGTGAAAATGAACGGACTAAGCGTGCCATCGATGCAATGGAAAAGGGCGATCTTGAAGAACTTGGCCGGTTAATCAACGCTTCTCATGTTTCATTGAAGTATGACTACGAAGTTACTGGTAAGGAACTTGATACTTTGGCAGAAAACGCTTGGGATCAACCAGGATGCCTTGGTGCTCGGATGGTCGGCGGTGGATTTGCCGGTAGTGCAATTGCCATCGTTAAGAAGTCTGAAGCCGAAAACTTCAAGAAGAACATTGGTAAGATTTACCGTGACAAGATTGGTTACGACGCCAGCTTCTACGATGCCGAAGTTGTCGACGGACCACACAAGTTATAAGAGTGCGAAGCCAGTAAAGGACTTGCAGTTGCCTAGAACGTTCGAGGGAGTTTAGGCTGAGCACATTTCAGCTATATTGCCTAGAACAGGCTTGAGAAAAGAATTAAAGTGAGTGGGGGAATTAAAAGATGAAGTTAATCGAAAAATTTGCTGATGATGTAATTGCCAGTGGAGCATATAAGCCACTTGATAAGATTTATGTAATGAACAAGATTCGTGGCTTTGTTGGCGACGAAGATGTTGATGGTAATGAAGACCAACCGGTTGTTGCCCAATTAGTTGATCTAGCTGTTAAGCGGGGCAAGATTGAGGACGGTCAAACAGAACGGGAAATTTTGAATGATCAGCTTTATGACTTAATGACACCACGTCCATCTGTTGTTAATGAAGAGTTCTGGGAAAAATATCAACAATCTCCAGATACTGCTACTAACTGGTTCTACAAGTTAATGACATCAAATGATTACGTTAAGGTTGCTGCGATTAAGAAGAATATTGTTTTCGATCGCCCAACTAAGTACGGTAATCTTGAAATTACTATTAATCTTTCAAAGCCAGAAAAGGATCCAAAGGCGATTGCGGCTGCTGCTCATGACACCAAAAAGAAGTACCCACAGTGTGCCCTTTGCATGGAAAATGAAGGTTACAAGGGTCGTCTTGGACAAGCGGCACGGAGTAATCACCGGGTAATTCGGATGATGATTGGTGGTCATAAGTGGGGCTTCCAATACTCACCATATGCTTACTTCAATGAACACTGCATTTTCCTTGATAGCAAACACGAACCAATGCAAATTAATCGGCAAACTTTAATTAATTTAGTGAAAATTGAAAAGCAATTGCCAGCCTACTTTGTTGGTTCTAATGCCGACTTACCAATTGTTGGTGGTTCCATGTTGGCCCACGAACACTACCAAGGTGGTCGTCACAGCTTTCCAATGATGAAGGCTGAAATCAAGAAGCCATTGCACTTTGACGAATATCCTGATGTTGAATCCGGGATTGTTAACTGGCCAATGAGTGATATTCGGTTAACTAGTGCCAACACGACTGAACTAATTAACCTTGGTTCTCATATTATTGACGTTTGGGATCACTATGATGATGAAAGCCTTTCATTGAAGGCCTTTGACGGTGATACTCGTCACCACACAGTTACCCCAATTATGCACCGTGATGGGAAGAAGTTTGTTCTTGACCTTGTTTTACGTGATAACAACACTAGTGACAAGTACCCACTAGGTATCTTCCACCCACACGAAAAGTTATGGCACATCAAGAAGGAAAACATCGGTTTAATCGAAGTTATGGGCCGGGCAATCTTACCAGCACGGTTAAAAGATGAATTAGCTGAAGTTAAGAAGTTCTGGTTAGGCGAAGCAAATAATATTGCTGATAGTCACCTTCCATGGGCTAAGGAAATCGCTGAAAAGATGGATGTTAACGCTGATAACGTTGATGAAATTATGGAACAAGAATTAGCTAATGTTTTTGCTAACGTTCTTGAAAATGCCGGTGTCTTTAAGGATGATGAAGCCGGAAATGCTGGCTGGGATCGCTTTATCGCTCAATTATAATTCGGTCTAGACAAGTTAAAGGTGCTCCGGGTAAAATAAGTTCTAAAATAAAAAAGGAAGGGGGTGACTACCATGGCGGCAACGTTACGTGATATTGCCAGTCGAGCTGGTGTCTCAATTGCAACTGTTTCGCGAATCTTAAATAATGATTCGACGCTCTCTGTTAACGAAAATACTCGTCAACGGGTTTTAAGTACGGCGGAAGAGTTAGATTACACGAAACATAAACGGACGCGAAGTGACCAAGTGCAACGAGTAGCAATTGTTCAGTGGTACTCCCTTACTCAAGAACTTGACGACCTTTACTACATGGCTATCCGGATGGAAATTGAACGTTCTGCTCAACAGCGGGGAATCCAAACAGTTCCCATCTATCAAAATAACCTGGAAGAGATTCCGCGGAACGTGACGGGAATTATTGCAATCGGTAAGTTTAGTAATTCGCAGGTTCAAGAATTAAAACTAGTAACTAATAATATTGTCTTCGTTGACTTTGATAGTTTGGCCGCGGGTTATGATTGCTTAGTTCCAGACTTTGAAAATGCTGTTCATACGGTAATTAATGAGTTCCTGGATGAAGGAATTCAGGATATCGGGATGTTATCCGGAACTGAAAAGACGACGGATAATGAAGTTGTTCCTGATTTGCGGCGGCGTTATTTTGAGGCTGATTTACGACAACGAGGAATATATCATCCAGAGTTCATGCTTGCGGGTGACTATACTTCAATGTCTGGATACCGGGCAATGAAGAAGGCAATTGAGGAGCTAGGTGATAAGTTACCGCACGCAATCTTTATTGCTAATGATCCGATGGCTGTTGGCGCACTCAAGGCCGTTCAAGAAGCAAAAATTGATATCCCTAATCGGTTAGCGATGATTAGCTTTAATGACACGGCAATTGTAAAGTATGTCTATCCAAGTATGTCAGCAATCCATGTTGGTACTGATGAAATGGCATATGCGGCTGTTGATGTGATGGCTAAACGACTAGCACATCCAGCGAGTGATCCATGTAAAACAGTTGTTGGTACCCATTTGATTAAACGGCAGACAACTAAATAAAAATTAAAGGGGGGAGCGTGACAGAAGTCATTTATGACTTCGTCTTCACGCCCCCGCAAGCACAAATAGAGCTCCAGAGTTCGGATTTTCCGAGCTCTGAAGCTCATTTGTGTACTGCGCTGTTCGTGCTTTATCTATATAATAGGGCTTATGTCACAGCCCCTTTTAATTTACTGTAATTTAGTTCTATTAAATGAACGTGAGATAGTCACTACTCCAAATATTTTCATAGAAATTAATGGTATCTTGAGCCGTCATATATGAGTTATTACGGGTACTACTTGCTCCGTGTTTCATAACTAACTGATATCCTAAGCTATGTGCTACTTTAATTGTTGCATCAACGCAGTATTCGGTTTGGGCACCACAAATTTCTAATCTATCAATTCCTAAATTGGTTAATGTTTCTCGTAAATTAGTTTTATAAAACGAATTTGGATGAGTTTTTTTGATTACAATATCATTCGCTCGATAATCCAAAAGGGAAACAAATTTCCGATCAGTTGATCCTCTTTTTAAGGTGCTACCTTCATGTTGAATGAAAATAATTGGATAATTTTTATTGCGATAAAAACTAATCCTATTATTTACGCAGTTAATTAAGTTGTTAGAGTTAAATAATGATTTACAAACACCATTTTGTAAATCGATTATGAGAAGAGCTGGTGACATAAATTTAATATCCTATCTTGATTTATTTTATCTTAGAATACAAAAATAACTAGGGATTATAAAGTTGTTTTTTTAAAGGTCTAGGTAAGATACTTTAATTTGTATCTTACCTAGACTTTTATTCATAATTATAATCTATTAACAAATTACATAGCCAATATAATGTGACGTTTCTCGGCAACAGAGTCAAAATGTGCTCGCCAGGGACTTGCTAGAGCTAGCAAACTCCTTCCTAGGCGCAAGACGCCTTCGTCAGGAGAAATTGCTAGCCTTCCGTAAGTCCTTTGCTGGCTCGCACTCTAATCTACACACAACCTCTTTATTGCTTGGGCGTAGATTTCCATGGCTTTGAACATGTCCTTAAGTGGCCACTGTTCGTTAGCTTGGTGCATATAATCTGGGGTAGTAGGCAACATTCCACCAAAGGCCACACAATTGTTCATCGTCCGGGCAAAGGTAGCACCACCAGAAATTTGTGGAGTAGAAGAAGTATCACCAGTTTGCTCCTTGTAGACGTCCATAAGCGTCTGAATTAGCTTACTGTCCTTTGGTACGTATAATGGGGCCACGTAGTCAAAGCGGACGTATTTGAGGTCATATGGGGCTACTTTTTCTTGTAATGTTTCAAGAAGTTTATCCCGATCAACCGTTACGGGAATCCGGAGATCAATTTGCATCCGGGTTTCCTTTTCGTTAATCTCTAAGCTTGAAATATTCATTGTTAATTGGCCAGATTCATCTTCAACCTTGCCGAAGACGTTTGAACCAGTGGCATCTTCCTTGAATAATTCACCAATGAACTTTAGTGGCTTGAAGTCAAAGACATCATTCAGTGCAATAGCAAGACGCAAAACAGCGTTGGTGCCTTCTGGTGCTAACATAGCGTGGACAGATTTTCCGAGGACGGTGATTGAGTGATCATCACTGGTATATTTGAAACCGTGTTTATCAAGGGCGGCCTTAACTTCATCTTGCTTTGGCCCGTCATAAACGGCTTTATCTGGAACGGCGTTAAAGGCATTCTTTAGGCTCAATTTAAGTTGATCAGTTCCAGGACCAACAAGGTAGGATTGTTGGAGCCCTTTTTCAGCGTAAATTAATGGGAACTCAGCATCGGGAGAAATCCCACTATCAATTTGACTTTCTTTCTTGTTATACTGAGCAATTCCCCGCCAAAGGATCTCTTCGTCAGTCCCGTAAATAAACCGGATACGTTGATTAAACTGATAACCACGATCCATTAATGCTTTAACAGCGAAGAGGGCAGCGATTCCTGGACCCTTATCATCTTGGGAACCACGACCATAAACTGCATCATTGACGACTGTTCCCTTGAATGGATCATGTTCCCAAGTTTTTGGATCACCTGCTGGAACAGTGTCAAGGTGACAAATCACACCAAAGATCTTGTCACCTTCACCAACTTCCGCGTAGCCATAGTAGCCATCAGGATCTTCATAGGTTTTGAAACCAAAACTCTTGCAAATTTCCATCATTTTATCAAGGGCGTTACGAATGCCGCGGCCAAATGGTGCACCATCTTCAGTGGGTTGGTTAAATGATTGAACAGAAATTAAATCAGTAAGTGCCTTAACAGCTTCTTGTTGTTCTTGTTCAGTTACTAGCTGTGTCATAATTTATTCCTCCTAAAGTATTGCCGCAATTCCTAAGAATACACAAGTGACGATGAAGAGGTAGATCATTAGTTTTAACATCCACTTCCACCAAACACTGATATTAACGTGGGCAATCGTTAAGGCTCCCATAACAATTCCAGACGTTGGTGTAATCAAGTTAACCCAACCTGAAGCAGCTTGGTAAGCGGTAATAACTAAGCTTCCAGAAACATGAGCAAAGTGCCCTATTGGACCAATGATGCCCATTGTAGCAGCAGCTAATCCAGAAGTTGATGGGATCAAGAATGACATTGGAATATAGAAAATGTACGTCAAGATAATAAAGATGCTTTGGGAGAGACCGTGAAGGCCAGTTTCACCCCAATGAAGGACTGTCCCGGTAATCATCCCGTTGTTCATTATTACTTGAATTCCCCGAGCTACGGCAACAATAATTGCAACACTAAGGAAGTCAGCCATACCTTGCATGAAGGCGTCAATAAATTCACTTTCCTTCATATGGTAAACCCACATGATAATAACCGACATGAAGAGAAAGAGCATGGTAATTTCGTTAAAGTACCATGTCCCCAGTGGCGCCATATCTTGGCCTAAGAGTTTCCCTAAGAACGGAATTCCGGTCAACCACTTAGTAAAGCTATCAAAGAATGTCCAGTGACTATTAAGGTTTGTCCATGGAATTAAACCAAGGATCATAATTAAGAAAGTAAGACCGAAAAGCCAGATAACAGCCTTTTGTAGTTTTGTCATCTTAAAATCATCGTCATCAGAACGAACCTTAATGATAAAACGCTTTTCATCTTCAGCTCGTTGGTTATAAATTAACGATTTTTCGGGATGCTTTTCAATCACAGAAGCATAGTGGTAAACGTAAATAATACTAATCGTGGTGGTGATGATTAAAAGAAGAACCCGTGATCCTAAACCGTCACCAGGTGAAATATTTAATGTTTGTGAAGCAACACCAGTGGCAAATGGGTTAACGGTAGATGCCAGACACCCAACTTGGGTACCAACGAGGGCAATCGCAACCGCAACTAGTGAATCAAAACCAACTCCCATCATTACGGGAATTAGTAATGGGTAAAAGGCAATAGTTTCTTCACCCATTCCATAAGTGGATCCACCAATGGCAAAAAGGATCATCAAGATTGGGATCAGTTGCTTTTCACGTCCCTTGTAACGGTGGACAATTGAACTGATTCCTTCATTCAGGGCATCAGTCTTGTTTACAACCCCCAAGAATCCCCCAATAACGAGAATGAATAAGGAAACTGAGATTGCCCCTTCGGTTTTCTTATCGCCGACCATACCGATGACTGGGGCCATGAAGACGTCCCAGATCCCCTGAGGCTTACTAGCAACCGTCCGGTAGGTTCCAGAAATAATATTTCCTGCTTTATCAGTTGCATACGTTCCCGCCGGAATAATCCAAGTTAATATAGCAATAATAACAATGATAATGAATAAAATTGTAAAGGCAGACGGCATATGAAACCGGTGCTTTTTCTTAGCTTCTTGCAAATTCCTCACTCCAATTCTAATAAACCGAATTGCGAATTTATTCACAACCCTATTGTAAACTTCTTTGAAAACGGCTTCAATCACAAATTAGAGTGTGAGCCGTGACGGACTAGCAATCGAGCACTAAGAAATCCCGGACGATGATTGTTTTACAATCAAGGACGGGATATTTAGGCGGAGATTGCGGTCACGGCGAAGCGCAGTAGCTGAGTGGTTCCTGTCACCAACAAGTTGGTAGTTAGAAACCTACTCATCCTTGCGTGGGCTCACAGACGAAATCGATAAATCAATTTCTGGTTTGCTCCAACGTTTCGGCATCGTCGCCTAGTCGCAAGTTTACTAGCTCCAACAAATTCAGGCGAAGCACAATAGCTTGGCCCTAAAAAAACAAAAAGCCAGGACAATTCCCAGCTTCATAATTATTAGTTTTCAAATACTTTCTTCCCGGCCATCCAGGTTTCCTTAACGCGGACATTCTGTAATTCATCATGGGGAACGCTAAAGATATCTTTGTTAAGAATTACGAAGTCAGCAGCTTTTCCGACTTCGAGAGTTCCATTATCATCGAAGCCACCGATCTTGGCACCATCACGGGTGTAACCAAGGACAGCTTGAGGGACGGTAATTGCTTCGTTAGCATTCACAACGTCATCGTTTGCCGCTTTCCTGGTGACCGCTGCATAAATACTGTAAAACGGACTGTCTGGCTCAGCCCACGGGGTGCATGGGGCATCTGAACTTAAACCGAGCATTGCCTTAGAGTTCAGCATCGTCTTTACCCGGTAGGCTAACTTAAACTGTTCGGCATTGAGGTAATGACGGTAAGATTCATCTTCAGCAAAGAAGAAGATTGGTTGAGTTACCAATGCATACTTCATCTTGCTGTGGGCAATTTCATCAAACATCTCATCGGTCATTAGGGACGCATGTTCAATCCGGACTGAAGGCATTTCTTCAAGCCATGGTTCTAGGTCTTTAGTAACATCAATAACAGTTTGAATTGCCTGATCGCCCATCGCATGAACAGCTAATTGTAGTTTGTTTTCGCGGGCCATATTAACAGCTCGAGTTAATTTTTCCTTTGAAGTAAGGCTAACTCCCATCTTGCCTGAAGGGTATGGTTCAGCATTAAAGGCAGTTTCTCCAGAGATACTCCCATCCATAAAGACCTTAATTCCGGCGACCCGGAGTTTAGCATCACCACTTGGTTGAAGTCCCTTTTCTGGATCGATTTCGTCAAAGACATAGTAGATTGATGCTTTTGGAGCAAAACCACCCTTAACGGCATCTTGATAAAGTTTGAGTGAGGTATAAGGCTTCATCCGTCCCATCATTTCACCGATTGCAACGATCCCGTTAGCAAGGTAATGGTCGGAACTATTGATCATGTTTTGCACATCACCTTCATAGCTTTGCGCTGACTTGGCACGGATTAGTAGCTGAGATGCAGCAACTTCCCGCATAAACCCGGTTGGTCGACCATCAGCAAAGCGTTCAATCTTTCCACCAACTGGATCAGGGGTATTTTCGTCGATTCCAGCAAGTTCAAGAGCTTTGGAGTTTCCAACGGAGGAATGGCAATCTGAACGATAAATAAAAATTGGTTGGGTGGTCGAAACAGCATCAAGATCGTCTCGGTTAGGACTCCGGTGCTCAGCTAACTTAGTTTCGTCAAATCCCCAACCTTCGATCCAGACATTGTCGCCCTTACCGTAAGCTGGAGATTGCCGTAATGCTTCCTGCATTTCCTTAATGCTGTTAACGTTTGGTGGGGTACAAGCAACCCCGTGTAAAGCATCAGCAATGTATTTTGGATGTGTATGACAGTCGATTAATCCAGGAAGGACAGTTTGTCCGTGAAGATCAATAGTATCACCTTCAGGGGTTGGATCGTTACCAATCCATTTGATTCGACCATCCTCAACGATCATTCCATTTGCGAAGTGGTCTTCTGAATCACCAACGAAGATATGACCATTAATGTAAGTTTGCTTCATAATTCAATTACCTCTTTTAATGTTTGTAATTTAAGTGGTGGTGTAGCTTACTGAAAAAGTGGCGATCCGACCAACCAATTAGAGCTCCTTGGGTAAGGATGTTATAAACGGTCCCAAAGTTAACGGCAACTAATTGATGAGTCTTGATTACCGAGATAATGATTAAAATAATTGGTGGAATGTAACTTACCCATTGTGACCAAACAGCGGAACCATGCATGAATCTGAATCTCAGAATATAGGGGAAGTCGTCATTAGGGTGCATAATTAGGTTTGCCCGTTGATAGAGTGAAACAGCGGCAGCAATCCCGAAAAGACCAATGATATCAAGAATAATCCGGATCCAGATATTGAGTGAGGGGACGCCAATATAGTTAAAGAGTTCTGCAAACCATTGCAGAATATAACTAAAAGGGATGATGTAAAGAAGATTTCGGATTAACTGAAAGTAATCGAATTTCCCTAACAAGATTAAGTTAGTGATGGCAACGACAACTCCTTCGATTAGCAGCATGTTTCCTAGAGACCAGTGGAGCCAATTGCTAAGATTGGCAGCCGAAGCGGTCCAGATAGCACTCCCCATATTTGTAGACACCGTAAGACCGTTGGAACAAGCATTGAGCAAGATGGAAAATGCCAAGAAGCACCAGCGACCAGTGAGACTATTTGCCCATTGTTTGGTCAATTGTTGATTTCCTCCTTTGAAAACATATTTTAATACTATCCTACTTCTCTTTAGTAAAAAATAAAACCGCTTCCATCGTAAAGAATAAGTGAATAAATAATTATAAATATAAAATAACTGTTCGTCTTTTGATAGGTGAAATTTAAAATTTACTAAGAAAATACTTTGAAAATATGCTAAAGTAGAACAAGACAATTTTTAAGGAGTCTGATTTAAGGTGAAAAAATACCGGATTTCACGCCTAAGTATGGGTTGGCAAATTATGATTGGACTAGTGTTAGGGATTATCTGCGGGGTAATCTTTTATCATAATACCGGCGCCATTAAAGTCATGCAGAGCTTAGGAACAATTTTTATTCGTTTGATCCAAATGATCGTTATGCCGATTGTGGTTTCTTGTTTAACAGTTGGGATTGCGAATATTGGTGATATTAAGAAGTTGGGACGGATCGGTGGAAAGACATTAATCTACTTTGAAATCTTGACGACGGTTGCTATTATTCTTGGATTGGTGATTGGTAATGTTACTCATCCAGGGACATTTATTGATATTCATAAACTTCATGCCACTGATATTTCACAATACATGTCGAGTGCCAAGACTGCTTCACATAATAGTGGCTTCTGGGAATTGATTCTTTCAATTATTCCAACGAATATTTTTAAGTCAATGTCTGATGGGGATATGATGCCTGTAATTCTTTTCTCTGTCCTATTTGGGTTAGGAATTGCAGCAGTTGGTGAAAAAGCCAAGATCCTCATTGATGTCTTAAATGCAGTTGCTGAAGTAATGTTTAAGGTTACCAACTGGGTAATGAAGTTTGCACCGATCGGGGTCTTTGGTCTGATTGGGATGACAATCGGTGAAATGGGAATTAGTGCGCTATTGCCATTAGGATTATTTATTGTTATTGCTTATATGACGATGATCATCTTCGTGGTTGTAATTTTGGGAATTACGGCCCACCTGTTCCATCTGCGTTACTGGAAGACTATGCATGTGATTCTTGATGAAATCATCTTAGCCTTTACCACGGCAAGCTCAGAAGTTACGCTACCCCGGTTAATGGAAAAAACGCAAAAAATGGGTGTAAGCAAGGGGATTGTTTCCTTCGTAATCCCAACAGGATATACCTTTAACTTGGATGGTTCAGCTATCTACCAATCATTAGCTGCACTTTTCCTTGCTCAAGCATATGGGATTCATTTAACATTTGCCCACCAATTTACTTTACTGGTTGTGTTGATGATTACCAGTAAGGGGATGGCAGGGGTGCCAGGAGCATCATTTGTCGTTCTGTTAGCAAGTGTGTCAACGATTGGGGTACCAATTGCGGGATTAACCTTTATTGCCGGAATTGACCGGTTTGTTGATATGGGACGGACAGCAGTAAACGTTGTTGGGAACTCCATTGCGACTCTGGTTATTGGTGAATCTGAAAAAGAATTTAACCGTGAAGAATATAACCGCTACTTAGATTCTTACGGAAAGAACTAGGGTGCGAGTAAGTAAAGAAGCTCATAAGACGACAAATTCTCCCGACCAGATGTAGATATTTAGGAGGGAGTTTGTTGTCTATAGGGGCTTCCTTGGCGAGTTCATTTCGATTATATTGCAGTAGGAATAAGCAGATCCTCAGTTATTATTATCCTTAAAGGAGCAAAAGCCTAAGATCAGTTCAAAATGATTATTTTCACTTTGGACTAATCTTAGGCTTATTTTAGAAGTGTTTAACAAAAATTTTAAGCGTACGTAGTTCTCCGCCAATTACGGAAATTTGTGGAAGACTACCGCACTGCTGGTAGCCAGACTTTTGGAAAAGCTTCTGACTTGGGAGATTGTTTTCATAAACGTAGGCAATTACAGTCTTAATATCAAGCGTGGTTTTAATCTGCTGATCAATAAAGCTTAAGATCTGTTGACCATAACCGTGACCTTGAGCATCAGGTGCCAGGTAGATTGAAATTTCAGCAGAAAAACGGTAGGCACGGTGAGGATAAAATTGACCAAGTGCGCACCAGCCAATAATCTTGCTTTCATCTTTAACTACCCAAATTGGGAAGCGGTCATTAAAATGGTTGAGCCATTCTTGACGACTATCAACCGTAATTGGCATTTCATCATCAGTAATATCATGGCTGGGAACAGCACTATTATAAATTTTAACAATTTGAGGAAGCTCACTGGGAACAGCTCGTTGAAAATTAATCATGGTTAAAAGTCACTATTCCTTTTCCGTCGGTTCGCTTAATTGAACACCACGGTGGTTAACACTAGTGCTGAAAACAATCTGAGTACTGGTTTTTCCAAAGCGTTGTTGAATATCATTGATAAAGTCATCGAGATCGGTGGTGGAAGGGAAAACTACTTCCATTACTTCGGAAAAGTCACCGGTGACACAATTACATTCAATGACGTTTGGAATTTGTTGAACATAAGGGTAAAATTCTTTCTTTTGGCGTGGTTCAAGTTGAACTTGAATAAATGCCTTAACATGAAAATCAATTTTTTCTAAATTGATGGTTGCTTGATAGCCCTTGATAATTCCGGAACGTTCTAGTTTACTAATTCTTGCAGCGATTGCAGGGGAGGAAATAAAACATTTTTTCGAGAGATCCTTTAGGGATGCCCGGGCGTTTTTTTGTAAAATATTGACAATTTTGCGGTCGATTTTGTCCACTTGGATTACCTCTTTTCGTTAGATGCAAAATTAGAATTAATTAAGCATCCCTAATTAAATCTTAATATTATTCACCGTTGATTGTAATTGATTGCTTAGTGCAAGTCAAATAGTTAATAATTACGAGAATATAAATAAAAGTAAATGCATAGTTACAAGCAAGGGACAATTAATGGTACAATAGCCTTATAAATAGAAGAGGCTGAATGGAGGGTCTATTATGGATCAAGAATACGAAAACATCCTGGTTCCAATGGATGGTTCAAAGGAATCTGAATTAGCGTTAGGCCGTGCAGTTGCCGTAGCAAAGCGTAATGGTAAGGCACATATTGATGTATTAAACGTTATTGATACGCGTGCAATGGCTTATAATTTTGCTGGAATGTCTGATGGTAGTATTGCTTACCAATTAGTTGATAAGTCTAAGCAATACCTTGACGATGTTTTGAAGCGGGTTAAGGATAAGGATGGCTTTGATAACATTGATATCCACATTCGTTTAGGGAATCCCAAGACAATTATTGCCTTTGATTTTGTTCGTGACCACCACAATGACATGATTATGATGGGTGCTAGTGGTTTGTCACGGATGCAACGAGCTATCATGGGTTCAGTTACCTCTTATGTTAAGCGGAACGCTCCCGTTGACGTCCTCGTCGTTCGTACAGCGGTTGATCAGGTAAAGTAGGTTAGAGTGTGAGCCAGCAGAGGACTTGCGGAAGGTTAGTAATTTCTCCTGACGAACACATTTTAGCTGTGTTGCCTAGAATCCCAAGTAATATTTAACCTAATAAAACAAAGAGTACGGAGTCAAAACTGCAATTCAGTAAATTACGATTTTGACTTCGTACTCTTTTTAGTCTTATGATTTAATGAGACACTTGATTGCATCGAGAAACATTCCGATTGCCATTAGATCCATTGCAAGCATCATCTTATTCGTGAATGTTAGGAAGAGGACAACTGCCCAAAGAATAACGAAAAACCAAGCAACATATTTATTTTTAGCCATATTGGTCACCTCCATGGGCCATTATAGAACTAAAAAAGAAGCTGAGGAAATTTTCCTCAGCTTCTTTTTTACTATAGAGACGTAAGATTACTTATCTTGTTCCTTCTTTGTAACTTCCATAACGTTATCCGTTGTTGTAACCTTTTGATCTGCAGGGATAAGTTGCTTGAAGTTAAATTCTTCACTGTTTGTAACAGTAACGATAACAGTATCATCAAGACCAGCCTTCTTAATGGTTGGGTCCCAGAATTCCATCAATTCGTCACCTTTTTCAACATGTTGTCCCTTGTGGAAGTATGTAACAAATCCAGTACCATGTAATTTAACGGTATCAATACCAACGTGAATCAGAAGGGCAACACCGCTATCTGATACTAAACCAACGGCATGGCGAGTTGAGAAGGTTGCACGAATAGTACCACTGAATGGTGCGTAAACCTTACCATCAGACGGTTTGATAGCAAATCCTTGTCCCATACTACCATCAGCAAAGGCAGGGTCGCTAACGTTCTTCAAGTCAACAACTATACCAGCAACAGGGGCAGGAATATCTGTTACACCAGGCTTTGGTGCGACAGCAACAGTTTTAGTTGATGAGGTAGTATCTTCTGTACCGTTACCCTTGTTAAATTGCTTACCCCAAGTTTGTTCGAGCTTGTCAACAATCTTAGCGTGCATCTTTTCATCCAACTTAACCTTAGTGGCAAAGATGATGACAGAGATTGCTAACATAATGGCAGGAGCGAGGAACATAACGAGCTTAAATGTTGTTACACCTGATGCAGAAAGAGTAGATGCAGTAGCACCAGCAGTCATTCCGGCAGCAATAGCAGTAGGTCCGATAATCCAGTTAGAAACGGCACCAGCAAACTTATCAAGTAATGGACGAACAGAAAGGGTTAGTGATTCATCACGGTGTCCTAACTTTAATTGACCATATTCAACTGAGTCGGTAATCGTCATCAAAACAACCAAGAAAACAAGTGGTTGTGGAATAAAGAATAATTCAGCACCGATAAGAACAAGTACTAATGATTGACCAGCGAAGGCAAAGATTAGTAATCCTAATGCCAACATAATAATTGAACCGTAGAATAACTTCTTCCGGGAAATCTTACTAGTAAACATTGGGAACGTCAAAACAGAAATAACACCAACAACAGTGTTCAAACCACCAAGGATTGAGAAGGCCTTAGCATTACCAAGAATATAAGTGAAGTAGTAAAGCTCCATACTGTTAACCAGAGTAATACCAGTTGTGTAGAACAAGTAAGACATCGCAATTGAGAACAATTGGTCGTTCTTAACTAAGACCTTGAAAACATCCTTTAACTTAGTCTGTTCCTTGTTTTCACGAAGTAATGATTGTTGTTCATGAGTACCAAGACCAACACCAATTGCAGTAATAGCAGCAATGGCAGCGATAATAGCAGCAAAGATAAACCAACCACGGTCATCACCAGTACCGCCATTTTGGTTAGCTGAGAAGAACAGAACCATTGGCATGATAACAAAACCAACAATCTGTCCACCGACAGTAGAACCAACACGGGCAAAGGTAGCAATCTTATCACGTTCGTGAGAATTGAATGATAATGCTGGAAGCATTGACCAGAAACCAACATCATTAAATGAATAGAAGACATCCATTACGATGTATAGGATGGCAAAAATAATTAAGTAAAGATAAGGGCTAGAAATGTTTAAGCCACCTAGTGGTGTAAACAATACAGCAAGGATGACGGCAGAAATGATTCCCCCACCGACAACCCAAGGCTTAAATTTACCCCAACGAGTATGGGTCCGGTCGATCGCATTCCCGATCATTGGGTCAATTAATAATTCGACAATCCGCAGTACCGCGATGATTGAAGTGATCCAGAGGACCATGTGATCATCGAATACTTTGTTACCGGAATTAAATAAGTGTCCAGTAACATACATAATAAAGTAAGTAGAGAGTAAGGCATAGAAGGCATCGTGTCCAAATGCACCCATCGAGTAGGCAAAACGGGCACGGCCAACATGTTCTTGACTCTTTGAACTATTGTTCATTGTAGACTCCCCTTTTCTGCAACAGCTTTAATATAACTTACAGCCATTATGTTAAGCGCTTTCAAAAGGGATGTCAATATACTTTTAGTAAATTTTTACGAAAAGTTTTGATAAATAATTTGCTAATTGGGTAAAAATGTTTAATTGGTATAGTATTAATAGGCGAATCAGTGCAAACGATTACACGGTAGAAATAATAAAATGATTAATGGCGGAAATGAGTTAGTAAATGTTTATTTATGGTTGAATAAAAAAGACCTATGATCAAATTATCATAGGTCTTTTTTAAACGTAAATTTTATTAATTCTTTATTTATTGTTCTTCGTACCAACTGTAGTGGAAGTTACCAGGGCGGTCAGTCCGTTCATAGGTGTGAGCACCAAAGTAATCCCGTTGTGCTTGAAGAAGGTTTGCGGGGAGAACTTCAGCACGGAAGGAGTCGTAGTAACTGATAGCAGCACTCAATGATGGTACTGGAACTCCAGCTTTAACAGCGAGTGCAACCACATCCCGAATGGCTTTTTGATACTTCTTAGCAATATCTTTGAAGTAATCATCAAATAGCAGGTTCTTTAGGTCAGGGTTCTTAGTAAAGGCATCAGTAATGTTTTGTAAGAATTGTGCCCGAATAATGCATCCCGCACGCCAAATCTGAGCTAATTCACCGTACTTTAAGTTCCAGTCATAACGTTCTGAATCAATCCGCATTTGTTCGAATCCCTGAGCGTAACTCATTACTTTACCAAAGTAAAGGGCTTGACGAATCTTTTCAACTAATTCCTTCTTGTCATCAATTGAGATTGCTTCAGTATCAACAGGTAATTCCTTACTTGCTTGGACCCGTTCCTTCTTCATCATTGAGATGTAACGAGCGTAAACGGCTTCGGTAATAACAGATTGTGGTGCACCACCGTCAAGAGCAGTTTCAGAGCTCCATTTACCGGTTCCCTTGTTAGCCCCACGATCAAGAATCATGTCAACAATTGGCTTAGTCTTATCATCACCAAGGTCATCTTTGCGAGTAAGAATATCAGCAGTGATATCAACGAGGTAGCTAGAAAGTTCACCCTTGTTCCATTCAGCAAAGGTCTTTGCAATATCATCAACAGGCATCTTTAAGACATTCCGCATGATGTTATAACTTTCATCGATTAATTCTTCGTCACCATATTCAATTCCGTTGTGAACCATCTTAACGTAGTGGCCAGCACCATTAGGACCAATGTAAGCAACACATGGCTTGCCATCTTCTTCGGCCTTAGCAGCAATCTTAGTAAGAATTGGTTCAACAAGATCATAAGCTTCTTTTTGGCCACCAGGCATTAATGATGGACCATAAAGAGCACCTAATTCACCACCGGAAACACCCATGCCGATGAAGTTGATACCAGATTTATCTAATTTAGCATTCCGCGCCATGGTGTCGTGGAAGTTAGTGTTACCACCATCGATTAGAACGTCACCCTTATCAAGTAAAGGTAATAATTCATCAATAACAGCGTCGGTTGCTTTTCCGGACTTAACCATCATCAGGATCCGCCGAGGCTTTTCTAGTGAGTCAACAAAGTCCTTGATTGTGTAACTTGGCACTAATTTCTTATCGCCATGATCGCGGATCATTTCGTCAGTCCGATTACGGTGACGGTTATAAACACCAACTGTAAACCCGTGACTTTCGATGTTTAAGGCAAGGTTTTTACCCATAACAGCTAAACCGACAACACCAATTTGTGCTTTTTGATCTGACATATTCTTACGCTCCTTAGCTAAATTTGTGTTTAATTTCACAATAACTATTATACAGCACTCACTACTTAAAATACAAATAAAAAAGAGCCGAAAAGCAATTAATCTTGCTTATGGCTCTTTAATAAATTAAATTTAATTACTTGTTAAGATCGTAAACCCACTTGCGACCGTCACGAGCTAACAATTCGCTAGCTGCGGCAGGACCCATTGATCCTGGAGTGTAGTTAGGGAATTGTGGCTTTTCAATGTCCCAAAGGTTCCGGATAACATCAACGAACTTCCAGGCATAAGCAATTTCAGCCCATGAAGCAAAGTTGGTGTGGTTACCTTCAAGAGCATCGTGGAAAAGACGTTCGTATGGTTCTGGGGATTCCTTCTTAGCAGTGTCGCTTTGAACAAAGTTAAGGTCAACTGGTTCAGTAGTGAATCCTTGACCAACGTGCTTAGCATTAAGACGAAGACCGAAACCAGAGTTAGGTTCAACGTAAATAGTTAAGACATTAGACTTCAATGCTTGCTTGTCAGCAGTATCTGGATTAGCAAAGATGTCAATCAATGGCTTCTTGAAGACAATATCAATCCGTGTGAACTTGTCTGCTAACTTCTTACCAGTCCGAACGTAGAATGGAACGCCTGACCAACGGTAGTTATCAAACATTAATTTAGCAGCAACGAATGTTTCAGTACCTGATTCTGGATCAACGCCATCTTCATGACGGTAATCAGGTTGATCATTAACGGCACCATATTGACCACGAACAAAGTTAGCCGCAGCTTCTGATGGGGTGTAGACACGTAAACTACGCAAAGCTTTAATCTTTTCAACACGAACATCATCATCAGTGAAGGCAACTGGTTCTTCCATTGCTAATTGAGCAACCACTTGCATAATGTGATTTTGAACCATATCACGTAACGCACCAGAGTTGTCGTAGTAACCGGCACGTTCTTCAACCCCAAGTTTTTCACTCAAGGTTACTTGGATGTTATCAATGTAACGGTTGTTCCAAAGGGCTTCGATGATTGGGTTACCAAAACGTAATGCTTGGATGTTTTGAACCATTTCTTTACCAAGGTAGTGGTCAATCCGGAAGATTTGGTTTTCTTCGAATGTTTGTGACAATTCGTCGTTCAACTTCTTAGCTGAATCGAAGTCACGACCAAATGGCTTTTCAATAACAAGACGGTTGTAACCATTGTCAGTTAACAAGCCTTGCTTCTTGATGTTGATAGCAATAGTACCAAAGAATTGTGGAGCCATTGACATGTAGAACAACCGGTTACCTTCAGTACCGAATTGCTTATCAAGTTCTGCCAAACGATCCTTCAACTTAGCATAGTGTTCTGGTTTAGTAACATCGTGAGCGCAGTAGAAGAAGTGCTTTGAAAATGCTTCTGCTTCGCCATCCTTTGCAGGAATATCTTTAATAGAATTTAAAACCATTTCTTGGAATTCTTCATCGCTCATTTCATGACGTGAAGTACCAAGTAATGCAAAGTGATCAGCCAAGTAACCCTTTTGATAGAGCTTGAATAGGGAAGTGTAAAGCTTCCGCTTAGCTAAGTCACCAGTTGCACCAAACAATGTAATTAATGCCTTATTTTCTGTAGCCAAAATGTTCACTCCTTCTGAATATTCAGAAAATCTTCTAACGGTACAATTATATACTTTCAATGGCAATTCTGCATCAAAAATGGTAAACGTTTTCTTTGTGAAATACTTACAAATACAATGGATCAGCCGATTTATCGTCTGTATAAAGAGGACGATAAACCTAAAATAATGATTGGTCTAGAACAAAAGTTTTTTGATTTTTTATGCAAGATTGGCCAATATTTTAAGTGAAAACCTGGAAAAATTTCGTTCTATATAGTAGATGGAAATTTAATGCCTTATTTTGAGACACCTGTTTGACGAGACTCAAAATGAACCATATAATCAAAAAGGAAGATTTTAACGGAGGAAAAACATGACTGCACAGATATACCCGTATTTAACATTTGAGAATGCAAAGGAAGCAATGGACTACTATGTTCAAAACTTTGATGCAGAGATTGTTTACCATCAGCCATTAAGTGAAGAACAGGCAGAAAGTTTAGGCTTGAGTACAAATTCTTTAAGTTCAACAACGTTTCGTGCCGAATTTACAGTAGCTGGTCAAAAAATAATTTGTGCAGATGCCACGATGACTAATCCCCAACCCTCAGCAATGATTTCACTAGTGATAGATTTTGGTGATGATGAGGCAGCAGCAAAACGGTTATTTAATAAACTTGCTAGTTCTGATGATCAACGGGTTACAATTCCGTTTGGGAATCAGACAGCGAATAATCAACTTGGACAGGTAGTTGATAAGTATGGAATCACTTGGCTGATTTGTAGTGGTAAGTTAATAGAAGACTAAAGTAAAAGGAGACCGGAAATTTCTGGTCTCCTTTTACTTTATAGATTTTTATTGGTCATTCCACCGTTTGGTAAGCCGATCGTAAATTACTTCAATGTCTTGGGAAGTTCCCCGGAGTTCATAATCAGCGAGGAATGGTGCGTTAAATTGCTTAGCATACTTACGTGCGGTTAAGCAGTATTGCTCATTGAAGTTTCGGTTACCACTACCGACTACTCCAAGACACTTTTTAGGATTATCACCATAAGCGATGTATTCACCCAGAGAATTAGTCATAATTTCTGTAAAGCCAGAGGTAATACCATCTCCACCGTCCAAGTAGGTTGGAACAAAAACAAAAAATGGTTCCTGTTCGTTAGTTGGTTCAGTTTGCTCGGTGATTTCCTTAAGGTTTAAAAGTGGACTCTTGGGATTGAAACTATGTTGTTGTGTAGCGTATGTCGACATACGTTTAAGAAATGAACGCGTATTCCCCTCGATTGAAATATAAATAATGTTCATTGCTGTCATTTTAGCTCCTCTTTCTATGTGTAACTAACTATAACGTAATTTATCCTTAGTCTATTTTAGTTGAATAGGGCGATAAATAGTAGTATAAATTATTTTATCACACGGTGTTGCTAATTTTTGTATTTATTTGGCACAAAAGTAGCTATTTGTGAGGAAAATAAATAGTTATCTTTAGATAAAGTACATTAATCAAAACTGTGAAAATTATTTTAAGAGAGTAATGATCCAGTCCATTTAGGTAATTACATGATAAAATTAACTTAATAATATTTCTTATTTGGGGAGGACTAAATTTGAGTAGTATTATCTTAGATCAACTGACTTTTGACGCTAAGTCTGGTGATCGCTTAGAAAATGTTTCATTGGAGTTAACTTCACCACAAGTGGTTGCTTTTTGTAGCAATGATAATGGTGCGCCAGCAGCGTTAAAGCAGCTCTTAGATGCTCAAGGAAATATTGAGGAAGGTACAGTAACCGTTAATGGTGAGCCATTAGGAAAGATCAATCGTCGTCATGGTAATCCAATGGTTGCCCATTTTGATGATGTTGAATTAAAAGGGAAAACAGTTTTGAAGGCTGTTAAAAATTTCCTTAAACACCATAAAAATGTTTTAACAGTTGAGCAAACTAACCAAATGCTAGAGTCATTAGGAATAGTCCCCGGGAAGCGGGTTGCGGAATTAACTCCTGATGAACAGCAAAAACTGCGAATCGTTCTTTTACTTTCACTATGTCGTCCAATCGTCCTTCTTGATAGTGCTTTTGATGGCCTTGATGAGAATAGTCGGTTAACAATGGGGGAATTGATTGCGGACTACACTAAAAAGACTGATTCGTTAGTTGTTTTCACAAGTCAAAATGTTTCAACCTTAATGCGATTTTCAAAGACGATCTACTACTTTGAAGGAAGTCACCTTACCTCTGCTCGGAATGTTGAGATGGTTGATAGTGTCGATTGTGTAGTAACGGTTATTGGAACTGGCTTTCCAGTTGAAAATGCAGTGAAGTTAGGTGCTCATATGCTAGAAGAAGCGCCTAAAGAAACCCGTTTTCTTTTTACTGGTAATATTCAGGTTCTTCTCCCCTTGTTAGAACAAAGCACGATCACCGATGTCCGAATTGAAGATGCAACAGTAGAAGATGAATTAATGACTTGGTGACTCAAGGAGGAATGCTTGTGGGTCGAGTAGTATTGATTGATAATCGGGATGATGAGCTTGTGTCTAAACTTATCAAAAAAATGCCAGATGCAGTTGTATCAACTAACTTCAAGGTCCAACTTCAATCAGGAGACATTTTGTGCTGGTTACCGAAGCCAAATGATTATGTGGATGATGAAGTTCAAGAATTAGCCGATTTGATAGACCAGAGTGTCTTCTTACCGACTAAGATTGTAATGTTAAGTATTCCGGGAACTGCAGATGATGCTTCGCTAGAACAAGTTGGGAAATGGTATGGTAAAAGTGCCCGAACGATGATAATGATGCATCAATATGCAGTTAAAATGATTGATGAATTTGAAATACCGTATACAATTGTCCGTGTACCACCACTTACTGTTGCTAATACGGAAACGAAAATCACTGCTGAAGGGCAAGCAATGGATGGTGGTAAGGTCGGAATCGATCAACTGGTTTTGCTATTACAAACGGTTCTAAAAACTAATCGCTACCTTAATCAATCAATTGGGATTGTTAATAGTAAAGGAGGTCAATAATGACAAACTTAACAGAATTTAAACGTTGGGAGAATAGTATTTCCCGGATGCATTTTCCAAAATGGGAAGAACTACCTAGTCTTGGATTATACGTTGATCAAGTTGCTGCAGTGATTAATGAAAATTTGACAAGTTCGGGAATGGAACCCCTTACAAAATCGATGATTAATAATTACGTGAAGAAAAAGACTATCCAGGCACCGATTAAGAAAAAGTATGCTGTTAACCAAATTGTTGATTTATTATTGATTGGCTTCTTTAAAAATACTTTTGCAATTGATGATATCCGTCGGGGAATTCTTCAAATTACCTCGAAGGATTACCCGAAACAAGCTTATGACCGTTTTGTTGAAATCCTCAACGCACGGTTGAGAAACGAAACAATTCCAACTAATCCTAACTTTGATCCAGCAAATGAACAATTAATGAACTTTGGTATTGATGCAGTTTTGGCTGGCTTAAAGGCACGGTACCTGTTAAAGATGATGGCAAAAGAAAGCCAAGTTGAAAAAGATAATCACGAAAACAAAGAATAAAGCAAAAATGGCTCAGATTTCGGAATTCCGAATATCTGAGTCATTTTTGTTTAAATAAACAATTTTTTACTCTGCTGCTAGTCGATTTCGAGTATCTCGTCCAATAATTTTATAGATTGCGGCAAAAAGGGGAACAGTGAACATCATTCCTAAGATACCGTAGATTCCACCACCGATAATAACAGCAGTAAATACCCAGACACTAGGTAGGCCAATTGATTTACCAACAACTAATGGGTAAGTAACTCGATTATCGAATTGTTGAAGGACAACGATAAAGATCAAGAAAAAGCCAGCCTGAATTGGTGAAATTGCAAAAATAATAATTACACCGATACTTGCACCAAGAATTGCACCAACGATTGGAATAAGGGCACCAATTGCGGTTACAACACCAATCATTGATGCGTAGGGCATCCGGAGAATACTCATGCCGATAAAACAACAGATCCCTAGAATGGCAGCATCCTTGCATTGACCGATAATGTAGTTGCTGTAACTATCGTTAATCACCTTAATCACGTAAAAAATATGACTGCTCAACTTAGGCAGGTAAGCGTTAATAAGGTGTTTAATTTGACGAACTAGCATTTCCTTATAGATCAAAAGATAAATAGAAAAGAATAAGGCGATTAATGCTGTTGTGAATGCCGAAACGACTGAAGAGGCAGTTGAAACAACTGCTTTGAAAGTTCCGCCAAAGCCAACGGTGAGGTACTTACCAACTTGATTCCATTTAATTTTTTCTAAATCAAAGCTATTCCATAAAGTGCTAAGATCCTTATTATGTTCAATTGCTTTAATGAACCGGTTAATTACCTGGCCGTGATTAGTAACTAGGAGTTTAATACAAGAAACTAATTCTGGGATTACTAGAGAGGAAACAATAATAAGAATTAAGATAATTGTTATGTAAGCAAAGATTATTCCAAATAAGCGACAGTATTTTTGCGCCTTCTTAGTCTTAAATATTTTTGAATAAAGATGTTCATATTGGTTAAGAAGGAGGTTCACAATATAAGCAACTATACATCCAATTAAGAGTGGCATTGATGCTCTAGTAATTGAATGAATCAATTTAGCTACTGTCGGCCAGTACCGAATGGCAAGGTAGAGGACAAACAGGACAATCACTAGTGATAAATGATTTTTTTGAATTTTGACTTTCACGTTATGCTCCTTGGGCTAGTTTGTTAGCGAGATCAACAAGGTAGTGGTGGCTTTCGATTTGTTCGTGACAATTTGATTGATCACGAAGGTTAATTTCATAAATGCTGGTGGCATTTGGGTTTAATAACTTTAAAACAGGAGCCCAGTCAATTTTCCCTTTTCCTAATTGAAGACTATCATGAGTTTGCCCTAACGAATCCACGAGATGGTAGTGAACGACATGTTCTCGTAGATGCTTAAGGGATGCTTGGAGTGCTTGATTATCACCATGCATTTCGATAAAGCAGTGCGAAGTATCAAACGCTAACCGGTAATTATGACTTAGAATTTCATTCTCTTGCTCTGGATGACCATAAGCAAATACCGGTGCAATTGAGTTCTCAAACATAATATGGTTACCACCAGCACGGGCAAATCGATCGAGACGATCGTAAACTGCTTGGCGGGCCGCTTCAACGTTTGGGTAGAGATTAACCATTTTTTGAACTTCTTTCCCCGCATAACCACCATGGACTAATACCTGGATATTGCGCTCCTGGGCTAAGCTAATTAGTTGTTCAGTTGAGGTTTCGATAAACCGGTAAAGCTCTGGAAAGCATTTTTCAGGAGCGACAACTTCAGAATGCCATTTTTGAAAGACCATGGGATGGTGGATAACAATTTTTGAAACTCCCTTTGATTGAACATACTGAACAGCTTCGTCAAGGTGCTGGTAGCCTTCAGGAGTGAAGTTGTTAGCGTCCGTGTAAAATTCATAAACATCTGGATGGTATTGGAGCCGATCGTCAATTTGCTGACGATTACTGCTCCCTTTTAAACCGAGTAATGGTGAAATCATTTTATTTGCCTCCTCAAAAGTTACCTTTATTCTAACAGATTGAATTTAAATGAAATGGTGAAACTCTACTAAGCAAGTTCTGTTTCATATGAAACAACATAAATCCCCACTAGGAAAACAATGAACCTAGTGGGGATTTGACTTTGATAAAATTAATTACAGATTTTTATCCATAATGAATGTCAGTTTAGAAAGCTCAAGGCCATGCATGATCAAAGAACTCATTAATTCTTTAGTCCGCTTGGTCATTTCTGCGACCATCTTATGTGTTTCATCGCTGAGATAAGTGCAAGCATCCTTATCACTCATTCCCTTAACCTTTGGGGCGACTTCGTTAACCCACCGGTAGAGGTATTCACGTGAATCTTTTAAGTAGTTGAGATCGTCTTGAGCAAATTCAGCATGGTGAGATTCGACGATCATGGAAAGAGCCCGGTACATCCAATAAGCACTCTTCAAATCCATGTTAAGCTTCTTTGGAGTTTCACGGTAACTTACATCAATGTCATCCGCGTTTCCAAAGAATGGAATATAAGGGGTAAAGGTAGGAATACCGAAACTCATCCACATAATGGTTGATGCGGCTTCTGGTAAATCATTTCGTACTTGAAGAACATGTGAGTTTTGTGTCCGGTTGAGTGAGATTGGCCGGAAGAGGTGTTTTTGTTCTTCTGTACCATGACCTAGTGGATCATAAGGAGTGCCTTGATAATGACTACTTAAAATCTTTTGGACATCAGCAAGAGTAATCCGGTGATTAGTCCGCATAATAAATGGAAGGTCAAAATCAAGGGGATCTTGTTCCACACTAGGGTTAAGAACCTTGTGACCATACCATTGCCGTGGCGTGTTGTAATGTTGATCAAAGACGTCAGCAGTTCCAAAAATATGACGGAAATCCCAGCCGTACTTATCTGGATTAAGGTGATTCTTTTCAACAAATTCTTGAATACCTTCTGACCACATAAAGTTATCTGGATCATTAAAGTCTACTTGTTGAATTGCTACCCGGTTACCAGTTACCGCATAGGCATCATCTGGAATTCGTTCAGCTACCCAGTGATGGCCAGTAACAATTTCCATGTACCAAACGTCATTCTTATCACTAAAGATAACCCCGTTACCTTCAGCAGAACCATACTTAGCAATCAATTGACCGAGGTATTTAACACCATCTTTAGCACTATCGATGAATGGAAGTGTTGCGGCAACAATTAGGTCTTCATTGATCCCGGTTTCAGTATTTAGTGGATCACAGGCAAGAACACGTTCGTTAGCGTAAACACTTTCAGTAGCACTCATGCCGACATTCTTTTCGTTAAAGCCACTTTCGTCAAAGACACCTTCAGTCTTGTAGTTAACATTTGGTGTCCCTTGGTACCGGTAACCGTCGGCTGGACGGTCAACAACACACTTGTTTAAGTATGCCTTTACCTGGTTTGGGTGATTATGGTAAGCAGTATAGGTAACAAAACGTTGTGGCGTTAATGGACCAAACGTATCATCATTTCGTGCTGCCATTGTGGAGCCATCAATTGTGGCCTCCTTACCAACCAAGACTGTGGTACAAGCAGATAAGTTTTTCTTCATTTATTTCAAGACCTTTCTAGATAAAACATAAAAATTTGGTCATTATCATTTTAAACTTCTTAATACTGCTTAGCAATTTATCTATTTTATTCAAAAAATTACTAGTATTAGGAATGTTGTTCAAGATCGGCGAATTCAGCATGAACTAAATTAGCTAGGTCCTCAGCGTTTAACTTAACTGACCGACCAATCTTTCCGGAAGAAACGTAAATTTCACCTTGTTCTTTCGCTTCGTTATCGATAAAGATTGGATATTGAAACTTTTCGTAAATTCCGACTGGTGTGTTAGCTCCATGAACATACCCCGTTGTTTTTAAAAGTTTCTTTAGCGGAACCATATTTATTTTCTTGTTCCCAGAAACCTTAGCGAGCTTTTTTTCATCAAGGTGTTGATCAATTGGGATAACACCAACCAGTGGCCCAGTAACATTACCAGAAAGGACAAGTGTTTTATAGATGTGGTGTTCATCAACTCCAGTATGATCCACCGTCATAGAACGGACGTCACCATCTTGGTGAGTGGGAAATTCTGCTTGTTCATAGGCAATTTTATTTTTATCCAGAATTTGTTCAACTTGGGTTTTTTTCATTTTACTTTTTTTCTTTTTACTCATGGTAAATATTAGCCTCCATTTTTGTGGAACGAACCAATTTTTAGTGAAATAGATCCCAATTTTAAATAGGTCTGCTATACTAGAAACAGCATTAATCGTCTATCAAATAATCCGAGGAGTAAATGACATGGCAGATTTAGTATACCGCTCCGTGATGAGTGATATAAAACAAAAAATCCTAGCAAACCAATATCCGGGGATGAAATTACCCGATGAACGAAGCCTTAGTGCAAGCTATAAAGTGAGCCGTAGTTCAATCAAACGCGCACTTGGGGTTTTGGCCCAGCAGGGAATCATCTTTAAGAAACGTGGTTCAGGAACATTCATTAATCCATTATACCTAAAAAACCGTTCGTTATTTCGCTATGAAGGAAGTAACTTGGGGGTTACTGATAGCTTTAAATTTGGGGATAAAAAGCAAAGCATTAAGTTGATGGACTACCAAGTTATTCCAGCAAGTAAAGATCTACAACAGGATCTCTTCCTTGATGATAATGATTTTGTTTATAAGATCAAACGACTTCGTTTAATTGACGATCAGCCGTTTATTATTGAAACAGGATATATTCCAATTAAAATTATCCCAACGCTTTCACCCGACATTGTTAAGAGCTCGATTTTTAACTACTTGGAAACAGCTAAGGGTAAGCGAGTTACCAAGTCCTTTATGTCAATTAGTGTGGCTCCATCAAAGGCAGATGACCAACGGCTTCTTAGACTAAAGCCAACTGAACCAGTTGCTATTATGGAAGGAGTCTTCTTCTTGGATGACGGGACACCGTTTGAAGTATCTAACATGCGGGTTCACTATCGGTACATGAAGTACGATACATTTGTAAGTTTGGATCAGGAAAATTAGCTGTCTAGAAGATAAAAAAGATTAGGTCTGGGAATTTCCAGACCCAATCTTTTTAATTTTTAAGCTTAAACCAGAGCTTATGGAAACCATAGGCTGAGGCAAAAGAACAGGTTACGGTAAGCAGGTAAATAACGACTAATAGTAGAAGGGGATTAAAGACTAACCAGATGCCCTTACCTAACTGCCAAATCCAGTAAAGCCAAAAGACGTGTGAAAGATATGCACGGTGAGCATAGTCTGCAATATGATGACAACGAGCTAGCCAATAGCTACGACTGTGAATGTGATGGAGGTGGAATGCAGCAACAGCAAGAATGGCAGTAAGATTATAGAAAAGCATTGATGGAAGATAATAGGGAGCATTAGTAAAACTTACGGGGAGACCGAATGCAAAGAAATTACGAGTGACGAATATATAGAGCAGTCCCCAACAAATTAAGATTAACCACCAAAATTTGGAGAGAAGAGGAAACAGTTGCCTGTGGAAACACCAAAGAAGGGTACCAAAAATTGCAAAAGCGAAGAAACTAGGAAAGACACGGTCAAGAAGGTACCAGTCATGATCGTGGGGACCGTGAAATACTTGAAATTCATACATCAAGTGCCAGCAGAATTGAAAAATAATTGCTAAAGCAAGAGTAAGCCAGCCACGTTTGCTATTATTGTTAAACCACCTAGCGATCCACCAGAATAGTGGGGTAATAATGATGAATTGGAGCATCATGACGTTATACCAAAGGTGTTGGGCGGCATTTCCGTTAATGAATTGCCAGCAAAAAGTTCCTAAATTAGTGTAAGGACGTCCCTGTTGTAATTGGGGAGTAAGAAGTAAGTAGGCGAAGGTCCACCAGATTGACGGAATAAATAGCATGTGCCAGCGATTTCGCATGTATAGAGGATAGTTCATCATTGTCGCTCCAGGGTTTGTCCGAATTGTGGAATACATAATTCCGAAAATGAACATTGGTGCGGCATATTTAACTAATTCATATATTCCGCCAAATAAGAATTCTTGAGAACTTTTCGTGACTTCACGCATTACAACCGTTAATACTGATTGCAACATTACTGCTAATACTGCAAATGTTTTTGCATAATCTCCAACATCAGCTGGATACAAATGCTTCATGTTAGGTCTCCTCTGTAAACTAAATTTAATATAATTTTTCTGATGAATAGTATACAATAGTTGCTGTTACGTGTAATGGCGGATAGCTAAAAGTCGTGCTAATTTGAATTGTCAAAGTTCAATTTTAAAATTGGATCGGATCAATTTTGAAAAAGGTTGACTTTTTGTTTAAATCCGTTATTATTGTTATTGTAAATTTGAATGATTTACGTATTGTTTAACCGCAAGAACGTATTTATTTATTCAGAAGGAGTGTTTATTAGAATGGCAGTAGATTACGATTCCAAGAAGTACTTGGAAAGTGTTGATGCTTACTGGCGTGCAGCCAACTACCTTTCAGTTGGTACTTTGTTCTTAATGGGCGACCCATTATTACGCCAACCTTTGAAGGCTGAAGATGTTAAGCCTAAGCCAATTGGTCACTGGGGTACTATTGTTCCTCAAAACTTCATTTACGCACACTTGAACCGTGTAATTAAGAAGTACGACCTTGACATGTTCTACATTGAAGGTTCAGGTCACGGTGGCCAAGTTATGGTTAATAACTCATACTTGGATGGTTCATACACTGAAATTTATCCTGAATTTACTCAAGACACTAAGGGAATGGCTAAGTTATTCAAGCACTTCTCATTCCCAGGCGGTACTGCATCACACGCCGCACCTGAAACTCCAGGTTCAATCCACGAAGGTGGGGAACTTGGTTACTCACTTTCACACGGTGTTGGTGCTATCTTAGATAACCCAGACGTTATCGCCGCTGTTGAAATTGGTGATGGTGAAGCTGAAACTGGTCCATTGATGGCATCATGGTTCTCAGACAAGTTCATCAACCCAATCAAGGATGGTGCGGTATTACCAATCATCCAAGTTAACGGATTTAAGATTTCTAACCCAACTATTCTTTCACGGATGAGCGACGAAGAACTTACTAAGTACTTCGAAGGTATGGGCTGGAAGCCTTACTTCGTATCAGCTTACAAGGATGCTGACCGTGATGGTGAATTCAACGGTTACAAGGAACACATGGATGTTCACGAACAAATGGCTAAGACTATGGATAAGGCTATTGAAGACATCAAGGCTATCCAAAAGAACGCTCGTGAAAACAACGATGAATCATTACCACAATGGCCAATGATCATCTTCCGTGCTCCTAAGGGTTGGACTGGCCCTAAGACTGACCTTGATGGTAATCCAATTGAAAACTCATTCCGTGCTCACCAAATTCCTATTCCGGTATCACAAGATGACATGGAACACAAGGACATGCTTATTGACTGGATGAAGTCATACAAGCCAGAAGAATTGTTTGACGAAAACGGTCACCCAGTTGCTCTTGTTGAAGAGAACACACCAGAAGGTAACCGTCGGATGGCTATGAACCCTATCACTAACGGTGGTATCGATCCTAAACCACTTGTATTGCCAAACTACCGTGACTTCGCTGTTGATGTTCAAACACCAGGTTCAGTTGTAAAACAAGACATGCTTGAATGGGGTAAGTACCTTGACAAGATGGCTGAATTGAACCCTAACAACTTCCGTGGATTCGGTCCTGACGAATCTAAGTCAAACCGTCTTTACGCATTCCTTGACAACCAAAAGCGTCAATGGATGGAAGAAATTCACGAACCAAACGACGAAAACGTTGCTCATGAAGGTCGGATGATTGATTCACAACTTTCAGAACACCAAGCTGAAGGATTCCTTGAAGGTTATACTTTGACTGGCCGTCACGGATTCTTCGCAACTTACGAAGCATTCGGTCGTGTTGTTGATTCAATGCTTACTCAACACATGAAGTGGTTACGTAAGGCTAAGGATCTTTACTGGCGTCACCAATACCCAGCATTGACTTTTGTTGATACTTCAACTGTATTCCAACAAGACCACAACGGTTACACTCACCAAGATCCAGGTCTGTTAACTCACATGTTCGAAAAGGAACGTCCAGATCTTGTTAAGGAATACTTGCCTGCAGATACTAACTCATTGATGGCTGTATCAAACAAGGCATTCCGTAACCAAGAATGCATCAACGTTTTAGTTACTTCAAAGCATCCACGTGCACAATGGTTCTCCATTGATGAAGCTACTGAATTAGTTGACAATGGTCTTGGCTACATCAACTGGGCTTCTACTGATCAAGGTAGCGAACCAGATGTTGTCTTTGCATCAGCAGGTACTGAACCAACTGAAGAAGCTCTTGCAGCTATTGACATTCTTCATGACAACTTCCCTGAATTGAAGATTCGTTACATTAACATCATTGAAATTATGAAGTTAATGAACACTGACAAGAACCCAGAAGGTTTGTCTGACGCAGAATTTAACCAATACTTCACTACTGACAAGCCAGTTATTTTTGCATGGCACGGTTTCCGTGACATGATCCAAGCATTGTTCTTCGATCGTGCTAACCGGAACGTTCACATTCACTCATACGAAGAAAATGGTGACATCACCACTCCATTCGACATGCGTGTATTGAATGAACTTGACCGTTTCCACCTTGCTAAGGATGCTATCCAAAACGTACCTGGTTACGAACAAAAGGCTGCTGCTTTTGTTGCCAAGATGGACAACATGATTAACAAGCACAACCACTACATCCGTTCAGAAGGTAAGGACTTACCAGAAGTTACTAACTGGACTTGGAAGGGTCTTAAGTAATCACTGTTGATTACTAATTAAACACTTAATAAGTAAAAGAATGACTAGAGAGATGATATATCCTCTAGTCATTCTTTTTTAAATGAAGATTTGTAAAACGGTTACAAAAGGATTACGATTTAAATGTAGGTATAATTTTTGTTATAAAAGATTGAGGGCGAAAATCATTAGTAGGAAAGTATCAAGTCCCAAAAAGTTATCTTTTATTTCAATTTACTTTTTAGGCATTAATGGTGTTATTGGTTCCGGAGCTTTTGCTACCACAAGTAATTTATCGGGATATGAATCTCGCTAGTGTAATAGTATTGCTATGTGCTGCAATTACAGTTAGTATGGTTGCTGATCTGTCTAGCCGGTTTACTGGTTCAGGCGCAGCATGGTTATATTCGTATAATGCATTTGGTCGCTTCTGAGGTTATGAATTAGGAATCTTCACGTGGTTTTTAGGTTGTTGTCCACTATCAGTGGAAGTAGTTGCACTATTAACGACGCTGAAGAGTTTCTTTCCGATTTTTAGTAATCATTGGGTATATTATGGTTCAGTCTTTGGTTTGATCTTATTCTTCTCGATTATTAACTTCTATGGGCGAACGATTGTTAAGTTTGTCGATAATCTTTCATCGGCAGCAAAGATGATTACAATCATTGTTTTCATTGTTGTCGGGGCCTTTTGTATCCATTTTGCTAGTTATCCCGCATGCAGCAATGACTGGTGCAATGCCATTAGCTAAGCATTTTGGCTCTGCCTTTAGTGTTGTATTTTATATGTTTACTGGATTCTCGTTCATTCCGATTGCTGCTAAGCAGATGAATGATCCTGAAAAAATATTCCACGGGTCTTAATTGCTGTTATGATCAGTGTAACAATTTTGTACTCATTAATGATGCTTGTTGCAATTGGAATTTTAGGAACTAGCATGGTGAAATATAGTACGCCAATTGCGAATGCTTTTAATACTGGTGTTGGTAAGTGGGGTTACATTTTGGTTATTGTCGGAATGCTTATTAGTATTTTTGGAGTGGCATTTACCGCTTCATTTAATACCCCATCCTTGATTGCATCGTTAGCGAGTGAACACGCAATGTTACCAAAGTGGATCGGAAAGAAGAACTCACATGATGCTCCATGGGTAGCGATTATCTTTACTGCAGTTATTTCACTTCTTTTGGTAACTCAATCTTACCTCTTCTTGGTATCTTGTATTGTTCTTGCTTCGTTTATTCAATATGTACCGTCGATTTTGGCAGTAATTAAGTTTAAACACACCAATGAATTTCCAAATCATGGCTTTAAGTTGCCAGGTAAGTACATAATTCCTGCACTTGCCTTACTAATTTCTTGCTACATGGTAACTAACTTTACAATTAAGACGATTACGGTTGGTGTTGTTGTGGCAGTTTTAGCTGCTGTTTCGTACTTCTTTATTGAACGTGATGAAAAGCATGAAGCGCGGCACCAAGCTAAACTTCAAGCGATGAAGCAAAAGTAACTAAAAGGATAAATGGTTCAGGGGTTAACTCTAATGATCCCTGGACCTTTTAATTTGGTGAGTCAAATGTTTATAAAGATGGAGACTTGATCTGCTACTTTCTCGACAAGAGTTGTGTATAATATTAATGATAACTGAAGCGAGGTGTTTGTTAGTATGCAACGACAGTATCTGAGTATTGATATTGGTGGAACAACAATAAAGAGTGCACGAATTGATCATTCTGGAAATATTATGACCAAGGGAAAACTAACGACACCGCATTCTAAGGATGCTTTTATTCAAGCACTTCAGACGATTATTCGTGAGAACCCGATGATTGCAGCTGTTTGCGTAAGTGTTCCGGGAATAGTAGATCCTCAGACTGGTAATGTTCAGTTTACGGGAGTCTTAAGTTACATGGGTGAATTTCACTTAGCTGAATACCTTGAAAAAACTACTAAATTACCAGTTTATGTGGGAAATGATGCCAACTGTGCAACGTTAGCTGAGTTATGGTTAGGAAACTTAGTTGGGGTAGGTGACGGAGCAGTCATCACTCTCGGGACCTCTGTTGGTGGTGGAATTGTAATTAATGGGAAGCTCTTGCATGGTCCCCATAGTCGTGCAGGGGAATTGAGCGCAATTGTGACTAACCGTGATGATCCTGACGTTGAACAACGGACAGTTGGAGCTACCACATCAGCAGTTAAGATGGTTGAAATGATTGCTCGAGTATGTAAACTCCCTGATCCCACCGATGGTCGGCAGGCATTTCAAAAAATTTCTGCTCACGATCCGCTTGCCTGGAAAATTTTTGAGGAATATTGTCGCCGCGTAGCTTATTTGATTATTGATCTTCAGGCAGTATTAGACCTTGAAGTAGTGCTGATTGGTGGAGGAATTAGTGTCCAACCGATTTTAATTAAAGAAATTAAAACTCAATTTGCTAAAGTCCAAAAAAGTGATCGTCGGCTAATGGCTGATATTGCAATGCCGGTTATTAAAGCAGCTAACTTTGGTAATGAGGCTAACCTTCTCGGCGCCCTTTATGGCTTACTTTTAAAAATTGAAAATTAAATTATAGAGAACTCCCTAAGTCGACTTTTGCCGATTTAGGGGGTTCGTTTCAAATGGTTTATTATTTTAAATTACTACCGATTAATTTTTGTGGATCCTTTTCACTCTGCTTAACAAGAATTGAATTAAGAACATCCTGGAGAGAAGTTGCTGCTAACTTTGCTTTTGCAGCTGTTTCTGCTTGTTGGTAGAATTCACTTAAAGTTGATTGGATATTACCACCAACAATGCATTCAGGATTTGTTTTAGGATCAATTGTGAAAATGTGTTGTTCCTCTTCGACAGCAAGAAAAACGTCATAAAGAGAAATATCTTTTGGCTCACGTATTAATTTGGGGTCCGCAGAACCATGGACTGTCTTTATTAAACCGGCACTCCTTAACTTTCCCATTAACCGACGAACGACTACTGGAGACGTTTCGATACTTCCTGCAATGTTTTCACTACTTAATGGTAGTTTACCCTTATAGGTTTCAATAAAAGCGAGAATGTGGATGCTGTCGCTAAAACGGGTCGATATCCGCATACTAACCATTCCTTTCTACATACTAATTGTAACGATTTTAGTTACAATTATCTAGTGGGTAATTATTTTTCTTCCTTGACAAAGGAAATTCTGTAATATATATTTTAAACTGTTTAACGATATGATGAAACTTTTTTAGTTACTAATATACGAGGATGAGAATATGATAATCCGTTTAAGAAAATTAGTGCTTATTTTGGCACTTGCTTTAGGGACCTTGATAGTTGCTGACAGTTTACCGGTTAATGTGAGTGCCAATAGTAAGCCGATCATTGTAGGATCTAAGAGCTTTTCGGAAAGTAAAACGGTTAGTGAGATTTATGCGTTAGCTTTAGAGCATGCTGGGTATAAGGTTGTGCGAAAGCCAAATATTTCTAATTCAGTTGTTTACCGAGCAGTTAAGACTGGGCAGATTGATGTTTATCCGGAATATACAGGAACAATCGTTGAGGCTTACCTGAAAAAGAGTGCTAGTGGCAAGAATGCTTCTCAAATGGCATCCTTGGCCCAAAATGGTGTGAAAAAAGATGGGCTTGTAACATTCAACTATGCTCCAGGTGATAACCGGCAAGGGATTGGGATGCGGTCAAGCGTCGCAAAGAAGTACCATATTAAGACACTAAGCGATCTACAAAAGAATGCTTCAAAGATTCGCTTTGTTTCTCAGGGTGAATTTGACAAACGAGCCGATGCATTACCCGGGATGAATAAGAAGTATGGTAAATATAATTTTAAATCTCATAAGGATTATGACGATAGCCTTAAGTATAAGATTATGTCTCAGAATAAGGGGGATGCGGCACCGGTATCAACTACTGATGGTCAACTGGCTACCAGTAAGTTTACCCTCTTAAAAGATGATAAGGGACTATGGGCGCCATATAATTTAGTTCCGTTGGTCAACAAGAAGGCAGCAAAGAGTCACCCGAAGATGGAAAAGACCTTAAACCAGGTTGATGCGAAGTTAACGACTAAGCAACTGACAGCCCTTAATAAAAAAGTTGATGTCGATGGACAAAATTACAAGACAGTTGCTAAGAACTGGTATAGTGAACATGTTTTGAATCATTAGTGTTTTAAAAGAAGAGGAGAAAAGAACGCGTTGTTAACCCAGATTATTCATTATTTTCAAACTGATAGTAGTCAGTATTGGCTATACGTCTGGCAACATATTTACCTTAGTTTGATTACCCTCTCAATTGCAATGATCATTGCGTTGCCACTAGGGTATATTGGTTCACGGATAAAAACAGTTGCAGCTTTTTGTACTGCCTTTGCCCAGGTATTAAGGATTATCCCTAGTTTGGCATTGCTGTTCTTACTGATTCCGTTTATTGGAACAGGGATGTTTCCCGCCTTGCTTGCCCTTGTTATTTTAGCATTGCCTCCTCTTTTGATTAACACAATCCTTGGTTTTAACGAGGTTAGCCCATTATATGAAGAAGTCGGGACAGCACTAGGAATGGATCGACGTCAGTTAAGACGACAAGTTGAGATCCCGCTTGCCCTTCCTTATATCTTAAACGGGATTAAGTTAGCACTTGTTGAAATTATTGCGAGTGCTACTTTAGCTACCTATATTGGAGCTGGTGGTTTAGGAACGTTAATTTTTACTGGTTTAGGATTATATGATATGACCTATGTTGTTATTGGCGGTGTTAGTGTAGCGATCCTTTCGTTGCTTTCAATGATCGGATTTGATTTTTTAATTAGGAGGATCCAGCGATATGACAGAGCCAGTTATTCAATTTAAAAATGTTCAGAAGCGGTTTGGAAAGAATATCATAATTCCTGATTTAAGTTTTACAATTAACCGTGGTGAATTTATTACCATTCTTGGTTCTTCTGGTTCAGGGAAAACGACAACCCTGAAGATGGTTAATGGACTTTGGAAACCCAATGCTGGTGAGATCTTAATTAATGGTCAGAAAATAAGTAGTCTTAACCTAGTAAAGCTGCGTCGACACATGGGGTATGTCGTCCAACAAATTGGCCTTTTTCCGCACATGACCATTGCGGAGAACATTGCTGTTGTGCCCAAGATGTTGTATTGGGATCAGGAAAAAATTGAACAGCGAGTTGAAAAGCTCCTTGATCTGGTTCAACTCGATCCACAAAAATATGCAAAACGCTATCCAAACCAGCTTTCGGGAGGGCAGCAACAGCGGATTGGCGTAGCGCGGGCATTAGCTGTTAATCCACCGTTCGTTCTCTTTGATGAACCATTCGGAGCATTAGATGCATTGACAAGGATTGAATTACAAAAAGAGATTAAACGAATTCACGAATCATTAGCTGATAAGACCTTTATGTTTGTAACGCATGATATCAATGAAGCGCTTTTTCTTGGTCAGCGGGTAATGGTAATGCATGAAGGCCAGATCGAACAGTTCGCCACACCAGAAGAGATTGTCACCCACCCAGCGACGCATTTTGTGATGGAGCTATTAGGAACAGTTCAGCAAAATCAAAGTCTTTGGGGGCACTACCATGATTGAGTACTGGAAAACTAACTGGCCAATTATGGTAGTCGATTTACAACAGCATGCAACTATGGTTTTAGCTTCTTTAGGGATTGCTTTGGTAATTTCAGTATTAATCATTATTTTGCTGATGCACCGGAAAAACTGGCTGAATGGGTTAGTCTACTTTTTTTCCTTACTTTACTCTGTTCCTAGTTTTGCTTTTTTCGCCCTTCTATTACCCGTTTCCGGCTTGGGAATGCGAACAGCCATCATTGTTCTAACATTGTATTGTGAGTACGTACTCTTAAGAACATTTATTACTGGAATCCAAGAAGTTGATCCATCCCTGGTTGAAGTTGCGAAGGGGATGGGGATGACAGCACAACAGGTCTTCTTCAGGGTGCAGCTTCCCCTTGCCACACCAGCAATTTTTAGTGGATTGCAAGTTGCCCTTGCATCGACAATGGGCATTGCAACAATTGCCGCCACGATTAATGCAGGGGGACTTGGCCAATTATTATTTGAGGGCCTTCAATCGCAACAAGTTGTCCCAATTCTATGGGGCACTCTTTTAACGGTCATCTTAACTCTTGTGTGCGCCGGGATTTTGAAACTAATTGAATGGTTATTAATTCATCGTTGGCAATCGGTCGTTAATCAAAGAAAGGAGAAACGAGCTTGAAAGCAGTTGTAATTAAGAAAGGTGGTGGACCAGAACAACTGGTTTACCAAGATGTTCCTACTCCTAAGGTGAAGCCGGGATGGTCCCTAGTAAAGGTAAAGGGATTTGGAATTAACCATTCAGAGATTTTTACCCGAAAAGGACTATCACCAACAGTTAAATTTCCTCGTATCTTAGGGATTGAGTGTGTAGGGGAGATCATCCAAACTACTGATCCAGTTAAATTGCCGGTTGGTCAGAAGATAATTTCTATTATGGGCGAAATGGGACGAGCATTTGATGGATCGTATGCTGAATACGTTCTTCTTCCTAATTCACAAATCTATCCAGTAACGACCAATCTACCTTGGAAAACACTAGCAACAGTCCCGGAAACGTACTACACGGCATATGGATCATTGCTTAATCTTAAATTGACGAAGGATGATTCAGTATTAGTGCGTGGTGCAAGTAGTGGAGTTGGTGTAGCATTCTTAAAACTAGCTAAAGCTTGCTATCCTGGAATTCAGGTAGATGGAACGACAAGGACTAAGGATAAGGTTGAGAGAATGAAAGAGCTCGGCTTTGATGAAGTTATCCTTGATCAAGATGGTAAATTACAAACCGACAAGCGCTATTCCAAGATACTTGAGTTAATTGGTCCAGCAACAATTAAAGAAACTTTTAGCCACCTTGAAAAAGGGGGAATTGTTTGCAGTACGGGGCAATTAGGGAACCAATGGTATCTTGAAGAGTTTGATCCCATTTTTGACTTAGCGCCAAATAGTTATTTGACCAGCTTTTATTCGGGAAGCGTTAGCGGTAAGAAACTAAACCAATTATTACAAGTAATTGAAGGACACCACATTAATGTGGAACCAACGAAGGTTTACCGACTTGAGCAGATTCCGCAAGCACATCAATATTTAGAGAGTCACCGTAGTTTAGGAAAAGTGATTGTTTTGAATGATTAGGTTGGACGATGCTTAAAGCAAGAAGAGGATGGAAAAATATTTCATTTTTTCATCCTCTTCTTACTTTTTTAGTCTTGCACATGAGCCATTGAGGGAACTTGATCCCACTTTACTGGATAGCCAGCACCGTGGGCACAGAAAACGGAATCAGGAGTATTAGCTAGATCAGCAGTTGGATTATAATTTGCATCTGCAATGATCTCACTCGCATTATGACATTCCTGGTAACCCATTACAGTTAATTCTAATTGCCCTTGCCCGTGAGTATAGGCGCGAACAGTTTGCGCGTATTTTCGCATTTCGGTTACTGGTGCTGTTCCAGTAATAACCGTTGTGGAAGAGCTAGAATTATCATTATTGAGCTTAAAAGTCCCGGCCATTTGCTGAATATCATTAATTGCACGACCAACATGTTCCTGATCAATAGTTAACCGGAATTGATACCAGGGTTCTAATAATTTACACTGACCAGTTTGTTTGAGCATCATTAAGCCTTGGCGAACTGCGCGATAAGTTGCTTCCCGGAAGTCACCACCAACAGAGTGAACAATACTTCCTCGGCCGTTGATTAGGGTAATCTTCGTATCGGTAAGGGGTGCACCGATTAGGACTCCCCGGTGTTCCTTATTATGTAAACTTGTCATTATTTGCTCTTGCCAGTTATGGCTAAGAATATCGACACTACAGTCAGAGTTAAACTGGAGTCCACTTCCTGTCTTTCCTGGTTCAAGGAGAAGATGAACTTCGGCATAGTGACGAAGTGGTTCAAAATGACCGATCCCGATGACTCTTGAAGCGATCGTTTCCTTGTAAAGAATATTACCTTCATTAAACTCAATATCAATTCCGTATCGTTGGTGGAGAAGTTGTTGAATAATTTCAAACTGAACTTCACCGATGATTTGGAGGTGGATCTCCTGAAGGTGCTCTGACCACTGGACATTTAGGTGTGGTTCTTCATCTTCTAACTCCCGTAATGCTAATAAACACTTATGAGGATCAACACCATTTAGTTTAACCGCGTAGCTAAGGACTGGTTGAATTTCATTCAGTGGTTGGTCCTTAGCCTTTCCCAATCCCTGACCAGGGAAGGTAGAGGTTAAACCAGTAATTGCACAGACACCACCAGCTGGAATTGCTTGGTTAACAGTAAACTTAGCACCGTTATAAACTCGCAATTGGTTGGCCTTTTCGCCAGGGAGAACTTCTGCTTTAGCTTTTAGTGTTCCACCGAGGACTCGAATCCAAGTAAGTCGTTCTCCCTTGTTGTCATGAGAAATTTTAAATACCCGTGCCTGAAAGTCGGGGGAGAAAGGTGCTTCAATGGTCCATTTAGAGAAGCCAGAAATGAAGTCATCAACACCAGTGAGCTTCAATGCTGCCCCAGAATAGATGGGGAAGATCTTGCGTCGAGCGATAAGTTGACGGATAGTTTCGTCTTTGAGATTACCAGAATCGAGGTAGTCATTTAAGACATCATCATCCGTCATCGCAATTGTTTCAATTGTATCGGCAGTTAGTGATTCAGTAAATGGGAGGCAAGCAGAAGAAAACTCGGCTTGAAGTTCTTGAATTACCTTATGTGGGTTAGCACCCACCACATCCGTTTTATTAATAAAAATGAAAGTTGGCACTTGATATTTTTTTAGAAGTCGCCAGAGAGTCCTAGTAGAACCCTGGATTCCGTCAGTAGCTGAGATGACAAGAATGGCATAGTCAAGAACCGGGAGCACTTGCTCAGTTTGTCCGGCAAAGTCGACGTGCCCAGGAGTGTCGAGTAAGGTTAAGTTCAAGTCGTTATAGGTGACACTAGCTTGGTGAGAGAAAATAGTAATTCCCCGTTGTTTCTCTAGAGTATCTGGATCAAGGAAAGAGTCACCATTATCAACTCGACCAAGTTGGCGTTGTGTTCCTCCGTGGTAAAGAAGTGCTTCCGATAAGGTTGTTTTTCCGGCATCAACATGGGCAACTACACCCGCAACAATTCTTTTCACCGTTCTTCCTCCTGGCGGTTATTTTCAGTTCGTACAACAAGAACGTCACACGGAGCGTTTCGATTAACGTAATTAGTAACTGAACCGAGAACAAACCGTTCAACGCTTGATAAGCCAGTTGTCCCAATAACAATCAGGTCGTTATGGTGATCCTTAGGGAAATCTTGGGCAATAACTCGTTTAGGATTTCCAAAACGAATGTGGATGCTGACATCGAGGAGGCCCATTTTCCAGGCACGCATTTTAAGATCTTCTAGCCGTTCTTCGGTCGTCTTAACTAAATTATATGTTTGATCGGTACTGACTGTTGTACTGGTAATGTAGCCATCAGTGATTTGCCCCACCTGTTCGATCGTGAGGAGATCAAGATGGGCATGGTTATGGATTGTGGATTTAACAGCAGCGGTGAGTACAGGGAGCGTGGCCTTCGATCCATCAATCGCCGCAACGATATTTTTGTATTGCATATCCTTCATCAGACTTACTTCCTTTCAAGTGCTTTACCTTAATTATAAGGGTTTAGTTGGAGTGGCAGTTAATAAAATTAGGATTTTTAATAAATTTAACGTCAATAATTGAAAACGGTTGCAAAGAGGACTAAACTTTACATATAGATTAAAGAACATTTAACCGAATTTAGTCTAATTTTAGTTAGAATCTTCACAAAGGAGTTGCAGTTAATATGCGATATGTTTCAATGACTTCTCATAATATTGGGATGAATCTGGCAACTGAACAGTATTTGATGAACGATAAGGATTTTGGTCGTGAACCATTAGTACTCTTCTACTATGAAGAACCATGTATTATTGTTGGTCGTAATCAAAATACGCTTGAAGAAATCAACCAAGACTATGTTAGAGAACACAATATTAGAGTAACGCGGCGGCTTTCTGGTGGGGGTGCTGTTTACCAAGACTTAGGTAATCTTTGTTTTAGCTTTGTTGTTCCTAGTGATAGTGAAGAATTCGGTGATTTTAAGTCCTTTACTAAACCAATCGTTGATGTTTTACATAAAATGGGTGCAACTACCGCTGAAGTTAGTGGGCGGAACGATATTTTAGTTGATGGCAAGAAGTTCTCTGGAAATGCAATGTATTCTCGGAACGGCAAGACCTTCTCTCACGGGACATTGATGTTAAATGTTGATTTGAGTGTTGTTGCGGATGCTCTTCACGTTGCTAAGGATAAGATTGCCTCGAAAGGGATTAAGTCTGTTCGCTCGCGGGTCACTAATCTCCGTCCATTCCTTGATAAAAAGTACCAAGATATCGATGTTCCAACCTTCAGGGATGATCTAATTAAAGGATTATTCCATGTTGATAGCTTAGATGAAATTAAGGATAAGCAATACGTGGTTACTCCTGAAGATCAAAAGGAAATTGATAAGATTTACGAACAATACTACAACAACTGGGATTGGGTTTACGGTAAGTCTCCTGAGTTCACGCTTAAGCGGCGGAAGCACTTTGACATGGGAACGATCGATGCCCGGTTGGATGTTAAAGACGGTGTAATCAAAAATATTAAGTTCTATGGTGACTTCTTCGGTCCAGAAGATGTAAGTGCTTTAGCAGAGAAGCTTCAGGGTGTTAAGTATGACCATGACGCAATTGCTAAAGTCCTTAATGAAAATGGTACTCAACAATATATTACCGGGATTCCAACCGATCAGATTGCCGATCTGTTGGCTTAATTGAGCTTTACCGAGATATTTAGTAAAATGTGGTTGATTGATCATTTCCGGATGGTGGATTAGCCACATTTTTGATCCGGTGAGGAGATACGGAATAATGAAATTAACAGTTGCAGATTATTTAGACCAGCTTAGCGGTGAAAAGACGATTGTAACAGAAACCGAAACAACCGCATCAAAGGTTCAACAAAAATCAGTATTAAAAAAAGCGATTGAAGCAGTAATCGATGCCCTAGACACAGGTCATTTAGGTAAGTATCAAATTACGATTAGGGTTAAAAAAGGTGCTCCTGTTATTTTCCACCTTGATACTAACTTGATTAATATTCCGATGGCAGAGGCAGAACGATTAGACGGGAAACTACTGGATAAGGAAATTACTTATCCTGTAAACCTTTATATGGTGATGGAAAGCGAAGATGTTAATAAGTCGGGATTGCGGATTGACGAGTTAGCAAACGAGACGGACTTGGCAGGGGATGTTGATGTTCTTATTAAGCGTCTTCAAGAATGGCTTGCTGAACACCTGGCAGATGTCATGGAGGCACGAGCCGAGGCGTAAAACTTGCGAAAAAGATTAATTCGTGTTAAATTATTATTTGCGATGAGTCGAGAGGTCTGGTAGCAACCCTAATGGCTACCATAAGACATTTCGAATGTGGGGCACATAACTCACCGGATTGTGAGGTGTCCGGAAATAGTCGAAGTGGACATTAACTATTTCCTGAGATAGTATCAATACACGTAAAGAAGCTGGAAATTAACCTTCTTGAGAGTCTGATTGGCTAGCCTAGAACGATGAATGATGATGAAATCATCAGAGTCGTTCGTAGCCAAATAGACTTGCTTTACTGCACTAGACTCTAAGGCTCTGGTTAATTTCCGCGATTAGACTATGTAGGTTCTGAGAACATTAATCATAGTTTAAGGATAAGAAGAAGCTGGAGTTTTTCTCCAGCTTTTTTTGATCGGTTCGCTTAAGTTTACTAGTTTTATGAAATCGGTTACAATGAAGGTAGTAAATATCGAGGTGATCAATATGAGAGATTGGTACTTCTTCGGTTACTTTATTTTATTTGTTTTTCTAGTTTTTGGTTACTGTACACTTTTTCACTAAAAAAATATTCTAACATTATAAAAACTGGGACTAGTATCTAAGCTTGATACCAATCCCAGCTTTTATTTTTTAAAATCGTTTTGCGGTGTACTTCTTACTCAGAGTAAATACGAGAATTGTTGCAGCAATGCCATATACGGCACCAACATAACCAAGATTCCGCATTGGTGTTAAAGCAACTGCTTGAGATGCGGTAAAGGAACCTAATGAAATCCCAATGTTAGCAAAAATTGAGTTAAGGGATGACGCAAGGTCTAATGACTGTGGATATTCCTTTTCAGCAATGTCAAGGAACATTAACTGGGTTGAAGAACCATAGGAAGAAAAGGCCACACAGAGAAGCGCCACAATGGTAATTGCAACCCACTTGAATGAGAGTAGTGGACCGAACAAGAGATAGAGGATCGTCATGGCAATGTAAATAATCCCGAGGCGGTTAACACCACCATTATCTGCGATCCAACCACCAAATTTATTACCGATAATGAAGAAAATCCCCATCCCGAAGAGGAGCCAGTTTAACCAAGTGTTACTAAATCCCATTTCGTTGGTTATTAATGGACGAATATAGGTATAAATAGTATAGTCGGCTGCACAGACAGTAACAATAAAGATAACCCCAAGGAGGATTCGAGAATCCTTTAAAAGAGTAAATTGTTTACTAAGGGTACTCTTAAATTGAGGGGTATCACGAGGTACTAACCAAACGAGTGCTGCGAAGACAAAAAGGGTTAGTCCAGAAATCATCCAGAAACTATCGTGCCAGGAGAAAGTCGTACTAATTACCGTTCCAATTGGGATCCCGATAACTGAAGCAATACTAAATCCAGCAAAAACCCACGAAACCAAACTAGCGCGCTTTTCCCGTGGCGCTACAAAACTAGCCATGACCAAGACAATTGAAATAATTGCCCCGGCAACCGTAGCTGTTAACACCCGTGAAAAGAGCATTGAAATAAAGTTGCTAGCAAGGGCGGTCCAGGTGTTACCGATGAAAAAGACAACCATCAAAGCCAGCAAAACATGGTGTCGTCGCCAGCGGTTTGCTAGTGAAGTAATAATTGGAGTAAAAATGGCATAAACAAGTGCAAAAACAGTTACGAGGAGCCCCAGCTGTGATAGTGAATCATGATATTGAGCGGCGATATCGGGGAGGACCCCAACGATCATGTATTCATTACAGCCAAGCATGAACGCAACAAACACGAATAAAATTGATTGAAGACGGTATTTCATTGTATTCAACCCTTACTGACTGACATTGTGTCGTTCAGTTTTCCTTTCTTTAAAAATTTTAAACTTGCAATATTGTATCGAATAACCAGTCATAAAAAAAGACCCACATTGAAGTGGTTCTTAATTTACTTTGCGAGGTAGACTTGTTCATCGATTAAGTCAAAAGAGTGGAGGTAGTGGTTAACTTGTTGAAGCTTGTCGTCCTGGCTTAACTTTGCCTGTGTCCAAAAGGCCTTTGAGTCGGTTGCACCATCCTTTTCACCGATCACGAGGAGGTTAACTTCAGGATAACCCTTTCTAAGTAGTTGGAGGACTTTCCAATCTGTTTCCTGCTTGTCAGGTGCCCAAGACATGATTACGTACTTAACTTGGTCACCATATTTTTTAATTGCTTCGATCGCATCAAGTTTTTCAATTTGAGTAACGGGGTGTTTGCCGGTTTCGTTTTCCTTGATCCAGGCTTGACTATCCGTAGTGTAAATCTTTTGGGTAGAATTATTATTCCGGAGTCCCTTAGAAATGTAGCCATTACCAGCCATAATCTCGAGAACTGGTTCACCATCCAGGTAATCCGACAAAGCTTTAGCAAAGGGAGCATTAACGTACGACCACATCCCATAGGTGTCTTCCAAATAGTCACGGAAGTTTCGCAGTGCCTTATCTAGCTTTGGAAGGACCGTTGAATACTTATTCCACAGCGCGTCGCCTTGTGCGTCACCCTTAGCGTAATGTTGGTTTACGTATTTGAAAATTTGATCCTGGATATCATCCGGAAGAAGAAGTTGTGGTAATGGTTGCGGCAAGAGACCGTTCTTTAACAACCGATCACTTTCGAGAGCGTTATTAATTAAGAACTTAACTTCAGGGAAGGGATCAAACAAGTCTCGATATTGAGTTAATTCTTCAATGTATTTAGGCTGTTGGACAACCTTTTTGGCTTTTTTAACTCTTTTTTTGAGCTTCTTTAATTGCTTTGGATTCATAATTGCTCCTTATTTTAGCTTTAAATTAAGTTGCTCTTGCTTACCATAAAATTTATCAGTATCAAGGCGGTTGTTCCGTCCCTTTAAGTAACCGTCAATTAATTGAAAGATTTCATAACGGTCATCACTACTAATGTTAGTTTGGTTAAAGGTAAGGTTGCGAGCAGAAATTAATAATTTAGCGAGATCAAAGTCATCTCGATCAGACTTCCCAGTAAGGTAGTCAAGACTGACATCAAAAAATTCAGCTAATTTCCGTGCCTCAACGTAAGATGGCGTCCGAATTCCCCGTTCCCAGTTACCGATTTGTGATGCGGTATTAGGCTTTTCATTTGGACCAAGGTTTTCGTTAAGGTGTTTGGCTAATTCTTTTAATGTGATTTTCTGTCCTTTGCGTAAGGCACGTAATCTTTCTGGAAACATCAAGTCACTCCCTTTAGTACTAACTTTTATTTTAACATTGGAAACCACGATTCGTGGAAAAATGTGCAATTAAAAATATTCTATGATAAAATCAGGACCGTTAATAAAAATGCAACATGGGGTTAATCAATTTGGAAGAACAAAAAAAGAAACAAAAACATTGGCTGCGACGAACGATTATTGCGGTAATATTAGTGATTGTTGTAGCGTTATTTAGCGCAGGTACGTACTTTTATCATGTCGCAATGGTACCGGGGCATAAGTCATTTATTAATAATAGTCAAAAGATCGAAAAAAGTGATTCACTTTATACCCAGAAAATGTGGTTTAAAAATGCCAAAAAGCAACAGTGGGTAATGACTTCGGCAACGATGAACTACCGGTTAGACGCGGATTATATTCCGGCAGCACATAAAACGACTAAAAATGTGGTGATCCTCCATGGCTTCATGGGAAACAAGGAGAAAATGGGAGAATACGCAACACTCTTTCACCAGATGGGCTACAATGTCTTGATGCCTGATGCGCGAGCGCATGGTCAAAGTCAAGGGAAATATATCGGTTATGGGTGGCCGGAACGGTATGATGTTCGTAAATGGACGAAAAAATTAATTGCCCATAACGGTCAAAATAGTCAGGTAGTCATTTTTGGTGTCAGCATGGGTGGTGCTACTACGATGATGACTAGTGGGATCCAAATGCCAAAACAGGTAAAGGCATACGTGGAAGATTGCGGTTATACCAGTCTGAATGATGAATTAAACTATGAAGCAGGGAACTTGTATAGCATCCCAACGCCAATTCGGTGGCCCCTGATTAAGACTCTGAGCTTGATGAATCGGGTTCGAAATGGCTTTTATATTGGTGAGGCTAGTGCAGTGAACAGTTTGCACCATAATCATCGTCCAATGCTCTTCATTCACGGGAGTAAGGATCACTTTGTACCAACAGAAATGGTATACTCAAATTATCAGGCAAGTCGGGGGCCAAAAGAACTTTGGGTTGTAAAAGGTGCCGCACATGCTTCATCCTTTGCTAATAACCCAACTGCTTACCAACATCATATTGAGAAGTTCCTGGCAAAATACGTAAAATAAATGGGAGAGGTAAAATTGGGAATTGCATTTGAAATTGTAACGATCTTAATTGGAATTGAACATCTTGGAATCATGCTTCTGGAGATGTTTGCTAGTCCAGCAAAACAAGCAAGGGCATTTGATATGGATGAGGACTTCCTTCGGCAAAGACCAGCAAGAATATCAATGGCTAACCAGGGAATCTATAACGGAATGCTTGGTTTATCATTGATTGTCAGTCAATTTATCTTTGCGGGGATGACAGCAATTCTCGTTGGTCGTTTATTATTACTTTTTGTTGCAGTAGTAGGACTGTATGGTGCCCTAACTGCAACAAAGAAGATTTGGCTGTTCCAATTTATTCCAGCAATTATTGGATTACTCTTGTCTTTATAAAATATAGGATTAAAAAATTCCCACGATCAGTAGAGATTGTGGGAATTTTTTCTATTCAATTGATTGAACCATTACAAGCTCATCGGTAGAGATATGTTCATTAAGGGCATTGGCAAGAGATTGAGAAAACTTGCCATCAGCGAGGTTTTGTTGAACATAGGAGTGTTCAAGTTGAAATGCCTCAACGAAGAGGGCATTTATTCGGTCATCGTCAACCTTAGAGTCACGGTTAAAGAAATGAGAACGCTGGAGGTAGGCCCGGCGAATCATTGTGATTTCATTGATGTTCTTTGGTGTTTGAACTTTATCGAGGTATTTATTGATTCGCTGGTTAAGGAGGTTAAAGACGTTCTTAAATGACATGAACTGGTCTGGATGGAGTTGGTGTTGTTCAAGGTGGCGGCGATGCTGAGCCTGAATTTTGGTATTCCTGTGACGGATAATTCGCCACTTAATCCGGTGAATAACGGTTGAAATAAATGACATGAAGGTATGATTCCCCGTATTATAGATTGAACGAGCCACAATTCGTGAGTACCAATCTGCCTGACGTTCAGAGATCTTTTCTTCATCGGCAAGCTGTTCAATAACCTCTAACTCTAATTGGTGGGTTTTGCGGGCAATCTTCTCAAAAACATCAGCGTTGATCCGGTGGTATTGGGTCATTTGACTACTCAATTGATCCATAATAATAGCCTTTTCAGTTCGATCCTCAGTATTTGCCTTTAATTCATCGATGGCGTATTGAACTGTTTTAACCAGGGCATTATGGAATTCGGTTGCACTGTAATCATTTGCTTTGCGTGGCAAAATGATTGGAAAGGCAATCGCAGCAACAATAATACTGATTAGGATTATCAGTGCAGAAATAAGGATAATCGAATTTCGAAAGGCGAAGGGGCGTTCACGTACCAGAATTGGAAGGGAGAACGCTAATGAGAGAGTAATTGTCCCGTGAACACCACCAAGTGCGAGTAACCAACTATCACGATTACGGGTTTCCTTCTTTGATTTAAGGTTAACTAGCCGCCAACGAGCCCAGGCATAACGAAGGATAAGCATTACAAGGAAAAGAACCACAGCGAGACCAACGAGTTTCAGTAGATTGGTTGGTGTTGTCCGACCAATTACTTGGGGGATTAAAAGACCAAGAAGGACAAAAACAATTCCGTTTAAAGCCTCACTGATAATTGACCAGATAGTTTTGGTAGCCATTTGAATCTTTGCGGAAGTTAAGCGTAACCGATCATAAAGGATACTATGAATAATTCCGGCAGAAACGACAGCGAGGATACCAGAAAAGTGGAATTCTTCGGCTAACCAGTAGATAACCACTGGTGTCATTACGTTAATGGGAATTACGATTGAACCAATATCAACGTGGCGGCTCATCAACTTCATTCGGAGTGTGATTAAGAGGTTTCCCATAATTGCCCCAAAGATAATCCCACCAAAGAAGACGTAGGAGAAATACCAGATACCGTGAGTAACGGAAAATGTTCCAGAAGTAAAGGCAGCTAAGGCAAGATCTAACAAAACAATACCTGAAGCATCGTTGAATAGGGATTCAACTTCTAGTGTGGTATTAACGTTTTCAGGCATCGTTACGTTAGTAGTGAGTGATTTCACAGCAACCGCGTCTGTTGGTGTAATAATTGCTGCCAGCATGAATGCGAGGGGGAGCGAAAAGACTTGTGGAAAAGTGAAGTGCAAGGCTGTCCCAATAATAATTACAGCAACAAGAGCAAAAGCAACAGTTAAAGACAGAATATTTTTAATGTTTTTCGAAAGAACCTTAAATGACTGGTTCTGGCCATCATTAAACATTAATGGAGCGATAACTGCCATCATGAATAACTCCGGGTGCATTGTAAAGTCGGTAGCAGTAGTTGGTAAAGATGCCATCAGAATTCCGGCAACAATTTGGTAAATTGATAAAGGAATTTTGGGGTAAACCAGGTGAATGATATTTGCGACGACAACGGCGGTAAGTAATAGAAAAATTGTGAAAATAGTGTCCATTTTCTTACTCAGCTCCTTCTAAGAGACACTTTATTCACGACCGAGGAGAACCTTTACCGCCATTGCAATGTTATAGATGTAGAGAATTAATGCGATGAGGAGGGCAAAGGTTAACAGGACACCACTAAAGGCGCCGAGATTCACAACCATTGAATGCCAAGCAGCAACACTAATAAATAATAATGAGAAGATAATGTAAATTAATGGGAAAATTTGCGTCCAAAAAGCTGCTTTAGCTTGTTTCTTAACCCAAGGATTTTCTGGACCAGCAACTATCCACACGATTAATGGGAAGATTACTGGAAGAAAGAGAATACTGAGGTAGGAAAGAGCACCAATAATTCGTTTAGATAAACTAATATTATTCATAGTAAAATCTCCAATTCATTTTTTCTTAATTATGCCCGATCTCTTAATGGAGTGCAATTAGCAGGAATTGTAGTAATACCATACTAATAATCAGGATTATCCAATCTGTCCAATAGAGAGGAACTTTAACGGCGGTTGTTCGCGGCTGTCCCTCACGAAAGCCATGAGTTTCCATTGCTTGTGCTAGTTGATCAGACCAACGGATTGCTGAAAGGATTGCCTTGAAATAGAGCCTCGGTGACCACCAATGAAGATTAATTCCACGCATCTTACCCGCAATCCTGATTGAAATAACGGTTTGTTTAATTTTCGGTAAAATATTTAAGGCAGCCAAGGTCCCGTAAGCAAACTTACTTGGCAAGTGAAAATTCTGTTCTAGTGATCGAGCTAGAAGAAGGGGAGAAGTAGTGAAAGTCATTACACCGCCGGCAAAGACATAAACGTAAAAACGACTTACCATGCTCCAACCCGTAAGCCAATTATGCGCTGACCCGTAACCACCAATAGTAATTAAAACGGCAATTCCCGGAATTAGCGGAATTATCATTAACCACCAAAATTGTCGCCAAGTAAGGTGGTGGAAAAGGAGGACGATAAAGAGGCAGGCAATGAGGATTAAGTTGACAGTAAGATTATTTGTAAAACTTATCTCAAGGGAGAGCAAAAGAAGAAGCAAGAGTTTAACGCTGGGATTCATTTTGTGATCCTCCTTGATATGTAAGCTGCTGGTCTGTAAGTGAAAGGTGGTAATCAACAAAGCCCTCCAGGAAATCTAATTGGTGACTAACGATTAGTAGGGTTTGCGGAAAATGTTGACGACTCTTTTTAATGAGGGCGAGCAATTTCTTTAATGATGATTGATCGAGACCAGTAAACGGCTCATCCATTAATAAGAGCTTTTGTCCCATCATTAGCATGATCAAATTCTGGATCAGCTTCCGTTGCCCACCGCTTAAGGAGTAGATGACTCGTTCAGTAAGGTCAGGGAGCCCGACCATCGCTAAAAGCTCCTGGGATGATTTCCCTTTGAAAAATGTATTTCCCCCATTTTTGATACTTAAGCTTAATTCTTCGCCAACGGTAACGTTTAAAAATTGCTGGTTGGTTTCTTGGAAGATTAAGCCAACTTGAGAATAGTATTTCCCGGAGAATATTTTTTGAATGTTATTTCCATCATATGTTATTTGCCCTGAGTAGGAAGTCAACTTCGCGATAGATTTAAGAAGTGTTGACTTTCCGGAACCACTGGGACCAGTTAGCAGGGTAACCTTATTTTGAATTAATTTTAGGTTCGTTACCTCTATCAATGAAAGCTGGTTACGGGTAATGGAAAAATCGTGTAATTTTATAATTGACGGATCAGTCTGTAGGGGAAGGTTAGTGGATAAATTAGTGGAATGTTGATTAGCATTTATTAAAAGCTGGTGACTAGCATTACTTGAAAGCAGCTTAGCCTGGTGTTTATGAAATTGAATAATGAATTGAATGAAATTCTGGTAGTTCTGAAGGTTATGGTCACTGATAATAATAGTTATCCCTTGTTGAGACTGTAATTGAGCTAATTTTTGAAGTAAAAATTGGCGATTTGGTTCGTCAATACTAGCAAGTGGTTCATCTAATAGGATAATCTCAGCTTTCATAGCGATAATTACTGCTAAGGCTACCCTTTGTAGTTGCCCACCGGAAAGAGTAGTCAACTTTTGGTGCGCCACGTTTTGAAGATTAACAAATGCCAAGGCGGCTTTTACCTGATTGCTAATCTCGTTATGTGGTACTTGAAGATTCTCAAGGGTGAATTCTAGTTCGTGCTGTGGTGTGTCCATCGTAAACTGCATTGCCGGATCCTGAAAGAGCATTCCAATTCGTTGATCGTGCGGAAGCTTGATCTTTCCAGAACATGTCCCACCGTATTTAGGGAGCAGGCCAGCAATCAGCTTTAGGAGAGTCGTTTTTCCACAACCAATCGGACCATTTAAGAGAATCGAAGTGTGGAGTGGCAACTCAAGGTTAACGTTATTGAGAATTGGCTGCCCATCTTTATATGCAAATGTTAGGTTTTGAATAAGTATTTTTTCCATTTTTATCTCGCCAAAACGTGACTACGGTTTAGTAGGTTGATGATTAACTTAACTAGGATGCCGGTGAAGAAAAGCATCGATAGCCAACGAACGATTAATATTACAACTAACATGGAGAATGGGAAGTGGCTATAACCATTACGGAACCAGTCCCAGGCAAATGTAAGAATTGTCGTAGTAGTTGCGGTAAGTAGAAGTGTCACCCAATTGTATATTTTGTAAAGGGTGAAGGTAAATCCAAGCTCGGTACCAATTCCTTGTACCAGTCCCGAAAGTAGGGTGGTCACGCCCCATTGATCTCCAAGAAGCATTTCGACAACAGCACTAAGAAATTCGCCAAGAAATGACGCACCAGGAAGACGGAGCATAAATCCAGCTAATGGTCCGGCCATACACCAAATTCCTAACGTGATGTCATTAGCCATTGGACCGTAACCAAATGGAGTTAGTGCAATTGTAAGGCCATTGTAAATAATCCCCGTTACTAGATAGATTACCCCGAAAATAATCCCAATAATCGCGAGGAGGATAATATCCTTTAAATGAAATTGACGAAACATAATAATTTCCTTTCTTGGGGAAAATAAAAAAGTGGAAAAAGCGTAGTGACTTTTCCCACCTTTGATCTATTATTAATAGACTCCAAACTTACTAAGCATTCAAAATGCGCTTCCTTCGCTAGTATTACCTAGACAGGTTCGATGGGTCTAATCTCAGCCAAGTGGGCACCCCAGACATATATTTACTCTAATCATACAACAAAAATAACTAATTCGACAGCCAATTTAGTGATTAGCTAAAAGGCCAGTAAGGTGTTCCATGAAGTTAGGAACAAACCGCTCTTTATCGACGTTGATTGCAACATTGACATTTGGATGAGAAGTATTGAGCCTCATTTTATCCCCAATTGTTCGAGCATAATTATGTTCTTCAGTGATTACCTTCATCGGTAAAGCAAGGGTTGTGACAAATGTTGGGTCGATTGCAACGCCGACAGCAAGGGGATCATGAATAGCACAACCGTGTTTGTCAATCCCGAGATTATAGTAAGCATCAATGTAAAAATCAGTTAGGTCAGCATAAGCAATCCCCGATTTAGTTCCTAGTTGGCGCCACTTCGCTGTTTCTTTTTTTGTGAGCAGCGTCCGGAGAGTAACGTCAAGCCCCACCATTGTAATTGGAAGTGAACTGGTGAAGACTTCATTAGCAGCTTCAGCGTCTTGATTAATATTTGCTTCAGCAACGTCACTAACATTTCCTTCAACCGTAAGTGCCCCACCCATTAAAGTAACGTTACCAATCAAGTGGCTAATTTGGGGATCCTTGTGTAATGCAGCGGCAAGGTTGGTTAATGGACCAGTTGGAACAATGATTAAATTCTTACCGTATTGGTGTGCTGCTTCGATGATAAAGTCAACACCATCTTGTGTTTGAATTTTATGGGTTGGTTCTGGAAGAGAAATATTACCGATCCCGTTATTACCGTGGATTTCTTTGCTAACTTGCATTACGTTAAAATGATCGCTAGTACTTGAGTGTTCAAGGCCCTTAAATACAGGAATATTTTGTCCAAGCAATTCGAGGAGTTGTAACGAGTTTTTGGCGGTTTGTTCTAGTAAGTTATTACCGTAAGAAGCAACAACTCCGATTAGATCAACTGCTGGATCTGCAATGGCATATGCAAGTGCGAGTGCATCGTCAACACCGGTATCAAGATCCAAAATCATCTTCTTGGTGGCCATGGTAGTTTCCTCCATTTATTCAGTAATTATGTTAATAATAGCTAAATGATAAGTGCACCGCAATTTTAATTTTGTCTAAAATCAATTACAATAGTGAGAAAAGAAAAAGAGAGGAGCCGTCGTAATGGCAAAAATGTATGATATTACAATTATTGGTGGCGGTCCTGCAGGGATGTTTGCGGCCTTTTACTGTGGATTGCACGAACTGGATGCCCAGTTAATCGAGAGCTTACCGCAGCTTGGTGGTCAGGTTAATGCTCTTTACCCAGAGAAGCAGATTTGGGATGTTGCCGGACTTCCTGGTGTCACAGGTCGTGAATTGGTGGAGCGATTACAAAAACAAATTGCTGTGGCACCAATTGATCAATTTACAGGCGAAACGGTTGAAGAAGTTGTAAAGGAAGCGGATGGAACCTTTACTATTAAGAGTGCTAACCGTGTTTCACACTCCCGGGCAATCGTAATTGCATTGGGAAATGGGGCATTTAAGCCACGTAAATTAGCACTTGAAGGAGCAGAAGACCTCGAAGGACAACAACTCCATTATTTTGTCACTCATCGGGATGACTTTGCTGACAAACGGGTAGCAGTTTTAGGTGGCGGTAACTCAGCCATTGATATTGCATTGATGCTTGAACCGGTTGCAAAACAAGTTTCATTGATTCACCGTCGAGATCAGTTCCGGGGAATGGAACACTCGGTTTCTCTTCTGAAAAAATCAAGCGTTAACTTGGTTATACCGTTTCTACCTAAAGAGCTTCAAGTAGAAAGTGATCAATCCGTTACCTTGAAACTAAAGCGGATGCGGAGTGACGAGGTGACGGAATTGAACGTCGATCGGTTAGTTGTGAACTATGGATTTACGTCGAATAATGCTGCACTTGATCAATGGTCATTAGATTTGGCGGCAGAGCATCATTTGATCAAGGTCGACTCAACGATGCAAACTGATATTGATGGAGTATATGCAATTGGGGATGGGGTAACTTATCCCGGCAAGACTGCCTTAATTGCGACGGCATTTGGTGAAGCACCAATAGCAATTACAGCACTAGCTAAGAAACTTTATCCAGAGAAGCGCCTTGCAACGCATAGTTCATCAATGAAGATTCAAACACCCAAAAAAGATAATTAAAAATAGAGATATGAGGGAAAGTCGTTTGGTAACTTTCTTTCATATCTCTTCCTTATTTTTGTAAAAATAATTTAAAAAGATAACAGATGTTCAGGAGAATCCAAAATTTAAAGAAAATTCCCCATGAAATGATGGCTAACTGGAAATGAAATAGGTCATAGATAATCACGAGAAAAATATAAAGAACATTTCCGCGGAGAATATCTTTGGACCACTTATGCGAAATAGTATAAGTCCAAACCTTATTAAAGAGATTTTTAGTACTTTGCATGAAAATGCCTCTCTTGTTAAATTAAGTTAGCGCAAATTACCGTAACGATAAAAAAGAAAATCGCAGTTAAATAAGATATTTTTAAATCTAGACGCATCTGGTTACCTCTCAAAATATAATTGATTATCCAATAGTCTATAATATAATAGAAATGATTTTATTGATAGTTGGATTTAAAAGGGGAAAGTTAAAATCAATGAAAAAAAGTAGATACGTTATTTATGCGTTGTTCTGCCTAATTATTGCGTTTATTGGTGTTCACTCGAGCTTAAAAACAAGTGCGAATGATCAGGAAAAATCGGCGGCAACTACCATGACAAAAAAGGTTGCCCCAAAGCAGGCTACCACATCTTCCAAGAGTGAAATGCGGACGCCGATTGATTGGCAAAAGTCTTCAGAAACTAAGGAGTACCCTGATTTAAGTAAGGTTAAACATTTTTGGATTAAGGTCGATTTAAAAGCAAATCGGACTTACCTTTACGATGGTGACCATGTGATCTACACGATGTATTCTACTGGAGGTATTTATAAAAAGGATTCAAAGACTGGCAAGATGAAGAGCATGACGCCAACCGGAACTTTTTATGTTCAACAGGAACGGGGAGATAGTTTTTATAACGCTAAGTTAAAGGAAGGCGCTAATTACTATACTTCATGGTTGAACCATGGTGAATACTTGTTCCATAGTGTGCCAACAAATGCTGATGGTTCATATAATAAAAAAGAAGCTGCCAAACTAGGAAAATCAACAGGTTCACACGGCTGTATTCGTTTATCTGTCGCAGATGCTCGATGGATGGAAGAAAATTTACCGGTGGGAACTAAGGTTGAAATTGTTGGATAAGGCTAGCTGATTGGAGAAGAAAAAATGAAAAAGGTTATTACTTTTCTTTCGGCATTATTTTTAATGTTTTGCTGTATGGTATTTAAACCCCAGACAGTATCTGCTGATCAAATTGATGCGCGGTCAGCAATTATGATTGATGCTGATACAGGTCAAATTATTTACCAGCAAAATAGTGAAGAAAAGTTGCCAATTGCGTCAATTAGTAAGTTGCTAGCAGCGAGCGTGATTGAGGATGAGATTAACAACCATCAATTAACATGGAACACTAAGGTGAAGGTTGATAAAAAGATTGCTGACGTTTCTAATGATGCTAACTATTCGGCAATTGGGTTGCAAGCAGGTCAATCGTATACGGTTCAGGAACTTTTTAACGCGACACTGATTAAATCTGCTGATGGAGCTGCCCTAGCCTTAGCGACAGCCGATGGAAGCACGATTAAGCAATTTAACGCTAAAATGCAGACGAAAGCTCACCAAATTGGGATTACAGATGCCACAATTGTAAATCCTGTTGGGCTAAAGAATGGTGACCTGAAGGGGCTAAAGCAAAAAGGGATCAGTAGCAATGCTGAAAATGCCATGACTGCCCGTGATGTTGCCTTATTATCACAATATCTTGTTAAACACTACCCAAGTGTTCTTAAAGTTACTAGTCAACCAAAGGCACAATTTACAATTGCTAAGGGGAAGGTCAAAGAGGTGGAGAACCTCAATAAGATGCTTCCTGGCGGTAAGTACACTGTTGATGGGGTTCAAATTGATGGACTCAAGACAGGAACTTCTGATGCTGCTGGCGCTTGCTTTGTCAGTACAGGAACTTATCAGGGACATAGGTTGATTACGGTTGTTCTTCATGCGAACGGAAAAGATAAGGATGCTCGTTTCACCCAAACCCAACGTTTATACCAGTACTTTATTCAAAATGCGCACCAGCAAGTACTAACCCTCAATAAGAAACAATCACAAAAGCGGGTTACTAATGGTACTAAACGAATGTTAACAGTCGAACCATACTCGTTTAGCGTTTGGCAGATGCAAAAGACTGCGCGGTTTACGATCAAGCCGTATTATTATAAGCATTTAACTAACCATAAAGCGAGATTAAATGCCCCAGTTAAGAAGGGTGAACGACTTGGAAATATTATTGTTACCGGCTCTGATATCAGAACTGTCAATAATAAGCCAATTACTATCCCACTCCGTAGCGCCGAAACCATCAATCGCGGTAATCTTTGGCAAAGAATGTGGAACTAGTTAAGAGTGCGAGACCGTGAAAAACTCCCGGTGGCTAACGATTTCTCCGCCGAACGACGAACTTGTCGTCGGAGGGGGAGGTCGTTAGCTCGAGGGAGTTTAGGTCGAGCACATTTCGACCATGCTGCCTTAGATCAATCTTTCTAAAGACACTCAATCAACACACCAAAAAAGCATTTAACATTTCTGATTAACCAGGGACGTTAAATGCTTTTTAGTTTACTTATTATTTGCATCTGGATTAGTAATCTTAATTCGGTTGGAATCAGTTGAAGAGTGGTTTTGTTCTGGAGCATCAGTTGAGTAATCATCAACTGTAGAACGATTACCATTCTTTGAGAAGATACTAGTTGATTTATTACCCAGCTTCTTTTCAATCCGTTTTTCTCGTTTCAAACCATTTGAGTAGTTATAATCGGCTGGATTGACTTTCTTAAAGCCCTTTGGATGATAGAAGCGAAGCAGGTTCTTTTCGTTTAGAGAATCAGAAAGCGAAAGTTCTGTATTTACAAGCTTCTGATCCTTCTTTAACCGTTTCTTCTGCTTTGCTGTTAATTCAGCAATTTTTCCGGTCTTGTTGTTGTAAACTGTCCCACTAATACTAGAAAAATGTGGGGTTACAAAATCGCGGTTCCGGAAAGCAACTACTTGACTGTGCTGGCTAGAAAAGAGATCCGTACCAAACTGAATGTATCGTTTAGTGCTAATCCCGAGAAGGTGCAGGAGCGTTGGTAAAACATCGACTTCTCCACCATATTGATGGTAAATTCCACCGTGACCACCAGAGCCGGGGATGACAAACATTAGTGGAACCCGTTGAAGCTGGGCATTATCATAGTCGGTCCAATCATCAGGATTCCGGTCAAGAGCGGTTGCTAAAGCCTTATTTTCTGAATTTGAAATTCCGTAGTGATCCCCGTAAATCATAACGACTGAGTTTTTATCTAAACCAGTTTTTTGCAAGTAGGCAAAAAATTCGGCAAGTGACTGGTCTAAGTAGTGGGCCGTTACAAAGTAGTTATCAACAGTGGTATTTCCCGTGTTAGTTGTTTGGAAATTTGGATCTTTATCTTCGTCATCTAGGCTATACGGGAAGTGGTTAGTAACGGTAATAAACTTAGTGTAGAACGGTTGCTGTAAATTCTGGAGATAATTAATAGAATTCTTGAAGAGCAACTTATCTTTAAGACCATATCCCGTAGCTTTATCGCCAGAAGTATCGAAGTAACTAGCGTCGAAGAAGTATTGGTATCCTAAATTCTTATAAACGTTATTTCGGTTCCAGAAACTAGCAACATTTCCATGGAAAACGGCACTAGTATATCCAGCACGTTGATTAAGGATTGCTGGAGCACCTTGGAAGGTATTATCACTCCCAAGGGTTGCAAAAAGTGAGCCTTGAGGAAGACCAAATGTACTGGTTTCCAGCATGTTTTCGGCATCACTCGTTTTCCCTTGACCAACCTGGTGGAAGAAGTTATCAAACGCATAGGTATCTTTCCCATGATATAAGGAGTTTAAGAATGGCGTAACTTCTTGACCGTTTACTTTTTTATCAATCAAGAACTGTTGGAAACTTTCTAGGTGGATAACAATAACGTTCCGTCCCTTAGCGATTCCGTACATTTTGGGATTGGGTGCGGCATAATGCTTATCAGTGAACTTTTTAACCTTCAATAGTTCTGATTTAGTAGCACTTTGCCGCATTTTACTAATATGCTGTGATTTAACGACATCATATCCGGTAAAGGCATCGATCCCTAGGTACTTAACAATGTAGGTTCTGTCAAAGGTCCGGGTAAGTAATTGTGGGCGACTCATTTCCGCAAACGATAAGTTTACACCAAAGAGGGTTAATGACATTGAAGTGAACGCAAACGCTAATTTACTACTAACGGCACGTGGATCAAAATGAATCTTCCGCATCAACATCAGGATGAGAATGATAACAATATCAAGCCAATAAAAAAGATCGTGAACGTTTGTTAAAGCTAACGAGCTGCCACTTAAGCCTTGATTAACTTTTGAATAACCAGTCATTGTGGCAATCGTCATAAAATCCGTAAATTCACGATAATAAATGACGTTTAGGTACAGCAATAACGTGTTGGCAATGTCTAACCCCATTAAAACCGGGTAGAAGAAGCGAGCACGTTTAAAATAAAATGCAATGCTGTAAATTAATGCGGTAATTGGTATCGGGTTAATTAACAGAATAAGGTATTGAAAAATCCCCTCTGCCCCTAATTTGAAGTCCGTAAAGTAAGCAAATAATGTCTTTAACCAAAAAAGGACTACTAGAAGGGTGAAGAACCCAATCCTAGTGTCCACAAATTTGCTTAGTTTTTTCATTAGGAATGTTCCTCGCAATCGAGATTTAATAGTTGTTTAGTGCTAGCAAAACTAGCAAATCAACAGCCATTCTACCATAGATTAGCGAAGAAACATCGGTATAAGGAGGATTGTTGTCAAAATTTAATTATTTACTTTAGCTGGAACGGGCACTGGTCCAGTTAGCCAGTCATAGCTAAAGAGTTTCCGTAATTTTTTGTTTACAGGAATCCAAATACCGGCACGAAGGATATCTTTCAATGATTCGAGCATTGTTTTATCTTGACGGTACTCTTTAGTTAAGGGAATCATTAATAGATGACCTTCTTCGGTAACTACTGTAACTTTTTTGTTGCTGATGGCAATAATCTTAGCCGCAACAATATTTGGTTGAGAAGCAGTTTCTTTTAATGTCATTAGTCAATTCCTTCTTTCTTGTATTAAGAATAGGGGGAAAGTATGAAGAAGTTATGAAGAGGAAGATAAGCAAGTTCAAAGACCTGTCTTGCTTCTAAATTAATAATGGGAGCGCTATAATGAAGAAGAATCACAGGAGAACGGAGGATGAGTCATGACAAAATTGAATATTTATTTAGTACGACATGGTCAAACATATTACAACATTTACAATAAGCTTCAGGGATGGAGTAATTCTCCATTAACAGAAAAAGGGAAGCAAGACGCTAAAAATGCGGGTGAACGGCTTAAAAGCATTCACTTTGATGCTGCCTTTTGTAGTGATACGACGCGGGCAATGGAAACTATTCAAGAAATACTTGATTTGAATCAGGCAGACTCCGTTCGTGAACCAGTCACTGCCCCTTATTTCCGGGAAGAATTCTATGGTTCATATGAAGGAACAAATATGGATCTTGCTTGGTACAATGCGGGTGCACCTCACGGCTACAATACCTTTAAGCAAATCGTCCTTGCTAGCTCGATTGGTCAAGCTAAGGATTGGTTGAAGGAAGCCGATCCATTCCATGATGCAGAAAACAATCACGAATACTGGGAACGGATGAATAAGGGGATCGAAATGATCCGACATGCCGATCTCCCTGAAGATGCTAATGTTCTTTGGGTAAGTCATGGTAATACTTTACTGAGCCTTGTGGAACGCTTCGGTGAAGGTAAATATGACGTAACCGTTCGCCCAAAGAACGGCAGTCTCACCACCGCCACCCTAACCGATCATGAGTTTAAGATAGAGGAATATGATAAGTAGAGTGTCTTCGCCTTCGCCCCAAAGAGTTTCCGGAAGGCTAGCAATTTCTCCTGACGAAGGCGACTTGCGCCTAGGAAGGAGGTTGCTAGCTCTAGGAAACTCAGGCGAAGCACGTTTCGACTGTGTTGAAGTAGAATGTTAGCTCGAGGAAAGTTAGGGTGAGCAGATCTTGATTCGGTTGCAGTAGGAACTGTTAGCGCTCTAGCAAGTTCCTGGCGAGCTAAACTTAATAATTGAATAAAAACTTAAGAGCGTCTTCAAACAGTTGGAAGACGCTCTTTCGTAATGCATTTAATAAAAAATTAAAATTTTATTTGAATCTCCTCATTTACCCTGTTATAATTACCGCCAATTAATAAATATTCATTTTATTGAATAAAAGATAAAGCTACTTGAGGGTAAGATAGGAGTTGAGGCTAATGGGTGAGAAAAAAGGAATTAATACCATCGAATTGACATTATTGATTGTTGGTTCGACGATTGGTTCAGGAGTTTTTGGAATTACAAGTGACTTAGCAACAGCGGCTGCACCAGGTCCAGCAATTTTGGCATGGATTATTGTAGGAATAGGTGTTTTAACCCTGGTGCTATCGTTAAATAATCTTTCCCAAAAACGTCCTGACCTTAATTCAGGAATTTTTAGTTATGCTGGTGCCGCATTTGGTCCTTTAGGGGAATTTGTTTCTGGTTGGGCCTATTGGTTATCTGCATGGCTAGGAAATATTGCATTTGCGACGATTACGATGAGCGCACTAGGGACCTTTTTCCCGAAAGTCTTTGAAAATGGGCAGAACTTAGTATCAATCATTGTAGCAATTATTCTAACGTGGGTTCTGACATTTTTAGTTAACCGTGGGATTGAATCGGCAGCTTTTATAAATTCAATTGGAACAATATGCAAAATTATTCCGTTAATTGTCTTTATAATTTGTGTAATCATTGCTTTTAAAGCGAAAATGTTTACGGCGGATTTCTGGGGAAACGTTGCCCAAAATGTTCATGGTTTAAAGCAAACATCATTGTTTGATCAAGTTCGTTCTTCAATCATTGTAATGATGTGGCTCTTTGTTGGGGTTGAAGGTGCATCCGTTCTTTCAAGTCGTGCTCAAACACGGAAAGATGCTGAACATGCTTCAATCCTTGGCCTTGCTAGTCTATTAACAATTTACGTGATTGTCTCAATCCTTCCTTATGGTGTAATGACACGGGCACAATTAGCAGCTGGTGGACAACCCGCATTAGGGGCCATCATGCAACACTTAGTCGGAAGTTGGGGTGCTGCCTTAATTAGTATTGGTTTAATCATCTCGGTACTAGTTTCATGGTTATCATGGACGATGTTGCCGGCAGAATCATTGATGTTAATGGCAGATGACCAAACGTTACCAACTTCATGGGGAAAACTGAATAAAAAGAAGGCTCCTACACGGGCATTAATTATTACTGGAGTTCTTCAATCGATCTTCCTATTCACGTTATTATTCACAAATTATGCGTATAATTTTGCATACACATTATGTACGGCCGCAATTTTGATTTGTTACTTCTTAGTTGGAATTTACCAAATGGAATACAGTGGTCAGAATCATGAATGGGGTCAGTTTATTATTGGGTTAATCACTACCCTATTTGAATTGATGGCAATGATCCTTTCGGGGTGGAAGCAAGTAATGGTTGTCTCCGTTGGCTTTATTCCAGGTTTTATTTTCTACCTACAAGCATGTAAAGAATTCAAACATGTTGTTACCGTAAAGGAAAAGGTTGTGATGATTTTAATCGTTATCTTTGCCATCGTTTCATTAGTGTTAATTGGGAACGGAACAATTGCAATTAATAATTAGGAGGCTAGGAGTTATGGTTGAAATCGCCCCATTTGGTGTAGAAGCGTGGTTAAATAGGTGGGAAAAGAGTGCCACTTATGATATTTCACAGAGTACAATTGCTTCATTAACGATGCATGAAGTACTAAATCTTGACGGTAATAATGGTCATGAATTTTATGAAATGTTAGATCAACAAAAGATGAACTATGGGTGGATTGAAGGATCGCCTGAATTTAAGCAGGAAGTTGCAAAGTTGTATCAACATGTCGAACCAGATAATATTTTACAAACGAACGGTGCTACTGGGGCAAATATTTTGGCTCTTTATAGTTTGATTCAAGCTGGTGACCACGTGATTGCAGAATATCCATCATACCAACAACTCTATGACATTCCAAAGTCATTAGGAGCTGACGTGGACTTCTGGCATATTCACGAAGAAGATAATTGGTATCCAGATATTGAAGAACTGAAAAAGTTAATTCGTCCTGATACTAAGATGATCTGTTTAAATAATGCAAATAACCCGACCGGGACAGTCTTAGATGAGGCATTTTTGAAACAAGTTGTCGAAATTGCTAAGTCAGTGGGTGCTTATGTATTAGTAGATGAAGTTTACCTCCCACTGGATGACCCGACAAAGTTCACTTCAATCATTGATTTATATGATAAGGGGATTGCTACTAACTCCCTTTCAAAGACATATTCAGTTCCTGGTGTCCGGATCGGCTGGACCGCAACGAATAGTGAATTGGCAGAGCTTTTTCGGAAGTTCCGTGATTACACAATGATCTGTGGGGGTGTCTTTAATGACCTGCTTGCAACCTATGTCCTTCGTCACCGTGACCAGGTGTTGGCACGGAATAGAAAACTGGTCCTCGGTAACTTAAAGATTTACCAAGATTGGATTGAACATGAAGATCGGGCGTCAGTTGTGATGCCCCAGGCAGTTTCAACCTCATTCCCTAAACTAGATGTTCCAGTTGATATTCATACCTTCTGCGAAAACTTGTTGAAAGATGAAGGAGTTTTGCTAGTGCCAGGGGATGCCTTTGATACTCCAAAACATGTTCGTCTTGGTTACTGTGCCCCAGAAACAACCCTTAAGGAAGGACTTAAGCGTCTTTCGAAATATATGCACCAATATGATTAATAAAAAAGCTAGGAATTAACTTTCTTGCCAGCCTTAAAAGCTCCTGAGAAGATTAATTTCTAGCTTTTATTTTTTCGTTCCAGTAAGATCAGCTAACCCGTCAATAAAACGCTGGATTGTAATTCTCCCACCTGATTTTTGCTTACCTTGGCGGCAAAGCATTTCCGCGTGGACGTTTTCGTAGCCGAAAAGGAGGTTTGCGAGATCAGAAAGTTGTTCATCATAGGGATTATCAATTAAACGGTTTGCGGTATTTGCTAAGCCAACCTTAATTGCCCGGCGAATTCGTTGCTCAATGACTTTTCTTTCGTGTTCGCTGAGATCCAAAAGAGCATTTAAATCCAGGTCCCGGTAGTTAGTACTTTGACTTTTCATTAGCGGAATGATTTGAAGAATATCGGTAGTTCCTTTTTCTGAAGTCATCCCCAGATACTTTAATGTTGCACTTGCTTGATCTCCTTGCGGTGCACTTTGGGGAGGGTTAGTTTGCTGGTTAAAACTATGGATCATCTGGGAAATTGAAGAGAGTTGGGAAGCCATCGTTAAGCTTTGCTCGACTTTTTCTAAAACCGCCTTAACTTCAATGAGGTTGATCGGCTTATTAATAAAAAATTCGATCCCGGCTTGATAGGCTTTGGCACGCATCTCACTATCTTGGACCTTAGAGATCATTACAAAGCGGGTGTTTGGTTTAACCTTTTTAACTTGCTTAACGAGTTCGATGCCAGATAATTCAGGCATGAGAAGATCGACTAAAACAATGTCTACGTCACGAACCAGGAGATCTTTTAACGCTGCAGGTGAATGATCGTTCATTCCAACAACCTCATCATTAAAGTTTTGTTCAATAATGTTCTGTAAAACATAGAGGATCGATTGATCATCATCAACAATATAGTATTTCATTACCTTATTCTCCTTTCGCAGTCAATTTTTGTCGATTAAGTTTAACAAAGAAGGTTGTCCCCACTTTTGGCGTTGAGTCGACAGTGATTTGGCCACCAAATTCATCTTGAACAATTGTCTGAACATTAGAAAGACCAATTCCTCGGTAAATATCACCAGAAGCATCAAATTTAGTTGAAAAACCAGATTTGAAGATTAAGGGAAGAAGGTTATCCGGGATGCCACTACCGTTATCCGTTATGGAAAGGAAGACCCAATCTTGATTGTCCTTAACCTGGATTAAGATTTCGCCGTTATGTTGGTTACCAATGGCATCGATCCCGTTAAGAATTAGATTGGAAAGGATCGTTACTAGATAATAATGTTGAGGAACCGTAATATCAGTATGATTCTGGACGACCAAGTTAATATGGGCTTTCTTTTCTCGAATAATCATTTGAGAATAATTAGTAACGATCTTGAGGATATCCTTCATTGGCATTGGTTCGTTATTTCGGTCGTCAAAATAATCACCGAGACCCTTAATGACATTTTGGTAGGAATGTTTGATTTCATGAACGTTTTGGGCAATCTGGTAGGCCATCTTTTGTTCTTGGGGACGGTGTTCAGCGCCAAGGCGTTCGTTTAACTGGTAGGCATTCTTCGTTACTTGTTCAATTTCATTAATTGTTTTCTTCATAAAGTAGACTTCACTTTTAACGACCGAAGCGACCCAGATGAAGTGGTAGTATTGGCGTTCGTGACTTTCGCTGCTGACCGTAAGGAGTTGGCAATAATGAAGGATGAAAGAGAGGGCAAAGGCAACTGCGGATCTGGTGAGGGCAAGGATTAAGACCCCTTGTAAAATCCACCGGGAGAACGGCTGAAAGTGATTTAGAAAAGAGAGCTCAGCAAGGTTCGCAAAGTAATCACAGATAATAATTGTAAAGAAAAAGGCAATATTATTCTGGAAGGTCCGTAACCAATACAGGAGATAATAGAGGAGCGTATAGCAAACGAAAAAGATAATATCAGCGATGATATAGGTCACGACAAGAGCTGCGGTTGCCCCCTGGGTAGCTAATAAAACGAATCCCCGAAAAACGGGAGAAGCAATGGCGATTGCTAAGCCAATTTGGAAAGGATTGAGATCCTGATTGAAATACAAGAAAACAGGCAGAATAAATGCCGAGAGGGCGATCGTATTTCCCGGGACAAAGGCACTTACCTCAATCTGTGATGCCAGGGCAACGAGAATTGCAACAATAATAATTCGTTGGTATTTACGATAACGGAGGAAATTGAGATTCCGTAACATGTGAACTCCTTAATTATATTTTTGATGAAACGTGATTATTTTTGAATATTTACGTAAGCGCTTACTAAACTAATAAACGTAAGAGGTTAATTTGTTAATTCGTAATTAGCCCAATCAATTATCATTATACACTTGTCCACAATTAGATTTATGTGGCTAGTAAAATGGTAAAGCAATTATTTTTTAGTGAGGGGTAAGGTTATGGATGCTTCAGTTAAACCAAAGAAGAAGTGGAAATTAAAAATGCCTGGTGCATTTACCATCCTATTCTTCTTAACAGTTATTTCTGTTTTCTTAACATGGTTCATTCCTGCTGGGAGCTATTCAAAGCTAGCTTACAGTCATGACCATCTTCAGGTGACTGCGCCAAGTGGGAAAAAGACAATTTATCCGGCTACTCAAGCGACATTGGATAAGTTACACGTTAAGATCGATGTTGATCAATTTAAGTCTGGTGCAATTAGTAAGCCGGTTTCGGTTCCGGGAACTTACAAGCGACTTAAGCAGCACCCGATGAGTATTTACTCAATTTTCACCAGTATGGTTAACGGGACGATGCAGGCCGTTGATATTATGATCTTCATTTTCGTCCTTGGTGGATTAATTGGGGTCGTAAAAGCTAGTGGGGCCTTTGAATCTGGGCTGTCGGCGTTAACCAAGAAGTCTAAGGGAAAAGAATTTATCTTAGTCTTCATGGTTGCCGTGCTGTTGGCCTTTGGTGGCACCCTTTGTGGGATCGAAGAAGAAGCGGTGGCTTTCTATCCAATTTTGGCACCGGTCTTCATCGCCATGGGTTACGATTCAATCGTTACCGTTGGGGCGATCTTCCTAGCTAGTTCAATTGGGACAACATTCTCGATTATTAACCCATTCTCTGTTGTTATTGCTTCTAATGCTGCCGGTACCCAATTTACTCAAGGGATGATGGGCCGGATTATCGGTTTCACGGTAGCGGTAATTTGTTTACTGCTTTATCTTCACTGGTATGCACGGAAAGTTCAAAAAGACCCGAGTTTCTCGTACTCCTATGAAGATAAGGAGAAATTCGACAAGATGTGGTCAATGGATTCTACAGAAGAACATGACCGGACATTCACCCTTAAAAAGAAGATTATCTTAATCCTCTTTGCCTGCGCGTTCCCAATTATGATCTGGGGTGTTATGGCAAAGAACTGGGCATTCCCTAACATGGCCGCTTCATTCTTAACAATTGCGGTAATCATTATGTTCTTAACCTGCTTTGGTAAGAAGGATGGCTTAGGTGAATACAAGACCACGACTGCCTTTTCTGATGGTGCTGCCAGCTTGGTTGGTGTTTCCCTGATTATTGGATTGGCTCGGGGAATCAATATGATTTTGAGCGATGGTTACATTTCAGATACCATTCTGTATGCATCATCTAAGGTTGTTTCTCACATGAGTGGTTCATTCTTCATCATTGTAATGATGCTGATCTTCTTTGTACTTGGCTTTATTGTGCCATCTTCATCTGGTTTGGCAGTTCTTGCTATGCCAATCTTGGCACCGTTGGCTGATACCGTTCATATTCCACGGTATATCGTTGTTACGGCTTACCAATTTGGTCAATACGCAATGCTCTTCTTGGCACCAACCGGATTAGTTATGGCTACCCTACAAATGCTTGACATGAAGTATTCACACTGGGTACGCTTCGTTTGGCCAGTCGTTGTCTTTGTCCTCGTCTTCGGTGGCGGACTATTAGTTGCAGAAGTATTGATGGCATAGGCAAAGAACAATTAGAATGAGATATTAATTAACTTAATATACGAAACTCCCTAGGATACTAGAGGCTTTTTGTGTTAGAAAATAAATTAATTTATTTAAAATATAAATAGCACGTTAGTATTTAATTAAATACTAACGTGCTATTTTTTATGAGGGCGGTATGTGGGATTCGAACCCACGCGTCCCGGACCCACAAACCGGTGTGTTAACCAAACTTCACCAATACCGCCATATGAATCAAATAAAGTATAACATAATTATTTAAAAAGTTAATTAATTTTTTCTGAATAAACATAACTAAGAAAAAATATGCACTTTGGTAACGAAACATTCATATTATTTTTGTTATTGAATAATTGGTATGCAAGTGATATATTGAATTTGAACATTGTGCATATTCCTATTCCTTACAAATTCGATGTGAGGGATGTGTACAAAATGGCCGATGAAAATAAATCTCAGGCTGAGAAACTGGGACTTGTTGGTTTAGTTGCACTCTGTGTTAGTGCAATGGTCGGTTCAGGAGTCTTTGACTTGCCAAAAAACATGTCGATGGAAGCTGGGGTTACGGCCCAACTTCTCTCCTGGATTATAACTGGTATTGGTATTTGGTTCATTGCTGAAATGTTTGTTATTTTGAGTGATGTCAAGCCAGATTTAACTGCCGGACTTTATAAATATGCTCAAGTTGGGTTTGGTTCCTTTACTGGATTCTTTAGTGCATGGGCATACTTTGTTTGTGAATGTGCTGCTAATGCTGCTTATGCTGTTTTAGTTATGAGCACTCTTGATTACTTCTTCCCAGGAACGTTTACTGGTGGAAATAATTGGCCATCAGTTATTGGTGCTTCAATTATTACCTGGGCAATAACTGCCTTGGTTCTTCGTGGGGTTCAAGTTTCAAGTGGTGTTCAAAAAATCGCTACTGCAATTATGTTAGCTGTTGTTGTTGTTTTCCTTGTTTCAGTGCTATTTCACTTTAATCTTCATACATTTACAACTAACATGAGTGGTACGCATGCAGTCCCATCTGTAAGTGATAAGCCAATGGGTAGTGTTATGCACCAATTAATGAACACAATGATGGTTACTCTATGGCTCTTCGGAGGTATTGAAGGTGCCGTTGTTATGTCTGGTAAAGCCAGAAATGTAAAGCAGGTTGCGCCCGCTACGGTTATTGGTTTTGTCATTTGTTTGGTTATGTACGCTCTTGTTGGTATGCTTTCGTTAGGTGCATACTCATACGGTCAATTAGCTAAGATGACCTCACCTTCAACGGCATATATTTTAACTAACGTTTGGCATAATAATATTGGTCGTGACGTAATTGCGATTGCATTACTAGTTGCAGTGTTCTCAAGCTGGATTTCTTGGATCCAAATGTTAGCTGAATTGCCACAACATGCTGCAGCAGAAGATGGTTCTTTCCCACGGGCTTTTGCTAAAGTTTCTAAAACTGGGGAACCGATATTCTCAATTATTGTTGCCACTGTTTTGATTGAAATTATTATTTTGATCGCTCACTTTGATGAAAGTGCATATCAAATGCTTTTGACTATTGTTGGGGTTATGACTGTTCCGCCATATCTTTTATCTTCAATGTACTTAATTAAGATTAGTCGGAAAGAACACGGTGACTTCCCTACAAATACAAAACACCACCGGAGTTCAGGAATGATTATTGGGATCCTTGCATTCCTATACATCATCTTTATGGCCTATTCTGCTAATATTAAATATACGTTGATTTCATTTATCTTCTATGCAGTTGGTATTCCACTATATGTTTGGGCTCGTCATCAACACGGTAAGAAGATCTTTACGAAAGGTGAATGGATCTTTGCAATAGTTATCGTAGTAGTAGCTATTTATGGGATCTATGCCTTGCTTCACTAACCCCTGAAAATGTGAACTTGTGTGCTAAAAAACAATAATATGGCTGTAAACGGTATCAAAGAGTATTCTTTGGTACCTTTTTTCTTTACAAAAATAAACTAATTATTTTTAAAATTGTAATTTTTTAACAAATTTGGCGTTTCCTATTGACATATATATATTATATATATATAATGAAAATTGTAAGGAATAGGAAGCGCTTTCGTTCATTGCTATTGTTTTGTAATTTTTGCTTTTTAATTAATGGAGGTCTAATTATGTCCGAATTAGATACGAAACTTAATAAACTTGGTGTTGACCGAATTGCTATTAGTCCATATAAGCAATGGAGTCGTGGTTACATGGAACCGGGTAACATTGGTAATGGTTATGTAACTGGTTTGAAAGTTGATGCTGGTGTACGTGACAAAACTGATGACGATGTTCTAGATGGAATCGTTTCATATGACCGTGCCGAAACAAAGAACGCTTACATTGGTCAAATTAATATGACTACTGCTTCATCATTCACTGGTCCTCAAGGCCATTGTATTGGTTACGATATTTTGAGAAACCCAGAAGTTGATACTGCTAAGCCATTATTTACTGAAAAGCAATGGGATGGTAGTGAATTACCTATTTACGATGCTAAGCCATTACAAGATGCCTTAGTTGAATACTTTGGTACTAATGACGAACGTCGTCACTATCCAGCTCCAGGTTCATTCATTGTTTGTGCTAACAAGGGTGTCACTGCTGAACGTCCAATGAATGATTCTGATATGAAGCCTGGTCAAGGTTATGGTGTATGGTCAGCAATTGCTCTTTCCTTTGCTAAGGATCCTTCAAAGGACTCCAGTATGTTTATTGAAGATGCTGGTGTTTGGGAAACTCCTAACGAAGACGAACTAATTGAATACCTTAAGGGTCGTCGGAAGGCAATCGCTAAGTCAATTGCAGAATGTGGTCAAGATGCTAATACTTCATTCAAGAGTTCATGGATCGGCTTTGCTCACACAATGATGGAACCAGGGCAAATCGGTAACGCAATTACGGTTGCTCCTTATGTTTCAATGCCAGTTGATTCCATTCCTGGTGGTTCAATTTTAACACCAGATACAGATATGAATATTATGGCAAACTTAACTATGCCTGAATGGCTTGATAAGATGGGTTACAAGTCATTAACTGCTAACGGTGCTATTAAGTACTAGTAAGATTAAATAGCTAATAAGTTTTTTTAGTGATTAATTGATAGCAGGTCTTTAGTTCCCTTCCAAGAAATATTCTAGTCTTTTTAGTCGGGAAGAGGGATATAACATATTTGATTATATCCCTCTTCCTTTTGTTAGGTAGTGGTATTTATGTCAGATAATTATAGTGTAAGTATTCAAAGAATAAAAAAGGTGGTTCCCAAATCACTTATTACAAACGATTTTGAAAGTGCACTTAAAGATACACAAGATCGCATGTCTCAAGTAATTGTAAATGATAACCATCGCACAAAAGAAATTCTTATGACATCAATTCATAATTTCTATAGATATGTTGATGGTAAGATGACTTGTTTTAAAAAAGATGGAGTTAAAGACGTTAAATTCATTAAAGGAACACCCCACGGAAAATTAGTTATTGACTTTTACAATTTTAGTAGTTTACAACTTGATGATATTGTAAATGGTCGTGCATTTGATTTTATCCAGGATATAAAGCCTAAGACGATTAATCACGCAGGGTATGATAATACTATTCGCGGGGAATTCCCACAATTATTAGACCCAGATCATGCGGAAGAAATTGATCGGCTAAGGCGCTGGATGCAAGATGGACATATTAGTCATTACGAATATGATGATGCAAATCCTGTTTATCCCAAAGCTGGTAAGTAAAATTTTGTAAAAGTATATTGACAAATTCATACAATCGTTTATCATTTAATTAAAGAGCAACATATACTTTATTGTTGTTCTTTAAAAGATTAGTCGACTAATTCTTTTATTGATTTGTGAAACATCTTTAATTCACATTTTACTTATGTGAATACTAAAAATATTTCGTGATGGGGAGCGTTATTACCCCGGCGGGTGGTTATACCATTTACCCGGTGGAACACTTTACCTTTATGGTAAGTGTGAATTAAGGTAGTATAAAAAAGCTCCTCAACAAGTCTTTAAGGCTTGTGAGGAGCTTTTTGAGTTTGAAAAGGTGGGTTCTATATATGGCAAAAGCTAAAGTTAATTATCAACGTCCACGTGGTACAGTTGATATTTTGCCAGGCGAAAGTGAACTATGGCAAAAAGTTGAAAATATTGCACGTAATACATTTGCAGAGTTTGGTTATTCAGAGATTCGAACGCCGATGTTCGAAGACTATAACGTTTTTGCACGAAATGTTGGAGATACATCCGATATTGTGGAAAAGCAAATGTATGATTTCCATGATAAGGGAGATCGACATGTTGCCTTACGACCAGAAGGAACAGCTGGAGTAGTGCGGGCTTATGTTCAGAATAAGTTGTTTGGCCCTGAATATGCTAAGCCTTATAAAGTTTACTATATGGGACCAATGTTTCGTTATGAGCGGCCTGAATCTGGAAGACAACGTCAGTTTACACAAATAGGGTGTGAAGCATTAAACAGTGAATCGCCACAAATTGACGCAGAAGTAATTCTTGAGGCATTAATGTTCTTTAAACGACTCGGTATTTCTGGGTTACGAGTTGCTATTAATACTCTTGGTGATAAGGAAACAAGAGATAATTATCGTCAGGCTTTAATCGACTACTTGAAGCCACACTACGATGAACTTAGTGATGACTCTAAGGAACGCTTATATAAGAACCCATTACGTGTCCTTGATAGTAAGGATGAAACAGACAAGAAGATTGTTGAGAATGCACCTTCAATTCTTGATTCACTAAGTGATTATTCTGCTAAGTATTTCGACTCAGTAAAGAAAATTCTTGATAAGTTTAATGTTGATTACGTAGTAGATAATGAAATGGTTAGAGGACTAGACTACTATACTCACACTATTTTTGAGATTATGTCCAATTCACCAGTATTTGGTGGTGGCTACACAACTATTTGCGGTGGTGGTCGTTATAATGGATTAATTTCTCAAATTGGTGGACCTGATGAAGGTGGAATAGGCTACGGAATTGGTGTTGAACGACTTCTTCTTCTATTAAAAGAAGAAAATAAGAGCTTTGTTCCACAACCGGGACTTGATTTGTTCTTTGTTACTGTTGGTGAAAAAGCTGATGATTATGCTTTTGAATTAATGGAACCTCTTCGTAATATGGGAATTAAAGTTGACAAAGACTACCAAGGATTAAAGGTTGGTACACAAATTAAGGAAGCTAGCCGACGGAACAGTAGGTATTTTGCTGTTATTGGTGATAAAGAAGTTTCATCAAAGGAAATTGAATTAAATCTTACTGAATCGGACAGCAGTAGGAAAGTATCAATTGATGAGCTTTTAAGTAACCCACAAAAATATTTAAAGTAGTAACAAAAGCACAATAGCAATGAAATAAAAGAACGATAAAAAGCAATGACTAAGACGGACACTTAATCATTGCTTTTATTAGTATAAACTCTATTAGTTTTAAGATATATATGGTTAGTTATAGTAATAGGAATAAATGTAATTAACATTAAGAAAAAGGCTGTAATGAACAATGTATTGTATGAATAGGCTTCAATAATAATTCCACCAAGAAGTGGGCCGATTGCCCGACCAATAGAAATAGTACTGCTTATTAGACTCTGGTATCTACCAGATTTATTGATAGGAGTAATCTCTGAAACCCAAGCAGGAATTCCAGGGACACTAAGCATGTCACCAATCGTTAACATGATAAAATCTAAAGTGAATCCCAATAATGTGTGGATAAAAGGTAGAAAGATAAAAGAAAATGTAAATAGGAGTAACCCTGCGTATATTTGTTTATATAGTTTAATATAGGGAGCAAAGTAGCTAATAATTGGTTGACCAATTATAATGATGGCTCCATTCATCGTCCAAAGAAGACTATATGCTACAAAAGGAATGCCAAGATTTGTTATGTGAACTGACATAATACTTTCCCAAAGAGCATAAGCCAAGTAAATCATGATTAGGTTAATAAAAATAGTGTAGACAATAGTTATTCTAATACGCTGAGGACCTCTGACCTTGTGCGATGATATTGACTTCTTTTTTGACCGTTTATGAATTGGAACATTGAAGCAAAATAAAATTGTTAGTAAGAAGATAATGTAAAAACAAGAAGCGATAATAAATGTAAGATCAATACTAATTGGGTAAAGAATTCCAACTAGCAATGTTCCAAGAACAACGCCGACATTAAATGCTAAATATACCATATTGTAGACAAATCGAGTATCTTTACTTGGAACAAAGTTACCATATGAATTAATTGCAGAAGCACATATCCCATCACCAAAACTAACAAAACATATTAGTACTGGAAAAGCTGGCCAATTATGGAAAAAGATCATTAAGATAATAGCAACAGTAGCAATTATAGCGCCCCAAACACTAATAAAATATGCATTCCAGCGGTCAAATAAATAACCACCGAGGTAGTTTCCTAGTATCATAGTAATTGACATAATGAAAAGGACAATTCCAGCAACAGTCAATGATTCTCCTAAATGTTTATTAATAAAGACTGTTGTTAAAGGCCAAAGGAATGCTGCACCTGTACTATTTAATAAACTTGCTAAAGCTAGCCATTTTAGCTTAAGTGTCTTAGCTTTAGGCATAAAAATTCCTCCCTAAGCATTAACAATATCTACTTTTATTCTACTATAAATGGCACACTTTGTAAGTGGTTACAGCGATTAGTCAGAAGATAACCAGAATGTGATTTGAAAAAGGGGCTGTGACATAAGTCCCTAATAATAAGCGGAGTTAGATGAAATCTTCGGATTTCATTTAACTCCGTTTTCCTTTAAAATATGTATTAGTAAAAGAAAAAGACACCGACCAGCCCGTCGATGTCTTCAAAATACCCTCGAAAGGATATATAAAACATTGGAAACTAATTATAACCTGAATCAACTTAGTTTGAACATACCTACTGCCTATGAACTTGAATTAGACCATCCTGCTCGTTATATTAACCAATTAGTTGAAGGCCTTGCGATCCGCAAGCCTAATATTATGGGGCGACCAAAGGAATACGATCCGAGAATGTTATTAAAATTGGTCCTTTTAGCCTACAGTTACGGTATTATTTCCTGTCGGAAAATTGAACGCTTTGCTCGTGAAAATATTGTCGCAATGTGGTTAACTCAAGAACAGCGACCAACTTACCGTACGATCGCTCGCTTTGTGATTTCTAAGGACTTAGAAGAAATGATCCAAAGCAGTTTTAAGGAGTTTCATGACTACCTGAAAGCTCAAGGAATGATTGATGAGGCTTCATTTATTGATGGCACTAAAATTCTGGCTAACGCAAATAAGTACTCCTTTGTTGGGAAGAAGCGTACGATCAAATATAGTGAATTAAACGTTGAAAAAGCCCGTAAACTGCTTCAAGAAATCAAGCAAGCTGAAGTTAAAATCGCCGTTGGCGAGAATAACTTTGACGTTGATCAGCTCGATACTATTATTGCGCTTCTTGAACAACGTATCGAAGAATTGAATCAACAGGTAAGCGAAACCGCTAAGGTTTCCCCTAATCCGGCCAAACAAGAACGACGCCACGCCAAAAAATATCGCCGCGCTTTAGAACACTGTCGCCAAAAAAATTTAGAATATCGTACTCAAATGCAGATCGCTGGTTCACGGAATAGCTACTCTAAAACAGATCACGCAGCTACTTTTATGCGCGTTAAAGAAGATCCGATGCGTAATGGACAAACTAAGCCGGCATATAATCTTCAAATTATGACTAATTCGCAATTTACGCTTGGCTATGACTTAATGCAAAACCCCACTGATACGAGAACACTAATTTCATTTCTTAAGCAGCTCGCCCAGAACGAAGTTTTGGGACGAGAAATTGTAGCCGATGCTGGTTATGGGTCTGAACGTAATTATAAATATCTTGAAGATGAGTTGCCTGATTGCACCGCCCTAATTCCTTATAGCACGATGATTAAAGAGAATAGTCGCAAATGGCGCTCTGATGATCGAAAGGTTATGAATTGGGAATACCATGAAGATGATGATTACTATGTCAATCCAGCTGGAGTCCGCTTTAATTTTAAACGATGCGCTTACCGAAACGATAAATATATCCATCGCGACTTTAAGGTATATCAAGCCGAAAAGTACGATGAAAATCACCAAGTTATTCCTCAGGCATTAACGCCACGTGGAAATACTAAGTATATTATGGTTAATCTACAATGGGAGTATTTTAAAGCTAAAGCACGTAAGTCGCTTTCAAAGTCCACTACGTATTCTCGTCGCAAGTACGATGTAGAAACTGTTTTTGGAAATTTGAAAGCTTATTTGGGTTTCAAGAGGTTCACGGTGCGTGGTCTCAAGAAAGCCAAAAGTCAGATTGGAATTGCCCTAATGGCACTGAATATGAAAAAGATCGTCGGAAGGCTGTCCATATTTAGTATTAATTTTAAAAAAAGGAAGAACCGCTCAGAATTTCAAATGAAATTCCGAACGGTTCTCTTAATTTAAAGGACTTATGTCACAGCCCCCTTGTCGTTATTCTCCCCAATAATTTTGAACCCGTAATCACGAATATGATTTTTAAGCAACTGAATAAATTTCAGACTTAACTGGCTTGGCACAGTATGCTGATGTTGCGCAATCCCGATTGTTATGGGATCGTCAAGCTCCAAAGGAATAGCGACAATTTTGTCATCATTAAGCTTGCTGCTAATGATTCCTGAACTGATGGTGTAGCCATTCAGACCGACCATTAAGTTGAAAATGGTTGCTCGGTCACTAACCTTAATCTCCTTTTTATGGCTCAGAGTTGACTGAATCTCCTCGGAAAAGTAAAAGGAATTATTTTCACCTTGTTCAAATGAGAGATAGGGAAGCTCAGTCAGATCATCAAGGCTGATTGAGTGTCGTTTTGCAAGTGGATTATAACGGCTCAAAAAGACGTGTGGCTTAGCAACAAAGAGTGGCGTGAATTTGAGGCCATTTTCCGTTAACAATTTATTGATAATTCGCCGGTTAAAATTATTGATATAGAGTACACCTAACTCACTCTTAAAAGTTCGCAGATCATTAAAAATATTTTCGGTTTCTGTCTCGCGGAGAGTGAACTTATAGGTTGGCGAATTAATTTCCTTGATTAGTTCTACAAAGGCATTAACAACGAAAGCGTAGTGTTGTGCGGAAACAGCGAAGGATTGGTGAAGCGCTTGCTGATGTTTGAAGCGGTCATCAAGTAGACGAACTTGGTCCAGAATTTGTTTGGCATAATTCATGAATTCGCGCCCGTCAGCAGTTAAACGAGCTCCCGAGTTACTTCTTTGAAAGATCGTGATTCCCATTTCTTTTTCTAAATCCTTGATCGCACTTGAGAGACTGGGTTGGGTAAGGTAAAGTCGTTTAGCCGCTTCGTTAATTGAGCCAGTTTCAATCACGGCTTCTAAATATTCTAATTGTTTAATTCTCATTGGTCTGATCCCTTTTTATTTGCATTATAGTCTTTGCCTATATCCAGTTCAAATATTTAACAGTTATTCAATAGCAAGAATCCATGGTAGATTATTAGACAAATAAAAAGGCGAAAGAGATGAACGAATGATGACAACAACTACTACGATTATTGGCTTCCCCCGGATAGGTGAGAAGCGTGAATTGAAATTTGCTACTGAAAAATACTTTAAGAATAAGATTAGTCAAGAAGAGTTACGGACAACGGCAAAGGAACTGAGAAAAAACAACTGGAAACTTCTTCAACAGGCAGGGATCGATGCAATTCCGAGCAATGACTTTTCATACTACGACCAAACCTTAGACGCTGCCTTCCTATTTAACTTGGTTCCACAGGATGTTCAAGATTTACCGTTTTCTGAGTTGGATAAGTACTTTGCCCTAGCGCGTGGTTACCAGGGTGAAGAAGGAAATATCCTGGCTTGGCCAATGAAGAAGTGGTTTAACACTAATTACCACTACCTCGTCCCGCAGTTTAATCAGGACACCCAATTTAAGCTAACTGGAAATAAAATTTTTGCAGAGTTTGAAGAAGCAAAAGAATTAGGGATCATTACCCGCCCCGTATTGATTGGTCCCTTTACATTACTGAAGCTAAGTGAATATCAAAATGTGACTGCTCGTGACTTTATTAATGACGCTGTAGCTGCCTATAAAGCAGTTTTTGATCGACTTGCAGACAGCGGGGCACAATGGATTCAGCTTGATGAGCCGGCCCTCGTTAAGGATTTAACTGCTGAAGATCGTCAATTATTTAATGAGCTCTACCAGCCACTATTGAACGCTAAAGGAAAATTAAAGGTTCTCCTGCAGACTTACTTTGGTGACGTTCGGGATATTTATGACGACTTGATCGAATTACCGTTTGACGGCCTTGGCCTTGACTTTGTTGAAGGAAAGCAGACACTTCAATTAGTTAGTCATCATTTTCCGGAAGACAAGACTCTTTTTGCCGGAATCGTCAACGGAAAAAATATTTGGCGGAACCATTATGATAAGAGTTTGACGCAACTCAAGAAAGCTGGAGTGAAAAATCTTATAGTTAGCACCTCTTGCTCGTTACTTCATGTGCCAATTACAGTTGAAAATGAAAACTTTGAGCCAGCTGTTAAAGAGCACTTTGCGTTTGCTGTAGAAAAGTTAGCTGAGCTTAAAGAGCTTGCAGCAATCTACGAAGGTTCTGCTAAAGAAAAGCTTCGTGCTAACCAGGAATTGTTTGCGAAGCAGCGAGTTCAGGAGGATGCTGAATTACATGAGCAAATTGCAAACCTGAAGGATGAAGACTTTGTTCGTCAACCAGCTCGTCAGGTGCGAGAAAAGATCCAAAAAGCAGAATTTCACCTACCACTTTTACCAACCACAACGATCGGCTCCTTCTCACAAACTAAGGAAGTTCGGCAGACTCGTCGTCAGTTCCGTCGCCATGAAATTGATCAAAAACAATACGACGACTTTATTAAGGGAAAGATTGACGATTGGTTAAAGTGGCAAGAAAAGATCGGACTGGATGTTTTGGTACACGGGGAATTTGAACGGAATGATATGGTTGAATACTTTGGCCAGCACCTTTCGGGATATATCTTCTCCAAAAATGCCTGGGTTCAATCATACGGAACCCGCTGTGTTAAGCCGCCAATTATTTGGGGTGATGTTAAACGACAACAGCCAATTACCATTAAGTGGTCCAAGTACGCTCAAAGCCAAACCAAAAAGCTGGTTAAGGGGATGCTGACAGGACCGGTAACCATTCTGAACTGGTCATTCCCCCGTGAAGATATTAGCTTAAAGGAATCAACTCTTCAGTTAGCTTTGGCTATCCAAAAGGAAGTTCTTGACCTAGAAGCTAACGGGATTAAGATCATTCAGATTGATGAAGCGGCCTTGAGAGAAAAACTGCCGCTGAGGAAATCTGATTGGTATTCTGAATACTTGAACTGGGCCATTCCAGCTTTCCGCTTAGTCCATAGCAAGGTCAAACCAGAAACCCAGATCCATACCCATATGTGTTACAGCGAGTTTTCCGATATTGTTCCGGCAATTGATGCGATGGATGCCGACGTTATTTCCTTTGAAGCTTCACGTTCTAATTTGGAAATCTTGGATACACTGAAGAAACAACATTTTGAAACGGAAGTGGGACCTGGAGTTTATGATATTCACTCACCACGAATTCCATCCGTTGACGAGGTGAAGGCAACAATCAACTGGATCCTTGCTAAGATTGCTGCTCCAAAGGTCTGGATTAATCCAGACTGTGGTCTAAAAACCCGTGGTGTTGAGGAAACAAGGGCTAGTTTAGCCAATGTAATTGAAGCAACTCGCGAAGTTCGTCGTCAGTTAGGAGAGGGTGATTAAATGACAACTTTATCGTACGAAGTTTTTCCGCCTAATTCGACGGTGGGGATCAATCATCTTAACCAGGTACTAACATCTTTGCGTGATCTTTCCCCGGATTTCATCAGTGTCACTTGTAACAGCAATACAAAACAGCTTGCTCATGAAACGGTTAGGGTAGCTGATTACGTTGAGAACGATTGTCAGGTACCAGCAATGGCCCATCTTCCTGCTTGGTATCTCAGCCGGGAAGACGTTGATCGGATCTTGGAGCAATTGCGAGTATGCCATGTCGATCGGGTACTGGTGTTGCGAGGCGATGAACGACCAAATCTGGAAAAGAAAACTGACTTTGCTCATGCTAGTGATCTGATTGCTTATATCAAACAAAACTATCCTGACTTCCAAATTACCGGAGCTTGCTACCCGGAGAAACATCCCGAGTCACTGAGTATGGTAGATGAAATTCAACATTTAAAACTAAAGGTTGAAGCAGGATGTGACCAAATAATTACCCAGCTTTTCTTGGATAATCACAGTTATTATCGGTTCCGTGAGTTGTGTGCCATTGGCGGGATTGACGTACCAATTATTGCGGGGATTATGCCAGTCGTTAATGAACGACAAGCTAACCGAATTTTGCAAACTAGTGCGGTGACAGTTCCGGAGAAGTTTAAGGATATTCTGGCAAAATATCATAACCATCCCCAAGCATTGAAACAAGCTGGAATCACCTATGCAATTGATCAAATTGTTGATTTAGTGACCAATGATGTCTCCGGGATCCACCTTTACACGATGAACCATTCAGATACTGCCCGACAAGTTAAGCAGAACATTGGATCGCTTTTCCAAGTCTGTTGCTAAGGGAGATTATTGACGGTAAAAAATTGCCTGGGAAATCAATGAAGAAAACTGCTAACGTCCGATGAGACACTAGCAGTTTTCTTCTATTATTTAGTATTTAATTTTTAGCACGTTTTAATCCAATCCCAGTAAATCCGCTAATAACGGAGAAGACTGGTGAGAAAAGGCTGAAGAATGCGAATGGTAAGAAGTGGAGAACTGGTACGCCAAGAGTGGAGGCAGCGAACATCCCGGCAACTCCCCATGGAATCAGGTAGTTAATAACACTACCACCATCCTCAAGAACTCGACTAAGGGCTAATGGAGAAAGTTTCATATCTTTAAAGGCGGTCTTAAATGCTCGTCCTGGAAGGATTACTGAAAGGTATTGTTCACCAACGAAGAGGTTCACGCCAATTCCAGAAAGAATTGTAGTCAGAATTAAGCTCCCTGGAGTCTTAAGGTGCTTAACAAGGGGATCCATTGCAGATTGGATAACGTTAAATTGCATTAAGATGCCCCCAAGAGAAAGGGTCACAATAATCAAGGAGACCGTTCCCATCATACTGGTAATTCCACCACGAGAAAGAAGAGCATTAACTGAAGCATCATTAGTATGAGCAACGAATCCTTCACTAATCAAGTTAGTTAATGATTTAAGGGACGTGTGTGGATCCTGAACAAAAATCATGATTACGGTCACAATGATGTTGATAAATAGAGTTGGAATGGCAGGAACGTGACGCCAAGCACAGGTGAAGAGTAACGCAATTGGTAGCAAGGCCCACCAGCTAATACTAAAGTTGTTCATCAATGCTTGAGTAGTGTGAACGATCTTGCTGGAGTTCATCCTGCTACCGCTTTGACCGATAGCCCAGAAAAGAATAAATGAAACGATGAAAGATGGGATGGTGGACCACATCATGTTCTTAATATGGGCAAACAAGTCACTACCAGCAATTGCTGAGGCCAAGTTGGTAGAGTCGGATAACGGAGACATCTTGTCACCAAAAACTGCACCAGAAATAATTGAACCAGCAACTAAAGCCGGGTTAATTCCCATTGCGTGACCAACAGCGAAAAGTGCTAACCCGATTGTTGAAATAGTTGTAAAGCCACTCCCAATTGAAACCCCAACTAGTGAGCAGACGAGGAAAGTAGAAGGAACGAACCACCGTGCGCTGATAATCTTAAAGCCGATTACCATAATTGATGGAATAATCCCGGCTTTAATCCAAACGGCAATTAATGCCCCAATCAGGATAAAGATAAAAATAGGAATGATTGCTGTACCAATTCCATCTTGGATCCCCTTATGAAGGTCGTCCCAAGAAGCTCCCCGCAGTTTTGCCCAAAGCATGATTAAGGCGATGACGAAGAGGACCGGAATTTGTGGGGAGAGCCCAAACTTAATAACGGCTGTCCCTAAAATAATTAACATAATTAGTAGGATACTAACTGCTTCACCGAATTTAATTGACTTCATAATTCAAATCTCCCTTATAAAATAATTGATTGGTTAGTGTTTGAATTGAAGTTGATAACGGATAATGCCACCACAATTTTTCATTTTTTGCTCCTCCTTAATGAACTGCTTGCATAAAAAATCCCGCTGATGAAATGATTCATCAACGGGACGATTTATTAACCGCGGTACCACCCACATACGTATTGATCTAATACGCTCTCGTATCAGGTGGTAACGGCACTGACTATGGCCGAGCAATCTTATACTCGCGATAATTCATTAACTCCGCCTGACCGGTTCGCACATCCCCACCGGCTCTCTGACACCGAACGAAGCAATTACTGAAACGATAATTGTTGAAATTATTCTAGCGTGACCAAATTAAATTGTCAATACTATTATTAAAATCTAATGAGATTAATCTTTGGCTGGTTTTTCTTTTCCGTAACCGTTGAAGAGTAGGTTAAGAACAACAGCAGCAACACTACCGACAACCACACCGTTTCCCATCATAATCTGAAATTCGGTTGGTAAGAATTGAAAAATGTGTGGGTACATGGTTACACCTAACCCTAAACCAACAGAAACTGAGGCAACCAGGATATTTCCGTTATCAGTAAAGTCAACCTTATGTAGGATTTGAATCCCTTGAACCCCAACGATTCCGAACATAACAATCATGGCACCACCAAGAACCGGATCGGGAATAACAGTGGCTAACGCTCCGGCTTTTGGAAGCAGGCCAAGGAGTAAGAGCATAACGGCTGCATAATAAACGGGACGCCGGGTTTTAACGCCAGACATCCGAATAACACCAACGTTTTCGGAGAAGGTTGAGTAGGGGAAGGTATTAAAGAGACCACCAAGAATGGCGGCAATTCCTTCAGCACGGTAACCCCGTTTGATGTCATCGCTTGTAAGCTTTTGTCCGGTAACTTCGCTTAGGGCAAAGAAAACCCCGGTAGACTCAATTATCGTTGTCAAAGAGACCAGGATCATTGTAATCATGGCGCTCCCGTTAAAGTGTGGGACACCAAAGAAGAATAGTTGCGGGGTGTGAAGCCAGGCAGCTTCAGAAACCGTCTTTAATGAAACCATTCCCATTGCACCGGCAATAAAGGAGCCAATTAAAATTCCTAATAGGATTGCAATTGACTTTAAGAATCCCTTTGCCCAAGCATTAAGGAGCAAAATAACTGCAATGGTAATAAAACCAACAAGAAGGTTCTTTGGATCACCGAATGAATGAGCGGATGGGGTTCCGCCACCGAGATCTTGAAAACCAACAGGGACAAGGGTGAAACCAATGATCGTGATTAAAGAACCAGTAACAACTGGTGGGAAAAGTTTCTTTAATTTTGAAGAGATTCCAGCAATTAAGAAGACAAAGATCCCTGATGCAATAATTGCACCGTACATGTAGGTGATTCCTAATTTACTCCCGATTGATTCAAGAGGAGTAACGGCTTGAACAGCACAACCAAGAACGACTGGCAGGCCAATTCCCGTTAAAGCAGTCCGCTTTAATTGAAGAAGGGTCGCAATTCCACACATAAAAATATCAATGGAGACCAAGTATGTCATTTGCATGGCTGAGAAGTGGAGATAGCTCCCAATAAGTAGGGGAACCAAAACATCTCCGGAATACATTGCAAGTAAATGCTGGAATCCGAGTATGAAATCCTTCGGTGAAAAGAAAACTTTTCTTTGCTTAGAAGTGGTTGTTGAACTGAGCTCTTCCACGATTTAATCCTCCCTTAAATAAAAAAGAGGGGCTGCTGACAAATGCCGCAGTCCCTCTACAAACTAGTATTACTCTTGTTGCTTATAGTCCAAAGTTTAAGGCTTTGGGTAGAAACTCACCGACCATATTACGGTATTATATAGGCAGATAATGTTGTTATCCTACCACGACTTGAAAAAGCAGGCAAGAGAATCATGTTAAAAGTGTTATTATAATAGTAAACGCAACCGAAAGGACGGGACAAAATGAGCGTCAAAAAAATGAGCAGTTGTACTGCAATGTTGGTTGGTAAGAACGCGTCAATTGACGGCTCGACTATGATTGCACGAAACGAAGATTATTACGATGGTGTTAATCCAAAGACTTTTCAAGTATATCCAGCTAAAGACTATACAGGAGAACACTTCACATCCACATATAATGGCCTAGAAGTTGATCTTGAAGGTCAAGGATGTCGTTTTACTGCCACTACTAATGGTGATATTAATAATGGTCGGTGGGATGAGCAGGGGATCAATGAATATAATGTTGCGATGAGCGCCTCTGAAACCGAAATGACTAACCCACGAGTTCTTGGTCATGATCCATTAGTTGAAAAGGGCGTTGACGAAGATTCAATGATTTACCTTGTGTTGCCGTTTATTAAGAGTGCTCGTGAAGGGGTACAACGTCTCGGTCATTTGATTGAAAAGTATGGTACTGGTGAAAGTAACGGGATAGCTTTTAGTGATAACAATGAAGTTTGGTACTTTGAAACAGCTGGGGGTCATCAATGGGTTGCACAACGGATCCCAGATGATGCTTATGCAATTTGTCCAAACATTATGTGTATTGAAGAAATTAACTTTGAAGATCCAGATAACTTTATGTTTGCACCAACGATCCAACAGTTTGTTCAGGATAATAATTTGAATCCATATCCAGGCAGTTTCAACTTCCGGAAGATTTTTGGGACAAATGATGAAGCTGATCAATACTACAACACACCACGTTCATGGTATGGGCAGAAGCTATTTACCCCATCTCTCGAACAAGAACCAACAAGCTTGGATATTCCGTTTATTCAACGGGCAGAAAAGAAGATCGCCGTTGAAGACGTTGAATATTTCTTGTCATCTCACTATAACGGGACGCCTTACGACCCAACTGGTTCATATGCTTCCGGGGATGAAAAGGATCAAAAGAAGTTCCGTTCAATTGCTCTTGACCGCAACCAAAGCTCATGTATTCTTCAAATCCGGAATAATGTTCCGGCTGAATGTGCTGCAATTCAATGGATTAACTTTGGCTTCTTTGCTTACAGTCCATACGTTCCATTCTTTACAAATATTAATGCTACGCCTGCTTCATATAACCACGCAGGAAATGAAGTTGACGATAGCGCATACTGGCTGCAAAAACAACTAGAAGTAATTGTTGAACCACATTATCACGAATTTATTAATGAGGTTAATGCTTTCCGTGATGCTTCACAGAGTTATGCCGTTAAGCGGGTCGATATGATCACAGCAATTGCTAAGACTAAGCAAGGGGATGCCGTTACCGACTTCCTTACTAAGCGGAACGAAAAGACTGCCACCCACGCAATGGATACCACTAGGAGTCTTCTCAACAGTCTTATCCACCAAGCCCTCCTCAACTCCAAATTCCAATTCGAAAGAGGAGACAATTATTAGAGTGCGAAGCCGTAAAGAACTCCCGGTGGCTAACGATTTCTCCACCGAACGACGGTTAGTCGTCGGAGGTGGAGGTCGTTAGCTTGAGGGGGTTTAGACTGAGCACGTTTAGACTATGTTGCCTAAGACTACTATGGAGATTGCTAGCTCTAGGAAGCTCGAGCGAAGCATGTTTAGACTATGTTGAAGTAGAATAAACAAAACTTAACTAATAAAGCCTAAGTATATAGCCTTGAATGACTATGTACTTAGGCTTTTCTAAAGTAATTACGAAATACACCTGCAGGGAAGCACCTATAGACAACGAACTCCCTCCCAGATGCCATCAGCATCCAGTCGGGAGTACGTGCCTTCTCTGCTCGCGCCATGTTATTTCCACCAGTCTTTTCTAATTAAGAAGACGGCGCAAAGGAACATTAGGATCAGTGAAATTACAATGGTAATAATCCAGGAGTAGCTTTTATTTGCAAGGGGAAGGGCGACGTTTTCTCCGTAGAAACCACCAACAATGGTCGGGATAGAAAGCAGGATCGAATAGATCGTTAAGAATTTCATTGTGTGGTTTAGGTCACTATCTAAAACCTTACTGTATGCGTTAGAAACTCGTGCAGAAACGTCAGAAGTCATTTGAGCCATTTCCAAACCTTGCTGTGCTTCGACGATAACATCATCAAGATCGTTTTTCTGCCGAGCCGACATGATTGGGTTCATTCGTCGCTTAAATTCTTCTAGTAAGGAAACATTTCCCTTTAATGAAGTGAGCATATAAACTAGTCCGGTTTCAATTTCCATGAATTCCGTAATGGCCTTGCGACCTGTTCGAGCTTGAAGTGAACGTTGAATTTGCTGACGCTTTTGGTCAACTCGTCGTAAGGGACCAAAGTAATCAGTGGACAAACGATAAAGAACAGCGAGGACTAAGTTTAGCTTTTCAACAACAGTATCATGATTTTGCAACCGTTTAAGCTGATTAGCAATAATTCCATTAACAAAGTTCGTTTTTGCATTTGTAAATGTGATTAAGTTATTATTTGTGATCATGAGACCGATTGGTGCGGTTTGGGGAGCAGTTACCTCGTGCGTAGGAACATAGACGTCGAAGATCAACAGAGTAACCCCAGCGTCTGGATCAACTTCAACCCGGGCTTTTTCGTAGGGGTCAATGGCGTAGTCTAGGAGTTCCTTGGTGACCTCATATTTTTGGATGAGATCTTGACGTTCATGGGGAAGGGGTTCGAAAACACTGATCCACCAGCTATGTGCGTTAATTCTTTCTGTACTAAGCATGCTCTCCATCCCCCTACTTAAAATCGCTTATAATCCTATTCAACTATTTTAACAGACAAAAGTAAAGCGGTCTAAAAGCAAAAATATAACTATTTCCCGGGAAATCATATAGACTTAAAAATAAAGGTTAGGAGGAAAGCGATCATGTGCACGAGTATTTACCAAGTGACATTAGATAAAACACATTTACTAGCTAGAACAATGGATTGGCCAAAATTAGCCGTTTCCCCATTATTTGTTCCCCGGCAATTTCAATGGGCGACGGCATTTGACCACCGAGTTTATACCAATAAATACGCAATGGTTGGTGGTGGGAGCCTTTCAGCAACCAGAATTGATGTTTCGGATGGTGTTAATGAGTATGGCTTAATGGCGCAAAAATTAACCTTTGCTAATGGTGCTCACTGCGTTGATGAGCGGGAGCAGAATAAGGTTCAACTAGCAGCATATGAATTTGTTTTTTGGCTTTTGGGAAATTTTCGTACCGTAGCTGAGATAGAAGAGCATTTTGATGAAGTAGAATTGATGAGTGAAAAGAATAGCGATACCAAGTACGGTAATCCGGAACTTCACTTTGCAGTAGCTGATCGGACGGGGAGGGTCGTTGTGATTGAACCAACCCGTAATCCACTAAGGGTGGTTGAGAACCCATTAGGTGTTGTAACTAACAGTCCTAATTTTGAAAAGCAGCTTCAGCAAATGGAAAAGTACGTTGAATTTACACCTGAGTTTATGGAGCACCGGGTTCCTTTGAATACACCCCGGGTAACTACTGGTCGTCTTTCAGGCAAAACGAATCCTCCAGGCTATTATTCACCGAGTGCTCGCTTTATTCGGGCAGCCTACCTAAAAGAACGATCGGACGTACCACGAGACGAGAAGCATGGGGTGATTAGTGAATGGCACTTATTGGATAGTGTGACTGTTCCGCAAAATACTCGTCACCAAAAGACTTATTCCGTATACCGTGCAGTGACGGTGGCAGAAAGTTGCAGTTATTATTTTCAACCATACCATCGGGGAGATATTACTAAGCTACAGTTAACACCAGAAATGCTGAGTTGGGACAAGCCAAAAGTTTATAATGTTCCTGATCAGTTAACCGTTAGGGAGGTTAAATAAATGGTTGCATTTCGATGGCAGATCCAAGAACGATTGAGTGATGAACAACCCTTAGTTACATTGCGTGAGTTGCTCCAACACCAGTGGCTCCTTCCCAAACGCTTTGTCCATTACTTGCGGAGCCGGCGCCAAGTATTAATAAACCAGGAATACCATTCGGTAAACACGGTTGTTCATCCTGGAGACCAGATTACCCTGTTGTTTCAGGGAGATGAATTTCGTCACCCGGGAAATAACAGGTACCTCCTAACGACTAATCCTCATCTGAATATTTTGTATGAGAACCGCGATTTGCTTGTTGTTAATAAGCCGCGAGGACAAAAGAGTCATCCCAATGAAGAGGGTGAGACAGGAACATTAATGAATGATGTTGCTGGCTATTTACACCATCAAGCCTACATGGTTCACCGGATTGATCTGCAAACGAGTGGAGCAGTGATTGTTGCTAAGAACCCAATAGTTGTCCCAATTTTGAACAGGTTTATTAGTCAGGGGCAAATCCACCGGGAATACTTAGCACTAGTTAGTGGACACTTAACTGGAAAAGGAGAGTGGAATTGGCCGATTGGGGATGATCCAAGCGATCCATGGCGGCGGATGGTGAATGGAAAAAATGCTCAGCCAGCGCAAACGTTCTTTCATGTTTTAGCCACTAATGAAAAGTATTCACTCGTCCATTTGCGTTTAGGGACGGGGAGAACTCACCAACTCCGGGTGCATCTTGCTCACAGTGGGCACCCAATTGTTGGTGATCCGATCTATAATCCTGAATCTAACGGTGGAATGCTTCTACATGGAAGAAAGCAACGATTGGTATTACCATTTTCTAATAGTCAATTGGAGATTACGGCACCCCTCCCTCCCTATTTTGAGCAAGATCTGCTAAAATATCATTGTAGAATAATTAAAAAGGGGGACACTTGTTGTCACTTTTAGGAAAACTGTATGGTCCATTTTTTGATGGTCACAATTGGGCGACTGTCATTACTTCAGGCCAGGATTGGTTAATTATTTTTTCCTTGGTTTTGATTGAATGTATACTGTCAGTTGATAATGCGATTGTTTTAGCTGCGCAAACCCGAGTATTGCCATCATTAAAGGAGCAGGAAGAATCGCTCTTTTATGGGATCTGGGGTTCGTATATTTTCCGGTTCTTGGTAATTGGATTGGGAACTTACCTGATTCATTTCTGGGAAATTAAAGTTCTAGGATCGATATATTTAATCTACTTGGTATACCGGTTCTTCAGTTCAAAGTTCTCTGGTAAGGATAAACCAAAGAAGAAAAAACGGACATTTAAATTTGGTTCAAAATTAACCGGGCGAAAATTGTTCTGGTCAGTTGTGGTTCAAATTGAAATGATGGATATCATCTTTTCAATTGATTCTGTTTTAGCTTCGTTGGCGGTTTCCAATAATCCGGTAATTGTCCTAATCGGTGGGATGATTGGGATCGCATGTATGCGGGGAGTCGCTGAAGTGATTATGAAGCTAATGCGGAAGATCCCTGAACTTGAACCAATGGCTTACGTGTTAATCTTTATTATTGCGATCAAGCTATTTCTTACGATTCCAGCAATTGATATTGAGATCCCATCCAGTGTCTTTGGAATCTTTGTTTTAATTGTCTTTGTGGCAACGTTAGTGATCCACTATCTTCGTCGACCACGAAAAGGGGAGGAAGAATGATGGCAGAAGAAATTACAGATCTGACTTTTGCGGCGGCAACTAAAGATGTCCCACTGGCGATCGTTGACTTTTGGGCGCCATGGTGTGGTCCATGTAAGATGATGGCACCATCCTTAGAAAACCTCGAAAAGAAGTATGGTCAACAAATCAAATTCTTTAAAATCAATGTTGATGACAATAAAGAATTGGCATCCAAGTATAAAATTATGAGCATTCCAACCCTTCTCCTGCTCCGAGATGGTGTTGCTAAAGAAAAAGTCACCGGCTTCTATCCCCAAGTCAAACTCGATCATTATTTGGAGAGAAAGGTAAGGGAATAGAGTGTGAGCCAGCGAAGGACTTGCGGAAGGCTAGCAAGTCTCTGGCAAGCACGTTTTCGACTATACAGCCTAGAACTAATAAATAACAAAATCACCCACCAACATCTTATTTAACTAGAATGTTGGTGGGTGATTATTTATTTTAGTTAACTAATTCTTATCCTTATCAAAATGCGGTTGGTAAAACTTAAAGAAGATTAATGCAAGGATGAATGTTAGAACATCAGAGCAAGCTTGAGCTGCTAGGATCCCGTTGTATCCAAAGAAGTGGTTAAGGATCTCAATTGCAATGGCAAAGATTAATCCTTGCCGGCTAAAGGAAAGCCAAAAGGCAGGAACGGCCTTTCCCATTGATTGGAAGGATGTCGTAAAGACTAAGATAATCCCGGCGAGAGTGGTAGAAATAGTAAGCCACCGGATCATTCCAGTCCCTTCTCGGACAATCACCGGATCGGTCATAAAGAAGCGGATAACCGTTGGCGCAAAAGCAAATAAGATGATGGTTAAGATAAGCGCTAATGAAGCGACCACCATTAGATCAAACCGGATTACCTTATTAAAGCGTTCTTCATTTTTAGCACCGTATGAATAACCAATTAATGGTTGGGCACCAAAGGCAAATCCGGCCATCACCATCCCAATGATCATACTAACTTTAAGGGCAATTCCCATTGCGGCAACACTTGAAGCACCGTATGCAATTAAATAACGGTTAGTTAAAGCAGTCGCAATTGTTGCCATCACGTTGGTAACGGAGGCCGGGATCCCAATTGCGTAAATTTCCGCTTGTAGGTGAAAACTAATTTTTGTTTCGTGGATCGAAGTGGTTAATTTCTTACTCTTATAATGGGTATAGTAAATCATAATAATGTCACTAATTACGGTACTGGTGACAGTAGCGAGTGCGGAACCAGCTGCCCCTAAACCACAGGTGAAAATGAAAATTGGGTTAAGGACGATGTTAATTCCTGTTCCCACCATACTGGCAATCATTGATTGAACTGCAAGACCTTCAGTACGAAGAATGTTAGTTGGTGTTAACCCGAAGATGACAAAGGTTGCACCCCACGCCATAACAAGGTAGTATTCACGAGCATACTTCCAGGTGCTTGGTGAAGCACCTAAGAGATGAAGAATCGGTGTTTGGAATACTACCATAATAATTGTGACAATAATTCCACAAACGATTGATGCGTAAAAACAGTAGCCACTAACAAAACGACCAAGCTTATCCTGACGTTCACCGAAAAGCCGGGAAATTACAGAGCTACCACCAAGACCAAAAATATCCCCAATTGCAATCATCAAGGTAAAGATCGGTGCCCCTTGGGAAACACCGGCAACTAGGTCCGGGTTCCCAGTTTTTGAAACGAAAAAGGTGTCGACCATGTTATAAATTAAAGTCACGGTCATACTGATAACGACGGGCATTGCTAAGGTGAAATAGGCTCGCTTGATTGAAGTGTGTTCAAATAGTTCGTTCATCTTGTTCCTCCATTTAAAATCCAAAAGATTATTTTACATGGGGGAGGTGAGAAGAAGCAAATTATGGAGAATAATATAAGACAAAGAGAAGAACTAAAGGCTTATTTTAGCTTCTAGTTCTTTTTAATGCATATTCTTCGGGTGTGGTTCACCCTTAATTTCATGTTTAACGTGGTTCAGCATATCATCAATCATTTCAACGACGTGAGGGTCATCCAAGAGATAAAAGACTTGGGTGCCTTCTTTTCGTCGACAAACTAATTGGTAGCGATAAAGGATATGGAGTTGCTTCGAAATGATCGGTTGGGCGAGGCCGAGATCGCTGACCATTGTTTTGACATTTACTTCATGATGTTGGTAACGAAGATAATAAAGAATTTTGATCCTTGTACTATTACTTAAGACCTTATAGATTTTCGCGGCTTCATCAATTAGTTCTGATGCGGGGGTCAATATTAACGCGCTCCTTTCAACGAGGTAACTAGTTAATATTATACCAAGAGCTTGAAGAGGTGGCGAATAAGGTCACTATCCCAGAAGACGTACAAACCAACACCAATATAAATTACTTTCATTAGGATCTCGCTGTAACGTTCCATTAACCGGTTAACTACCGGTAGGTTACCGACTAACTTAATAATAATCACCGCAATGATCGCTAAGATGATAACGAAAGGGATAGTTAATAAAAAGCGGTTATAGGAAAGAACAGTAAGGATGGGAAGAAAGATGGAAAGGTTACATCCAGAACAAACAGCTAAATATGTAATTAGTGTGGTAAGTACCGGACGGGTATTGGTTTTACCGTTAAATTCCTCATCATTATCGTGAAGTGCCATATAAATTGGTAAAATACCAAGAAAACCAAGTACCCACTCAGGAAGAAAGAGTCCCAATAATTTACCGACAAAGAAACTGATCGTGATTAGAATTATCAGGCCAATGACATAGCCAATAATTACGTCCTTCACCCTATAACGGTTAAGAAGAAAGAGAAGGATCACAAAAAAATCCAGGTTAACAGCGAGAAAGGTAATCAGGATAATCCACCAATTCATAATAAAAGCTCCTTTAAAATCAAACATTCCAAAAATGATATGTTTAAAATATACCATTTTTGGAATATTATCAAGAGCTAATCTTCAAAATATGAATAAAGCTTGTCAGTATTGAGTTGACGTTTTTCATCGCCCGTAATGTCAGCCTTAATTTGACCATCCTTTAAGACGATTAGCCGGTTTCCGTAGGTGATGGCATCCTCTAAATGGTGGGTGATCATAAGTGCGGTAAGGTGATCCTGGTTGATCCGTTCATTGGTTGCGTGGAGCAAGTTTAAACTGGTATGCGGGTCAAGGGCTGCCGTGTGTTCATCTAGTAGCAGGATATCAGGACGCTTGAGAGTTGCCATGAGGAAGCTAAGGGATTGACGCTGACCACCAGAAAGAGCTCCGGTGGCTGTAGTCATTCGGTTTTCGAGACCATTGTTCATGGTTGCTGCAAGTTTAGTAAAGCGTTCCATGTTTTGCTTTAATTTCCGGAGGACTAGGTGTCGCTTTTCACCACGCTTTGTTGCTAATAGCATATTTTCCGCAACTGTCATCCGGGGAGCAGTTCCTAATTTGGGATCCTGGAAGACGCGGGCGAGAAAGGTTGTTCGTTGTTCTTCGGTTGAACTGGTAATATCTTTACCGTTGTGGAGAATTTGACCACTATCGGCACGCAGGTTACCACCAATAACGTTGAACAGGGTTGATTTACCAGCACCGTTAGTTCCGACAATGGTAATGAAGTCACCTTCGTTAATTTTAAGGTTAATCCCCTTAAGGATCGTGGTCTCGTTTGCGGTCCCCTTATTAACGATGGTCTTAACATCTTTTAGTTGCAAGATTGGTTTACTCATGTGGCTGCACTCCCTTCACGACTGTTTTTCTTAAGTTAACGAATTTTTCAACTTGTGGTAACATCATGCAGATTGCAAGGACGATCGATGAGATAAGGTTGAGGTTGTTGGCGGAGAATCCTAGTTGTAATACGGCTAACAAGATTAACCGGTAAATGATTGAACCAAGGGTAACCGCAACCAGCCGCTGGTTAAGGGTTAGATCACCGAAGGCCACTTCACCAATGATGATTGACGCCAGGGCGATAACGATTGTTCCAATCCCCATATTAACGTCAGCATAACCATTACTTTGGGCTACTAAAGCACCACAAAGGGCTACCATTCCGTTTGAAACCATTAAACCAACGTTAACCATTGAATCTGTGTGGATCCCCAGTGACTTGGCCATTGTCGGGTTATCACCGGTAGCGATAAATCCTTGACCATAATCAGTCGCTAAGAAAAGCATCATCAAGACGGTGATAACGACAATGACAATTAATCCAACAGTTACACTATCGAAGAATTGGGGAAGACTGCGGAGAAAACTACCATTAAAGAGGGTGGGTTTTCCTAGTAATGAGATATTGGATTTCCCCATGATCCGTAAATCAACGGAGTAAATCGCGGTCATGGTTAAAATTCCGGCTAAAAGGCTGGGAATTTTTCCCTTGGTATAAAGGAGACCAGTGATTAAACCGGCAATCATTCCGGCCCCGATTGCTAATAAGGTTGCGAGAAAGGGGTTAATGCCGTTTGCAATCGCAGTAACTGCGGTAGCGGCCCCTAGAGGAAAGGTTCCTTCAACAGTCATGTCGGCAAAATCTAAGATTCTAAATGTAAGGTAAAGGCCGAGACCAAGGAGGGCCCAGAGAAGACCTTGACCAATAGCTGAAACGATTAAATTCATTTGTATACTTCCCCCTTTGTCTGTGCTTCATGTTCGAATCGGGCAGGGATTTGCAAGTGGAGTTTCCGTGCCTGCTTAATGTTAAGAACGGGTTCACCGTGTTGAACGTATTCAATCGGCATGTTACCAACCTTTTTACCTTTAAGGACTTTGACGGTCATTTTGGCGCTCATTACACCAAGCTTATATTGGTTAACACTGTACGTGGCCACACCGCCTTGCTTAACCATTGTATCGGTAGCTGGGAAGATCGGCTTATTTACCGCATTCGCGTTTTTAACTAGCGTTTGCATTGCCCCGGCGACTGTGTTATCCGTTGGGACAATTACAGCATTGACCTGACTCAGCATCTGCTGGGAAACCTGGTTCAAGTCGTTACTATTTGAGATTGAATAGGCTTTAAGCTGGATGTGCATTTTCTTGCATTCACGGGCAATTTGGTGGTAGCCGGTTATTCCAGAACTATCATTTGAGGTATAGATGACACCGAGCGTTTTAAGGTTAGGAATAAATTGCTTAATTAAAGTTAATTGCTGGTGAACCGGAGCTAGGTCAGAAACGCCACTAATGTTGCCACCTGGATGATGGTTATTCTTAACTAAGCCAGCTCCTTGAGGATTTGAAACTGCACCAAGAATAATTGGCGTTTTATTAGTTGAATTTGCTAATGCTTGTGAGGCAGGGGTAGTAATCCCAAAGAGGACCGTTGGATTATTATTAGTTAAAGTGTTGGCCATAGTTTTAAGATTACTTTGGTCACCATTAGCGTTCTCATATTCAATTTTGATATTTTTACCGTTATGGTAACCTTCTTTAGCTAGTTCATCGATAAAACCCTTATAAATCTGATCCAATGCTGGATGGTGCATTAACGTTAGTACCCCAACTTTTGGAACCCGCTGCTTGATAGTACCGTGATTTTCAGTAAAAAAGGCAATCCCGAGAAAACCAAGTAGGAGGACAATCACCGTGTACATCCTTTTCATAAGTTCAACTTCCTTTCTAAAGAAAAACGGGAAACCACATGCAAATGGCTTCCCGCTTTTAAGCAAAAGAAAAGCCTGCATGTAGGATCCATGCAGACTGAATAAATGATCACTTCTCAGCCGGCACAGATGCAATCTGTCATCTCAGGTTGCATCCATGACGAATTCAACCCGAACTACCGGCTTTGCCAAGTATTTAACTTCGTAGTGTGAGACTTAATCATTTAACTTTCTCCCGTTCATATAAGATTGTCTATAGTTTAGCGAAGGAGAATCTGGATGTCAAGGTGAAAAAGGACATCTGACATTAATTAGTTTGGAGGGGAAATTGATTTGTGTTACCATATTAATCAGTTTAAACGGCAAAAATGAGGAGAGAGAAAAGACATGGCAGTATTAGACGTCAAGGGATTGACGATGAGTTATGCAGATAAGCAACTCTATGATGATGCAAGCTTTCAACTTGAGAAGCACGAACACATGGGGATTGTTGGCCAAAATGGTGCCGGAAAGAGTACCCTCATCAAAATTTTAATTGGAAAGGTTCTCCCGGTTTCTGGGACGGTAACCTGGGCAAAGAACGTTAAGATCGGTTACCTTGATCAGTATGTTGATATTCCTAAAGGGATGACGCTGATCAAGTTTCTTCATACTGCCTTTTCGGACCTGTACGAGATCAATAATCGGATGAATAAGCTGTATGAAGAGTATGCACAAAAGATGGACGATGAGTTATTAACCAAAGCTGGTCGGCTTCAAGAACAACTAGACGCTCATAACTTCTACGATATTGAAACGGAAGTTGAGCGAGTAATGAATGGTTTGGGGTTAACCGAAATCGGTAAGGATCACGTTGTTTCCGAATTGAGTGGTGGTCAACGTTCAAAGATTATTTTGGCAAAGATGTTGCTTGAAAAGCCTGACGTGATCCTGCTTGATGAACCGACAAACTACCTTGATACCGCCCACATTGAATGGTTGATTGATTATTTAAATGACTTTGATGGTGCGGCAATGATTATTTCTCATGACTATGATTTTCTGGAACAAGTGACGAACACGATCTGTGACGTTGCTTTTGGAAAAATCACCAAGTACCGGGGAAGTTTTGAACAAGCAATGCGGCAAAAGGAAGAACGAAAAGAAACTCAGGAACGTGAATACGAAAAGCAACAGGTTGTAATTGAAAAGACTGAACGGTTTATTCGGAAAAATAAGGCTGGTTCTAAGTCTACAATGGCAAAATCACGGGAAAAGATGCTGGCACGGATGAAGCGGATTGATCCACCTGCAGACAATTTAAAAGCTACCTTTAAATTCCCGTATGAAAACACCGGATCAGCCAATGCACTTCGGGTAGAAAAACTCTCCGTTGGGTATGGCCACCCGTTGCTTGCACCAGTTACGTTTTCAATGACGATGGGAGAAAAACTTCTCTTTACAGGATTTAATGGGGTTGGTAAATCAACTTTAATTAAGTCGATCTTAAAGAAGATTCCTGCATTAGGAGGTACAGCAACCTTTTCACCATCTGCTCGGATTAATTACTTTGATCAGGATCTAGAATGGAATGATCCTTCATTAACGCCATTGCAAACAATTCAAAATATGTTTCCAACAATGCAACCGAAAACTATCCGCCAGAAGTTAGCGCGGGCCGGAATTAACGCGGCAAACACAATGAAGCCTCTTCACCTGCTTTCTGGTGGGGAACAAACCAAGGTTAAGCTAGCAATCTTAGAGTTAACACCATCGAATTTCCTGATCATGGATGAACCGACTAACCACCTTGATGATGAAACTAAAGAAGGGTTAAAGACTGCCCTTCAAAATTTCCCGGGAAATTTAATTTTAGTTAGCCACGAACAAAGTTTTTATGAAGGCTGGCTTGATAAGATCCTGAATGTGGAAAAGCTTAGTTTAAAGTAGAAAAGTATGAGACAATAATTGATGAAGGGAGGATGCGGGATCATGCATTACTCATTATCAGAAATTATTGTCTTATTTTTTACCTATTCAGTAGTTGGCTGGTTATGGGAAACTTTTTACTGCTCAATTAAGGATCATCACTATGCATATCGTGGCTTTCTTTTTGGTCCATATTGTCCAGTTTATGGTTTTGCCATTACCACGATCCTAATTACTGCGGAACCCGTTAAGAATAATATTATTCTCCTGTTTATTGTCGGCTTTATCGTTGCTAGCATTTTTGAATATTTTGCTAGTTTGTTTTTGGAAAAGTTTTTTCACATGAAACTTTGGGATTACTCCAAATTGAAGGGAAATATCCAGGGAAGGGTTGCTCCTGAGATTTCATTATTTTGGGGAATTGGTGTTGTTTTTCTGGTTAGGGATATTCAACCATTTGTCCAGCGAATAATTAACTGGGAAGAAACCAAAACACATGGTTGGTTAGCGGCCATAATAGTCATTGCTATGGGAACAGATATGGTCTTAACCATGTTCAGTGTCCACAAGCTTCATATTTCTACCAAACAGTGGGATAACCGGATTAATCAACGCCTGGAGAACTTGCGTCAGCGGATTCGTGAAGCAGGTCCAGAAGAAGGGCAGCGGTTGCATCAACGGTTGGCTAACTGGTGTGCGGAAATTATTGACAATGGCGAATTACAACGGTTTAACCACAAGCTTTCTTGGAACCAACGGCGGTTAATTAAGAGCTTCCCGAAGATGAAGATTACCGACACCAAGCACTTTAATGAAATTAAGAAAAACTTGGTAAAGAAGTCTTAAAAGTCCTCACTTAGAATAAAAGAATGTTTTATAATAAGCGACGAATACTTTCTAAAGAGGAATAAAAAATGAAAAAAGAAACCAAAATAATTTCTGCAATTACAGTTATCTTTTTAGTGGTTGTTTTTACGATTTGTGGATTAACAATTAAAAACAGTCCATTGTCAGGATACCCACGGCAGATTCATGATCAGAATATGACCGTACAAGAATTTGTTTCTCAAGTAGCTCCGGCTGCCCAGCGTGAACAAAAAAAGTATGGAATTCCGGCAAGTATTACTATTGCGCAGGCAGGGCTAGAATCTCAGTGGGGGAATAGTCGTCTTGGTAATAAGTACAATAACTTGTTTGGGATGAAGGCAAACAAGGGTGAAGATAAGGTTCGAATGTACACCATTGAAAATATTAATGGCAAACAACGTTATATTCCTCAATACTTTGCCGTTTACCAAACTTGGGATGATTCGATTAAAGCTCATACGAACATAATCGTGAATGGGACTAAAGATAACCATCACCGTTTTGATGGTGTACGAACCAAAACTGACTACCAAAAAGCTGCCCAAGAACTACAAAAGAACGGCTACGCAACCGATCCCAACTACGCCAACAAACTCATCTACGCCATTCATAAATTCGGATTGGAGAAGTATGACAAGTAGTAGAGTGCCTTCGCTCCAAAGAGTTTCCGGAAAGCTAGCAATTTCTCCTGACGAAGGCGACTTGCACCTAGGAAGGAGGTTGCTAGCTCTAGCAGGTCCCTGGCGAGCACATTTCAACCTCGTTGCCTAGAATCTTCTTAGCTCGAGGAAGGTTAGAGCGAGTACAAAATTACACCAAAAACAGCACAGGATTTAATGTCCTGTGCTGTTTTTTACTTAATTTCTAACTTTATTAATTAACTTCCGTTTGGTTAATATTAACTCGATTGCGACGGAAGAAGTGGACAAGGAGACCAATAACTAACCCAACGAGAGCGGGAACAACCCATGAAAGTCCCATTGAAGCAAGTGGTAGCATACTTCTTACATTAGCTACCCAGAGACCAAATGAACTTTGACTAACAACTGCTGGGAAAGCAACCACCATATCACCGAGTGCTGGTACCACAGTTAAGAGGACAACGAAGAAGTAAACAACGCCATCGCGGTGGAAGAGTGGTGAAGCAACGGATAAGACAATCAAGACCATTGATAATGGGTAAAGGAACATGAGCATTGGTGTTGACCAAGCGATGATTTGATCTAAACCAAAGTTAGCAGTGAGGAATGAAGCCAGGCAGCTGAGAGCTAACCAGGTGTGGTAACTAACCTTTGGGAAGTGCTTATGAAAGTCTTGGGCAAACGCAGCGACTAATCCAACAGCAGTGGTTAAACAAGTAACGGTTAATAAGAAGGCTAAAACAACTTGACCAAAGGCACCAGCATAAGCGTTAACTAATTGGTTAAAAGCAACTCCACCATCAGGAGAAACCTTAAAACGACCAAGGGACATTGCACCAAGAACGATCAAGAGAAGGTAGATAAAGCCGATAGCACCAACAGCTAAGACACCTGACTTAGTAACAACTTTTGATACAGCACTGGGACGACGAACGCCCATCCCCTTGATTGCAGTCACAACTGTAACTCCGAAGGCAAGTCCTGCAAGAGCATCCATTGTGTTGTATCCTTCAAGGAAGCCGTTAGTAACCGCTGCATGAGTGTAAGCACTGGTTACCGGAGCGTTGGCTGGATTACCAAGAGGGTTAGCAAAGGCAACGACGAAGACCAAGAATAAGAGTGCGAGGAATACTGGGTTCAAAACCTTACCGACATTAGAAAGGATGCTATTTTCCTTGTAAGAGAATGCGAATGCTAAAGCAAAGAAAACAGCAGAGAAGAGGAAAAGGGCCCAACCTTGAGCAGCCTTGGGAACAAAAGGTGCCACCCCAACAGTGAATGAAACAGTAGCAGTTCGTGGTGTTCCGAATAAAGGACCGATAGTCGCGTGAATCAAAACCATGAAGACAAGGGCAAATACCGCACCAAGCGGACGACCAACATCATAAACCCCTTCTGCTCGGGTGACGGCGATGGCAAGAACAGAAAGTAACGGGAGTAAAACTCCAGTGACTAAAAATCCAAGAGCAGCTGGTCCCCAATTGGCCCCAGCTAATTGGCCAAGGTGAAGGGGAAAAATCAAGTTCCCAGCACCAAAGAATAACCCGAATAATAGCGAAGCAACAACTAAGTATTGCTTAAATGTTAACTTTTTTGTTGTTAAATCCTGCATAATCAATTCCTCCTAGGATATAAAAAGCATTTAATAATTGCTTTGATCCCAACAAAAAAGTCCCTTAACCAAAATTGCTTTGGTTAAGGGACGCTTGAGCGTGGTACCACCCTATCTTCGTATCATCATTGCTGATAATACCTTGTACGTACGGCCCGGGAATGAGCGATACGTCGGCACGTTAATGGGTGCTACCATTAAATCTTACTGTAGTTAAGATTTAAGCTCGAAAGTGATTTTCAATTAACGTTGAACCTATCTCCTTACACCTACCGAGACTCGCTGAAGGTTATCGTCAATCTACTCTTCTTTCTCATTGCGATCGAATAATTAAATTGTTGTTTACTATTCTAATGATTTTCTAATTAAAGTCAACAACTTTTTAGAATTTTTTATTTTTTCTCGTAATTTGCTAAATCTTCGCTCGTTTGTGCGTAGGCTGGATCACCATTTAATGCACGAGCAATTGCACGTTCTACAGCCGTATTTGTGGTTGTGTTGGCAATTGCTAATGGCTTTTCATAACGCTTTGCATGGTGGTTAGCAAGTTGACTAATCCGGTGATGGATCTTATCAATGCAGACCACAACAAAGTCGGCGTCACGAATTTCCCGTTTCATTTTACTGCTAGAAACCTTATCTTCCATGGAGGCATCGAGAGCGTGGTAAAGACCGTGGTGCTTGTCGACAACCGCCTTTAATTCTTGTGAACGTTCCCGATCACCAGTAATTACGAGAACAATTCGTTGCTTCAAATCGTAATCTAATTTTTTCTCATAATCATGTCGTGGGTGTGCAACCTTTTTAACTTGCTTTGGCTTTGCAGGTTGCTTAGTCGTATCAAAGTCTTGTTTTTCGTGTATCCAACGAATTGAACCATTCTTAGCATCTTCAAGACCGTTACCGTGATCGAAGTAGGCGTAGTCAATCACCATGCCAGCTTTAAGGTTTCGACCAGGAAATTTGAACGGATCAACGACAATGGTATTTGCGGAGGCTTCGTCGAGGATGGAGTTTCCTTTTAGTGTCGAATTGATCTGAAGAACGTCGGATCCAGGAACGCTGGTTAATTCAGCATATTCGATTACCTTAATTTTCTCTGGTTCATAGTCGTCAAGGTGATCAGCAGTTACCCGACGGATTGATGGGAGACCACGGACTGTTTGTTGGGGATCGAGTTGGACAATGTCACCATCTTCCACGGGAAAGTGAAGGGAGTGGATTAATGCTTCGTTGTAGTAACGGTGGTTAATCTCAGCACCACTTAGTTTCCGGTGGACCAAGTAGAGATCATCAGCGGCAAGTCGTTCTTTCTGTGAACCTGTTTCAACAGTAACAGGTTCAGGAGTAACTGAGTGGCTCAATGAACTAGTTGTAACTTCATGTGCTGGTCCCGTAAGGAGTGAAGAGTGACTTGCTTGACGGATTCGTGGGGTTGGTCGCTTGGCCTTATTCTCAGAATGGGGGATGCGTTTTGGCCGTTTCGTCACTGGACTTGGCGTTCCATCTTCATAGTGGTTTAAAATATTAATAACAGTGGTTAAACTTTGTAATGTTTGTTTGAGACTTTCTTGATCGTTACTGGTATTTTCCAATAGCTCAATTAGCTCATGACGATAATCATATAGTTGCATAGTACTTTATCCTTTCTAAATGCTTACTAATAATAATCATACCAAGAAGTTTATGAAGTGTCAGGACATAAGTACAGGTATCTTGTATAATTGATTAGGATAAAGCAAAGGGAATGGTATTAATTATGGCAAATCAGGTAATTAAAATTTTTTCACATAACGATTTGGATGGGTTCGGTGCACCCCTACTATTAGAAACCGTTAAAGAGACGATGTTTCCTAATTGTGAGTTTGATCTCACAAATTGTGGGGCCGGGCGGATCGATGAAGAGTTCGCCAAGTGGTTGCAAACAGCAGAAGCAAGTCGCGCTACGGATGTTTATATCATGGATATGACGCCGGATAGTGATTACACCTTTAAACAGTTAAATACTAACTTTGCCAACCACTGGCTAGTATTTGATCACCACGAGACGGAAGCGGAGTTACGGGAACAGTATTCTGCCAATAGTATTCGTCCTGCTAACCCAAAAATTAATCCAAGTGCAACGAGTCTTGTTTGGGATTGGCTAAAAGAGCAGCCTCACTTCACTGACCTTAGTGAGGAACGGCGTCAACAACTTGATTACCTGGTCGAACTTATTCGGGCATATGATACGTGGGACTGGCAAAATGATCCTGATATCAGTGAAGAAGAACGGGTTGCCGCAGATAACTTTGACCAACTATTCTGGTTCTACCCACTCCAGGATTCAGCATCATTTGTTGCAAACGTATTTAATGTTGGTTGGGAAGATTACGTAAAGCAGAACCAGCTTTTAATTAAGACCCTTAATGAGCGACGGGCAAAGTACTTGAAGAGCCACTTAAAAGATACCTTGATTACTAAAATTGATGGTCACCAATTAGGGTTAGTTTATGCTGATGACTATAAGTCCGAAATTGCCCACGAGTTATTAATTCAGCATCCTGATGTCGATGCTGCTTTGGTGATTAGTCCAGTGAGTGTTTCGTTAAGAAGTAATGGAAAGCTGGATGTGGCAAAGTTTGCTGAGAAATACTTTAATGGTGGTGGTCACGCAGATGCAGCTGGTGGCCGTCTTACCATTAACCCAATTGAGATTGGTGAGCAGGCTGTTGCCGATAACTTAGCTGAGGTAATTAAGAATAGCCAGCAAACAAAAGCAGAGAATAATACCGGAACCCTTGCGGATAACCTTGATCCTGAGGTTGCGGCTAAGATGGCACAATTATTTAAAAAATAAGTATGCAAGGGAGTGAGACAGAACTAGCTTGCTAGTTCGTTTTTCGACGCGAAGCTAGCCTCTGGGAACTCCCGCAAGCGCAAAGAGGGCTCTAGCGTTCGGAAAATCCGAACGTTAGAGCCCCTTTGTTGTACTGCGCTGTAGTATTTTTAACTGTGTTGATAACTTATGCCACAGCCTCTTGCGTATTTTTTTAATCAATTTTTAGTAAATCTTGTGGTTCATGAAGCGGATAGTCAGCATTTTGAATACTTTGGGGCTGTGATGAACCATATAAAGCACCGGCAAATTTGATTCCAGCATTATGGGCAGCTTTCAGATCATTAATGGTATCACCAACATAGACTGAATTTTCAGGACGGGCACCCATCTTTTCCATCGCTAACAGGATTGGGTCAGGATCGGGCTTATGCTTACTAGTTAATTCTTCAGTTACAACAACATCAAAGTATTTCGTCCAATCATAGTCGTTTACAAAATGATCCTGGTAGTCTTCCCGAACTTTGGACGTTGCAATTGCTAATTTGGCGTCTGACCGAGCAGCAAGATTCGTAATCATTTCTTTGATTCCAGGGAAAACTGTTACCAAGTTTTCACGTTGAAATGATAGTTTCCGCCATTCGTCAACCATTTCTGGAATATCCTCTTCTTTAACCCCAGCTTGGCGCAGAGAGTCAGCACCAGTAATTCCGAAGAGTTTCCGCTTTAATGAATCAACTTGGTCTTCGGGAACATGGTAGCCATGCTTTTCCATTACATCGATCATTGGTGGCATGTATTTCTCGTAAGTGTTGATGAGGGTTCCATCAATATCAAAAATGAAATTAGTAATTTGGTGTGCCATAAAGTAAACCTCGCAATCTTATGTTTTCCAATTCCATTGTATAATAAATGTGATCACGGATTAACCAATTGAATACTGATAAATAAAAAAGACTAGTTGATCGCCTAAAAAGGGATGAGCTAGTCTTTCATTATTATGCTTGTTCGCATTCACGAATAAAGTCGACCAGGTGCTTGTAGTAAACATCTGGATTATCAACCATGTGGTGGTGACCACCATTTGGCGTGGTAACGAACTTAGCGTTTGGAATTAATTCTGCCATCTTCTTACCAGTTGCAAGTGGCATTGATTCATGTTCACCAAAGGTAACAAGAGTAGGAACCTTGATGTTCTTTAGTTGATCACGGAAATGCCAATCCTTAAGCTTCCCGGTGATGACAAATTCGTTATCTCCTTGGAAAGCATTGTAAACGGCATCCCCACCAATATCTTTAAGGTGGTAAAGCTTCGAAGGTTGTTTCCGGTCAATGTAATTTTCATTCATTACTTGAACGTATTCTTGATACTTTGGATTGCTGTAGTCGTTCTTGGCTTCGCATTCCTTCATAAAGTCAACTGCTTCTTTAGAAAGGGTCTTTTCCCGGAGAGCATTAACGTTCTTAACGTAATCATCAATCTCATCAACCATTGATGAGATAATGGCACCCTTTAAGTGTTGGCCGTACTTAACAGCGTATTCTTGGACAAGCAAACCACCCCAGCTTTGGCCAATGAGGTAGAAGTTGTCGAGTCCAAGTTTTTCCCGTACTTCGTCAACTTCATCCAAAAAGTATTCGTAAGTTAAGTACTTCTTAGCAATTTTAGGATCTGAATAGTCTGGTTGGTCAGAATAAAGGGAACCAAGTTGGTCGTACATTGTAACTTGAACGTTTAACCCTTGTTTCTTTAACTGATCGGCAGCATCTTCCCAGTATTCATGGTTACCACCGGGACCACCATGAAGGGCTAATAGGTGAATATCACCTTCACCCTGAGTATTTGTCCAAAGATGGTAGCCATTATCTAGGGTAATGATCTTTGTTCCAGTTTTCATTTCTCCATCTCTCCTTTATTCGTATATTTATACGATATACAAACCATTTTAGCACAGGATCAAGTGGCTTGTGAAAAATAACGGGTTAGGTGATGAAGACTAGAGTGGCTTTACTCCTGGAATCATAAGTGAACTATCCTTAGTTTTAATGGTATAAGTAATTTCTTCATTACCACGGAGAGTAGCACCAAAATCAGTGCTATAGATGATCAGACCAAGTTGGTGTCCTTTGAGCAGGTGGTGGAAAATTGGTTGAAGTTCAAAGTGCAATTTCACAAATTGGTTTGCTGATAAATCATCAACTTGGGCAGCACTATGACGGTTTTGTAGGTTAATGTGGCCGTCTGCAATTACTTTAAAGTCGCTTGCATTTGCTTGCAACTTGAATTCACGAAGATCATCGCTTGCCCAGTGGAAACCAAGTTGGAGACCGTTGCGTTTCATCAATACTGGTGAGGCCGTCAACCGTTTAGCGTTTCCCAAATCAACTAATTGTGCACTGATCATTCCGTGATCTGCAGAAGCAGCAACCGTAACGTTAACTTCTGGTGTTCCGCGCAGTAAAAGATCTTGATCAACTGGCTCAGTCTTTAATTGGTAAGAGAACTGACCGCTGTCTTTAACTAAGGCGTTCTGCCAATCATTAATATTTTTGCACCATTTTTCAAATGTTTCTGGAGTTTGCTGGTCGTTAAAACGATATTCTGTAGAAAGTTGGGGATCATTTTCAGTTAATTCCGTCTTATTAAAGTAGAGGATCTTTTTACTTCCGGCGGTCCAATTATCATATGTCCACCACGTTTCTGGTTGTGTATTATCTTGAACGAGAACCTTTGGCAACGTTTCATCAGCATGGTTATCTTGATCCCAGAGCTTATTTGCTAGCCAGAGGTTCACCATTTCTGAAAAGTCGAGTGACTGGAATGCATTGATGTAAATGTGCTGTCCTTGGTGGAGAACTAGCTTACTGGTTACGGGAAGTATTTGAAGGCCATCATAGAGTGCTTTAACATTACTTGGCTTAACGTTTGTGTCATTTAGGCCATGAACCATCATTACTGAAGCTTTAATGTTTTTGATGGCAGGACGGTAGTTTCGACTAGCCCAGAAGTCGTTGTAATTACCGGTCTTGCGATCCATTGCTTCAGCAAGACCATCAATGTACTTGTTGTTCGTCTTCTCGATCCGGTGATAGTCAGCAGGGCGTTTTGTTCGGCTAAATGTTTCGTCAGCTAAGACATCCTCATCTTCACCTTGGAAGCCACCTGGTGCACGAACCAGACCATTTTCACGGTAGTAATCGTACCATGATGAAATTGCCGCTTCACTGATGATGGCCTTTAATCCCGGAACAGTAGTTGTAGCAACGGCTGTAGCGAGAGTTCCAAGGTAAGAACGTCCGGTCATTGCAACGTTACCGTTACACCACCAGGCCTTGATTTGGATCCCGCTATGACGATCGGTAAATGCTACCCGATCACCATGAAGCCATTCAACGACAGCTTTCATGGAGTCAGTTTGTTCAGGAGAACCACATGTTTGAAGACCATCGGAATCCTTAGTCCCAATCCCGGCTGAATAAACAATTGCGTAGCCTCGAGCGGCTAAGTAGTTATTAAGAGTATATGCTGGTGTTTCTGCAAAACTCTCCGTTGCATGTTTGCTTTCACTCTTGATTTTCTGGTGAGTAAATTTCTGTGGAAACTTTGGCTCAGCAGGAGCAACCTCTCCTGCATTTTTGTGGGTTAATGGATGATTAACGTGGTGAGTTACCTTTTCGCCCCATTCATCGTTTGTTCCTTGGTTGTATGGACTAGCGGTGAAGACAGCAGGCACTTTTAAGCCACTGTTGCTATCAATTGGTCGGAGAATTTCCACCTTAACCAGGTCTGCTTTGCCATCGTAATCAGTATCCATGTCAGTTTCAACGTAAACGACTTCACGGATAAACTTTGCCGGATCAAAAGAAGCAAGGGGTTTGCCGTTAAAGTAGAGAGGCTTTTTATAAGCCGGGAGTCGGTATGACCACGCCATGAAGCCCTCACTGGTTAGTTGATCGATAAATGACTGACCATCCTTATTGCGAGTGTTAAGGAGGAGGTAGAAGGCTTCCAAAACATCAGTGGTTGACCAGCTAGTGTGTTGACTAAACGGTAATCCAATATGAGCCCAATCTTCGAGGGGATGCTCAAGGTTAAAGTCAACTCCTGGTTCGAAATGAAGGAGCTGGAGAGCAACGAGGTAGAAAACATCTGTGGTTAGTGGTTGGTCGTGTCCAAGCCATTCGTCAATTGCAAGGTCTGGAGTAGCCAGAAAATCGTGAAGCCATTGGCGGACCGCAATCGGTTGTTCACTAGCCATATGGGTACGGGCAAGAAGAGTTAACCACATCTGTGTTGGTTCCAGTTCCGTCGCTTCATTTCCCCTTAGTAAATGTAATTTTTTCATTTCACGTAATTTTTGTTCCAAACTTGTTTTAGCAATACTATATTGATTAATTCGCATGATGATCACCTTTTTGAAAGAGAGTGCGAGCCAGCAGAGGACTTGCGGAAGACTAGCAATTTATCCTGACGAAGGCGTCTTGCGTCTAGGAAGGAGGTTGCTAGCTCTAGCAAGTCCCTGGCGAGCACATTTTGACAATGTAGCCTAGAACCGCTAGCTTTAGCAAGTCCCTGGCGAGTGTATTTCGACAATGTAGTCTATCTCGCCAGTGCCCAGTCAAGTACACATACTTTTATTATATATCTAAATTGTCATTGCATTGTAACCACCGTCAGAATAAATAAAGAGTATAATTAATTGGCTACGATGGACGAATTAAATAAACCGTGAGGGAAGATTATGGGAAAAAATATCTTGGAATTTAAACATGTTGGTAAGCGTTACGATGATAATGTTGTTCTTCGTGATATTAATTTTGAGGTTGAAGCTGGGAAATTTTATACACTTCTTGGCCCTTCAGGTTCCGGAAAAACAACAATTTTGCGAATAATTGCTGGCTTTGATCAGGCTAGCAGTGGGGAAGTCCTTTTTGATGGACAACAAATTAATAATGTGCCAGCTAATCAGCGACAGGTAAATACTGTGTTTCAAGATTATGCGTTATTCCCCCACATGAATGTTGCCGAAAACGTTGCGTTTGGTCTTCAAATTAAGGGAGTAAAGAAAGCGGTAATTCAACAACGAGTAAAGGAAGCTTTGCACCTTGTTCGGTTGGATGGCTACGGTAATCGGGAAATTACGGCGATGTCAGGTGGGCAACGACAGCGGGTTGCGATTGCCCGTGCAATTGTAAACCGACCGAAAGTCCTCCTCCTTGATGAAGCTTTGTCGGCCCTTGATCATAAACTTCGGGTAGATATGCAGCGGGAATTACGACAGTTACAACGGCAACTAGGGATTACCTTTATCTTTGTTACCCATGATCAGGAAGAGGCACTAGCGATGAGTGATCAGATCATGATTATCAACGATGGGAAGATCCAGCAAACTGGGACTCCTGTAGACATTTATGATGAACCGTTGAATCATTTTGTGGCCGATTTTATTGGCGAAAGCAATATTATTCCTGGGGTAATGAAGAAGGATTATGTTGTTGATATTAATGGTCAAGATTTTGAATGTGTTGATGCTGGGATGAAGCCAAACGAAAAGGTAGAAGTTGTCATTCGACCAGAAGATCTGGATATTACTTCAGTGGAAAAGGGAAAACTAAAGGTAACGGTTGATACGCAGCTTTTCCGGGGCGTTGATTACCAGATTACTGCTCATGATCAACGAAACCACGAATGGACGATCAACTCGATCCATAAAACAACTGTGGGTGCACAGGTAGGCCTCACATTTGATCTCGAAGATATCCATGTAATGCGGTATAACGAATCTGAGGAAGACTTTGATGCCCGACTTGATAGTTACGAGGAGGATGAAGATTAATGCGACAAAAAGCAATGTTCATCGTCCCTTATGCCTTATGGATTGTCCTGTTTGTAATTGCCCCGTTGGCACTGATCTTTTATCAGTCATTTTTTGATATTAATAGCCACTTTACCTTAGCCAACTATCATGACTACCTAACTTCGGCAACTTACCTAAAAATGACCCTTAATTCTGTTTGGTATGCGGCTTTAATTACCTTAGTAACCCTAGTAATTAGTTATCCGACTGCCTATGTTCTTACCCAATTACAGAACCGGCAATTCTGGTTACTGATCGTGATCTTACCGACATGGATCAACTTATTATTGAAAACGTATGCCTTTATTGGCCTTTTTTCACGGACTGGTTCGATTAACCATTTCTTGCAATTTGTTGGCTTAGGTAGCCACCAGCTTCTTTTTACGGATGCTAGTTTTATGTTTGTTGCGGCATATATTGAAATCCCGTTTATGGTCTTGCCTATCTTCAATGCCTTGATCGAAATTAAGCCATCGTTATTAAATGCTAGTAGGGATCTTGGCGCAACTTCTTGGCAAACATTCCGGCGAATTATCTTGCCGCTATCAATGCCTGGAGTTAAAGCTGGAATCCAGGCAGTTTTTATTCCCTCCCTTTCTCTCTTTATGATTACTCGCTTAATCGGTGGTAACCGGGTAATTACGTTAGGGACCGCGATTGAGGAGCACTTCTTAACTACGCAGAACTGGGGGATGGGATCAACGATAGGAGTTGTCCTGATCCTAGCGATGTTTATTGTGATGTTTATTACTGGCGATACACGGGAGAAAGGAGGTCGACATTAATGAAACAGAAAGTTGCATGGGGCAAAATCTACTTGGGACTAGTATTTATTATCCTGTACGCACCGATCTTATACTTAATGATTTTTTCCTTTAGTTCCGGAAAAACAATGGAACGTTACCACGGCTTTTCTTTTCAACACTATGTTGACCTATTTGCTGATTCACGGATGATTACGATTGTAATTAATACGGTCCTTGTTGCTGTTTTAGCATCTTTAGTAGCGACAATTATTGGAACCCTTGGCGCACTGGCGATCAAAGAAACTCATGGCCCTTGGAAAAATAGCTTATTATCATTAAATAATGTTTTGATGGTTTCACCAGATGTCATTATTGGGGCCAGCTTTTTGATCTTCTTTACCGTCCTCGGCATTCGCCTTGGTTTTATCTCGGTTCTTCTTAGTCACATTGCCTTTTCAATTCCGATTGTTGTTTTGATGGTGTTGCCAAAGATTAATGAGCTTTCACCAACATTGGTGGATGCGGCTTATGACCTTGGTGCAACACGGTGGCAAGCATTATCACGGGTAGTTTTACCAGCAATTTCGCCCGGAATTATGGCGGGCTATTTTATGGCGTTAACCTACTCTCTTGATGACTTTGCTGTTACTTTCTTTGTGACGGGAAATGGCTTTTCAACTTTATCAGTGGAAATTTATTCTCGAGCACGACAAGGGGTTAACCTGGAAATCAATGCCTTATCAACGTTAATGTTCCTTGTCTCATTTGTGTTAGTAATCGGTTATTACTTTGTTAGTAAGCATGCTGGTCGCCGCCAACGGATTGTGGCGGTTAAGGAGGGGGATGCTCAATGAAGAAACTTTGGGGCGCCCTTCTGGGAATTATTGCACTGTGCTGTGTATTAGCGTTAGGAGATTACCTGATGAACCGCCAGAGTAACGGAAGTGGTGGAAAAACACTGACCGTTTATAACTGGGGGGATTACATTGATCCAGCCTTAATTAAAAAGTTTGAACGACAAACTGATTATCACGTTGACTATGAAACGTTTGATAGCAATGAGTCAATGTTAACGAAAATTCGCCAGGGTGGGACAAACTATGATGTCGTAGTACCAAGTGAATATACTGTTCAACGAATGAAAAAGGAACACTTACTGGCGCCATTGAATCACCGGAAACTAAGCAATCTACATTACATTGATCCCCAATTTTTGAACAAAGACTTTGATCCGGGTAATAAATATTCGGTCCCGTATTTCTGGGGAACACTAGGAATTATCTATAATGACCAAAAGATTAGTGGTCAGGATGTTCAACACTGGGAACAGTTATGGAATTCGCGACTAAAGAATAACTTATTACTGATCGATAGTGCGCGTGATGTTTTCGCAATGGCATTAATTACACAGAGGAACTCGGTTAATACGACAAGTTATGCAAAGTTGAAGCAGGCCCAGCGCCACCTTCAGGCCTTAACGCCAAATGTTAAGGCGATCATTGCGGATGAGATGAAAATGTACATGGAACAGGATGAGGCAGCAGTTGGTGTGACCTATTCTGGGGATGCGCGAGAAATGATGAGTATTAACCATCACTTGCATTACGTTGTTCCTAGTGAAGGAAGTAATATCTGGTTTGATAATATGGTGATCCCGAAGTCAGCGAAAAATAAGCAGGGGGCTTACCAGTTCATTAACTTTATGCTCCAGCCAGAAAACGCAGCGAAAAATGCGGAATACGTAGGGTATGCAACTCCTAATCGGGCAGCCAAAAAATTGCTTCCTCGTTCGGTAACCGCTGATCAACAATTTTATCCACCAGAGTCGACAATGAAGCACTTGCAGACCTATAAGGATCTTCCTCGGCGAGTTCTTGGTGAATATAATGATTTGTTCTTGGAATTTAAGATGTTTAAAAAATGAATCAAAAAATGCTTGGAAAACAATTTATTTCCAAGCATTTTTTGATTAGTATTATTCAATTGTATTATCCCATCCTACGTTGGTCCATCCGTTTAACGAGGTACAAGATTGGTAATCCTACAATTACGATCCCAACGAAAAGCAGGACACCTGCTGGATCATTGAAAAGTTCACTAACGAGAACAAAGATCCCACCACCAATTGCGATGATTGGTACAATTGGGTAAAGCGGGGTACTGAAGGGGCGTGGTCCCTTATTTTTCTTCCTCAGAATGAAGATTCCGAAGAATGCCAAGAGATAGAAGCAGTAAACAGTGAAGACGCAGAGATCCGAAAGGTGGTCAGGATCAAAGAAGAACATCATCACAGTAGCCAAGACAACAATGAATAACGTGGCAACAACGGGTGACTTTCCTTTTGGCGTAACGAACGAAAGAAAACGCGAGAATGGTAGATCACCACGGCGTGCCATTGCATAAACAATCCGGGGGAAGGTAATCATTTTCCCATTTAGTGTCCCCATCATTGAAATAATGATTCCGGCCGAGAGAAGCTTTCCACCGATTGCACCAAAAGCCTTTGTTGCGAGGTAGGCAGTCGCATTTTCACCAAGACGGTGGATTAAGTTAGCTGGTAAGAATTTGAGAATTCCGATTGTAATTAGGGTGTAAATTACCAAGACAGCGGTAATCCCCAAGACGATTGCTTTAGGGAGTAACTTTTGTGGATTCTTCATTTCTCCACCAAGGTTAGCAATTAAGATCCAACCATCATAACCAAAGAGGGTGGCAAGAACAGCGACACCAAAGCCACCAGTAGCGTGTTGAACTTCAGTCACGGTTTGCCCAAAGGCGTGTTGGTCACCAAAGATTAACCCAAAAATGATAATTGCCGCGATGGGGATCATCTTTCCGGCAGTCGTGATGATGGAGAAGATTGCCCCAACCTTGTTTTCAAAAAGGTTCATAATCCCGATTGCGAGAACGGTAATTACCGCCAGTGGGATTCGCCATTCAATCCCGAGACCAAAGAAGTTCGCCATTAAGATACTCATAAACCCAGCAACCGATGCGATAATTGCCGGGCCATACACGATTACTTGCATCCAGCCGGCTAAGAAACCGAGAATTCTTCCGTAGAGGTTCTCGATATAAACGTAAAGCCCCCCGGTGTATGGCATTTGGGCACCAATTTCAGCAACAGTTAGGCCACCAGTTAAGGTAATAATCCCACCAAATACCCAAGCAGCAATGGCGAGGGTTGATGTGCCGGCACTATCAAGGACTGAACCCTGCTTAAAGAAGATCCCAGAACCAATAATTGTCCCCACGACAATCGAAATTGCCGACCAAAAACCTAACGACCGTTTTAATTCATCTGTTGGTTGATTATTCATCGCCATTCCTCCAATTCAAAATCGGCATAATAAAAGCCGGGTCCAATCTTAATCATCTGGAAGCTGCCAAATGATTAAGTGGACCCGGCACTACATTAAACCGTCTTATAGGTACACTAAAATCACTCAGCCCCGAATAGAGTTAGAGGCTGAGGAGGAAGATTGTTGCAATTGGTTAAAGAATACTAACATTGAACTTTCTCCTTCCGTGTACTTGATGTTTCTTAGAATACCATTAGAAAATTAATTTGGCAAGTCCCTGATTAAGATTGAATATAAAAAAGTCGTGAAATGAAATTTTTCATCTCACAACTTTTAAATTTGTTATTTATTTAAGCCTTTTTGTTCTAAAGCGAATCCACTTGTCTCCTTCAGTGAAAATCATGATCAAGCAGGAGAAGAGAATTACGGCACCCCATTCAATGAGGCTAATTCCAGTAACGTGGAAGGCTGCTTGCATGAACGGTACGTAAGTTAAGATTAGTTGGAAGATCACCGTCAATCCAATTACGCCCCAGGTATTTTTACTAATATCGTTAATTTGCGTTAAACCATACTGTTCAGTCCGAATGCTGAAGAAGTAGAAGATCTTACTAATAACGATTGTATTAACCATCATTGTGGTAGCACTAATTTCGCTAGCACCAGCGCGGATGAACCATTCGTAACCGATTAAGGCAAAGATAGCCATTAATGCGGAAACGTATCCCATCTGGAAGAGATCGTGGCGGTTCATTAGGCGTTGAGTAATTGGTCGTGGCGACCGTTCCATGATTCCGTCCTCTGCCTTTTCAAAGACAAAGGCGAATTGAATCGTGATGGCGGCAATTAAGTTAATCCACAATAATTGTGCAGGTTGAAGAGGTACCTGTTGACCAGTCAAAATTGAGAAGGCAACAACTAAACCTTCGGCAAAGGATGTCGGTAGGAGGAAGAGGATACTCTTCTTGATATTGTCATAGATCCGCCGACCTTCCTTGATTACGGCAGCCATCGTTGCAAAGTTATCGTCACCGAGAATCATATCCGCTGCATCTTTAGCAACGTCGGTTCCCTTGATTCCCATTGCTACTCCAATGTCGGCTTTCTTTAATGCTGGGGCATCGTTTACCCCGTCACCAACCATGGCGGTAACCTGTTGTTGGTTTTGCAGAGCTTCCACGATTTCAAGCTTGTTTTGTGGAGTTGTCCGGGCAAAGACTTGTGTATTTAATGCTACGGATTCCCGTTCCTTGCTTGATAACTTGTCCCATTCAGAACCAGTAATGGCATTGATTGGACCGTTAGTTAATCCTAGTTCTTTACCAATTGCCCGTGCAGTTTGCGGGTCGTCACCAGTAATCATCTTAACGTGAACACCAGCAGTATTCATCTTCTTGAGGGCTTCAATCACTTCTTCACGCGGTGCATCAAGAAGGGCAGCCAACCCAAGTAACTTGATTCCGCGGTACAGGTGGTCGTGTTCAATTTCGGTTAAGTTTTCGCCTTTTGGCACTGGTTGGTAACCAACAGCGATCACCCGTTTGCCAGCACTTGACCAGTCGTTAACCCGTTTTTGCCACTTAGCGAGGTCAAAGTTAGGATCTTCTTTTTGGGCCATTTCAAATAACTTATCTGGAGAACCCTTAATAAAGATTACTTTTTCGTTACTTCCTTGGTCTTCTGTCAATTCAGCGATGTACCGGTAGTCAGAATCAAACGGTAGTAAGTCAATTTCTGAGTATTGTGACTTGTGCTGAGGTCCGTATGCCTTGTGATAAAGCGTTAAGAAGGCCCCATCAGTCGGTTCACCGTTAATGTGCCATGCACCATCATTTTCACTCAAAACGGTATCGTTAGCTTGATAACCGGCTTCCACGAAGAGCTTTAATTGCTCAGTAAGTGGTGCTTTTTTACCGTCAAGCTTAATTTCACCATTTGGTGCGTAGCCGGTTCCTGAAACTTGGTAGAGCTGATCGCCAACCCATAGTTCAGTCGCTGTCATTTCGTTTTTGGTTAACGTCCCGGTCTTATCAGTCGCGATTACGTCGACCGAACCAAGAGTTTCAACCGCCGGCATTGACTTGATAATTGTCTTGTACAGCTTGGCCATCTTACTAATCCCGAATGCTAGAATTACAGAGGTAATTGCTGGAAGACCTTCAGGAATTGCACCAACAAGCATTGCTACAACCGCAAGAGCTAATGCAGGTAATGAGTAAATCTTTAACATGAAACCAACGATGAAGACAATAATTGACGTGGTGATGGTAATGTAGGAAACCACGGTCCCAACATGATCGATTTCCTTTGTCAGTGGGGTCTTCTTTGGCTTAATGTGGGCAACTTCTTGGGAGATCTTCCCAATTTCAGTTTGTTCAGCCGTTGCCACTACAATACCCAGACCACTCCCGCTAGTTACGGAAGTTGAGGCATAAGCCATGTTAACCCGGTCAGCCAACGGAACGTCATTATCAGTGAGGGCCTCATCAGTCTTAATCACTGAATTGGTTTCTCCAGTTAAAGCAGATTCCTCAATTCTCAAATTATCTGCAGAAACGATCCGTAAGTCAGCTGGGACATTATCCCCGGCTTCAAGGAAGACAACATCCCCAACTACCAGGTCCGCAGCGTCAATATCTTGCCGCTTGCCGTCACGGTACACCGTTGCTTGGTTAGCCATCATTTCCTTGATTTTTGCTAAAGCATTGGCCGCACTAGTTTCCTGGAAGTACCCGATGAGGGAATTTAGGATCACCACAGCACCAATAACGATGGCATCCGTGTAGTGACCAATGATTACGGTCAGTAAGGTTGCTACTAACAAGATATAAATCACAATGTTGTTGAATTGGCGAAGAAAGATCTTCCACTTTGGCGTTGGCTTTACTTCAAGGACGTTCCGGCCGTCTTCAGCGAGTTTTTGCCTCACTGTTGCGTCACTTAAACCTTGAGTAAAGTCCGTTAAGTTAAATTCTTTCTTCAACTCAGTCGTAGTTAATTGATATTTCTCTTTCATTTTGCTCCCCTCTAATAACTTCTTTAAAGCAATATCGTAGGTTCCCATCCCCGCGAAGAATATTAAAAATGCTTTGAGTTAGATTACTTTAATCAGTCCTTTTCTTATTTTTCGTAAGAATATTATACCATTATGAATGATGGTGAAAGCTGCTGTTAAAGGATTTTTAGATAATAGTTCAATGAAAATTCATATTTAAAAAAGAGCTGGAAATTAACCCTGCTTTGATTAATTTCCAGCATCAGTTTTAGATGAATTTTGGTGAGGTTTCGGGTGCCCAGAAGAGGCAAATGAGGCCACCAACAATTAGGACAATGGTACAAACAAGCATTGCTAAGGGTGCACCACCGAGATTAGTAAGGATGGGAAGTAAGAAGGTTCCGCTTGCGACACCGCCCCGACTAATGGTGATACAAGTTCCTACTCCAGTAGCACGAACTTTAATATCGAATAGTTCCGTCGGGTAAGGGTAGTCGAGCGTTAATCCTGAAGAAAGGATGATGGCAAAGAGGGCAAATATTCCGATTTGAAAGCCAAATGATGATGGCCCAATTAGCATTGCAATCAGAGCGGCAGCCGAAAAGAGAAATGTACCGACAAGAAACGCTCGACGACTAATTCGCTTAAAGACCCAACTACCAACTAAAACACCAATTAGTAAGCAACCGTTGTAAATGATTCCTGATAAGTCACTATCTTCCATCCCCATATTCTCTAGCAGAATTGGCAGAAAAATACTAATTCCAAAGAATGCAAACGCTTGACAGGCATAGAACAATCCACCAACAAGGGTCCGTCGCCGGTATTTTTTTGTAAATAGAATAGTCCATGAAATGTTATCAGCTGGCTTCGCTCTGAGAAGGCGTAATGGAAGGCCCCACCGTTTACCAATATGTTTCTGGATGAGCTTTTGGGCCTTCTTATTTTTACCTTGGCTGGCAAGCCAACTCGGTGAAGCAGGGAGATTTGACACTGAACGAAAAATTCCAGCAATTAGTCCTGGAACAAGGGATGAGGCAAGAATTATTTGCCAATTATGACTCCCAAATCCACTGATGGTGATTCCGGCAATGTAAGAGAGAATAAAGCCAATTGTCCAGTAAACAATTAGCTGACTTTGACGTTTGCCGCTTTCCTTAGTGGGTAACCATTCGACTAACAGGGAGTTACCCACTGTATAATCAATTGCAATCATTAAACCAATTAGGAACCGGAGAATAAATAGTAAGAATAAGTTAGTAGTAACTAATTGGAGAGCTGGAAATAACGAAAAAAGGTACATGTCAACCATTAACATCTTTCTTCGCCCAAATTGATCAGCAATTCGTCCCATTAAGGCGCTACCCATGAGTCCAATTAAACTACCAGCTCCGATCAAACCGACCTAAAATTCATTAATCTGAATGTATTCTTGGGCTTGTGTAAGTGCGGTGCCACTAATCCCTAGGGCATAACCACAGGCAATCTGTCCAAGGATAATTGCCAGGAGAACGCGAAAGTGCACAACTTTAAGTGGAGCTTTTTTATAATTCTTTTTTGTATATTCCATAAAGTAATAGCCGTTTCATAAAGCGGCTATTAATAGATTCCTCCTTGAAATTAAAAGTAAACTATAAAAAACATAACAAAGTTCAAAAAAGACTGTCAAACATCTATCAGTCAATAAGAAAGCGGATTAGCTCTGAAGTTAGAGCCAATCCGCAGCGTTCAAAATTTAATTTTCTTGGTTTATCTTACTGTGACGGTAACCGTATGCAAAGTAGATAATGATCCCGATAGTAAACCAGATTCCTGCACCAATGTAGGTTTCAGGCTGTAGTTGGGTCATCATTGCTAGGCAAAGGAACCCAGAAAGAATCGGAATGAATGGGTAAAGAGGAACCTTGAAGCCTCCCCGATTACCAATATCTTTCCGTCGCCGAAGAGGGATAATCCCAAATGAAACAAGGGTGAAGGCGAATAAGGTCCCAATATTAACTAGACTGGTTAATTGATCAAGTGAAACCAGGCCACCCATTGCAGCAATAATAATTCCGACAATCCATAAAGCAATTTGTGGAGAATGACTTTTTGGATCTAACTTTCCTAAAAATGCAGGTAAGAGACCATCCCGACCAATTGCGTAGATCAACCGTGAGCTGGAATAAATCATTGCCACCATCATGGTGAACATTCCGATTAGCGCCCCAATTGATAGGAGTTCGGCCAACCAGTTTTGGTGAACTAGTTGGAGAGCGTAGGATACTGGGTTAGCAACATCCAACCGTGTGTAATGGACCATTCCAGTTAAGACGATTGCCACTCCCATATAAAGGAGGGTAACAACCCCTAATGTTCCAATAATCCCTAGAGGCATGTTTTTCTTAGGATTTTTAACTTCAGCAGCTGAGCTAGAAACGGTATCGAATCCGAGGTAAGCGAAGAAACCAATCGTTGCCCCATGAACAACCCCACTCATATGGTAAGGAAGAAATGGGTGGTAGTTCTTCGGCTTAATGAAGAATAAACCGGCAATGATGAAGATAACGATAATTGCTACCTTGATTACCACCGCAATATTATTGATTCGGACTGATGATTGAAGTCCACGGGACAGCATTACTGTAACAAGGAGGACGATTACCACCGCAACGATGTTAATGTAAGTACCGTGTGCGGGGTCAAAAGGTCCTGATAAAGCGTGCGGAACTTTTAACCCAAAACTTTCGATAAAAGAGTTAAAGTAGGCTGCCCACCCTGTTGAAACTGACGCTACGGCAAGCATATATTCAAGAACCAACGCCCAGCCAAGCAGCCAGCCGAAAAATTCGCCGAACACCACGTTACCATAGGAGTATGCACTACCGGCAACGGGAAGTGCCGATGCAAATTCGGCATAACACATTGCGGCAAATGCACAAACAATTGCAGACAGCAAGAAGGAGAGGGATACCCCTGGTCCAGCTTGCTTTGCTGCAATGGTCCCGGGAAGAATGAAAATCCCGGTACCAATAACGGTTCCGATTCCGATGGCCATTAAATCGCGAGCGGTCATTGATTTAACAAACAACTTATCCGCTCCAAGATAACGATCAAGACTTTCTTTTCGGAAAATGTTTAAGCCCATCTTTAACCTACCTTTGCTATAATAAATTTAGCGGCAGGAGTAGTACCTGTCGCGCATACTAAATATAATACATTTGGTTAATATTAAAAGTCAATGAGAAAAATTAAATTAATTTTAAGAGGAGTCAATCGACTATGGCAATTGAAATTACTAGTGGCGCTGTTGTTTACCGGAAAAATAATGGTGAGATTGAATACTTATTACTAGAAAGCCAAAATAAGGGTCACTTTTGGGGATTCCCTAAGGGGCATGTTGAAGGAAACGAAGCGCTAGAAGAGACCGCTAAGCGGGAAATTAAAGAAGAAACGCAATTAGTATTGCCAATCGACACTAGTTTTCATGTTTATACGGAATATGATTTACCCAATGGCAACCGGAAGCAAATGACCTTGTATACCGCTGATCTAACACAGAGTGAAGATATTCATTTGCAGGCTGAAGAAATCAAAAACTGTGGCTGGTTTAACTATGCGGATGCTCGTGAGCGTTTGACGTATGATAATTTGAAACAGTTGCTTGATCAAGTTAACGATCACCTAACAAAGTAAGATGAGAACCGGAAAAGTATTTGTAATCGCTGGTGCAGCTGGCTCAGGTAAAACAACGGTAGCAAAGTTTCTCCATGATCGTTACCGTATGGAGCGCGTGATTACCCATACGACAAGAGAAGCGCGCCCGAATGAACGGAATGGGGTTGATTATTATTTTGAAACGCCGACTTCAATGAAGAAACTTCATCTATTAGAGTCGGTTGAATATGATCAGCACCTTTATGGTTCGTCGTTAGAAGGATTGGCTGCTGGATGGCAAAAGGGACATGATGACGTCATTGTCTTGGATACTAAAGGAGCATTTACCTACCACCAAAAGTTGGGCGATCAAGCAGTGATTATCTTTTTAACGGTGAGTCATATTGCCTCGTTAACACAACGGATGATAAAACGTGGCGATGACTTATCTGCCATTCATTCGCGATTGAAGAGCGCAGAGTACCACCGTGATCTTCATTTGCCAGACAGTTTAAAAGAGATTGCCAATGTAGTTGTAAATGATTCGTGGTCGCAAACAGTTGCTCAATTAGAGCAAATTATCAAACAAACTAGTTTAGAAAATAGGTAGACTATGATAGAATAATTTCCTTATTGGGGAGGTGGCATTATGATGACCCTCGTAGAACAAGCTCATAAAATATTAAAAGATAATGGTTCGCGTTGGACAAAACAACGACAGCAAATGATTGAGATCTTAGCAGAACACCCTGATCACTACATTGATTTTACTGACGTTGACCAACGCTTGCGGAAGGATAATCCTGGGCTTAGTTATGGAACCGTCTATCGCAACCTTAAAGAATTTGAGAGTTTAGGGATTGTTGAGACCCGACAAGCTGACGAACGAATGCAGGTTAAGGTCTGTTGTGATTCAAATCATCACCACCACTTTATTTGTGATGTTTGTGGTCGGGTACAGGAAATTCAAATGCCACCAATTGACTATGCCTTTTTTGCTAAGCAATTACCAGGAGCCAAAATTAATGGACATACGTTTGAACTACATGGTATTTGTGCTAATTGCCAAGCAAAAAGGGAAACGACAAAATAACTTCAATTTTCCTTAATGTTTATGGAGGAAAAAAGCGAGTATGATAGGTTGTAGAAAAGGAGCATTTATTTATGTCAAATAAGATCCCACCTATTGTTACCCCCTTTGCTTTATTTTCGATTGTTTTAGCATTGGGGGCGACAAACGTTGTAGTTAATCACGCAACGCATACCTCTGAGGGTGCACGAGTAAGTTCAACCTCATCAGTTCGGCGAATGGATTCTGATGATAGTAGTGCGCTTAGTAATTCTTCTTCGCAACAGGATGATGATCAGCAATCCTCCAGTACTCGTAGTCAGAATAATAATTCAACTACTCAAGAGAACCAGGGTAATGCTGGGAATGATACTGAACGTTCATCATCAACCACTACTACGCATACTCAAAGTAAAGAAAATAGTGGTGGTGGCAATACATCGACTGGTAATCAAAACCAGACTGGTCAATCGAATAGCGGGCAGAGTACTAATACTCAGGCCACAACAAATAATCAGTAAGCGGGGTGAACCTAACAGATGTTTAGTTTTCTCGATATGATTAACTCATCGCTAAGTTACTTCAATCTGGATGTTAAATTAAAGAACCGAATATACATTGCTTTAGCGGCCCTAGGAGATATTTACTTGGTATACGTAACCTTCCGCTTATTTATGAACCATGCATGGATGCGGGGATTCTTATACTGCCTAGCGATGGTAGCAATTACATATTTTATTTATGTTAACTTTGTCTTCTACTTCTTAGGAAAGACCTCGCAGTTTGACTTTTTATCTCCACGAATTGCGAAGGTAACGGGACAAAAGTTTGCGGAAAATAACTCAACGCAACCAGGTCGTCCTGGAGATCGCTATTCAACAGGACTGGCTAACCAGTCAAACGGACTTTTTGCTGGAGCAGATACAATTCCAGCAACAGTTGAAATTGATTCCAAGGAGCAGGAAAACTTACAGAAAGTGGTTAAGCAGCTCCTAGCTAAAAAAGTCTTTGTTAATGATTTTGATGGAATGGGAGAGCGGGAGATTATCCGCCAGTACCAAGAGACAAATAAGCCGGTTCAGGCATTAAATACTGAGTCAATTCCACCGTTCTTTGAATTAGTTCATGACGCCCTTCGTCACCGCCTTGAGATCTATATGGGGATGAACCAAATGGAACGGCGGCCTGTTGGGCATATTACGAAGATTGGTTTGACTGATGTTCATGAGGCACACCAAAAGTACCGGATTTACCTGGCAAACTTAGTTGTTGTTGGTGGACCAAATAAGATCCCTGGTCGGAGCGGTACAACAATTATGACAACTGCTAATTATGGGCTGAAGGCGCAAGTTGCCTATCGTGAACGAACCCCTAAACATAATTAAATAAAATGTTGTATAGTAAAACTATTGTCTCAATTCTATGAGACAATGGTTTATTTTTGTCTTATTTTAATATAAATGTACCAAATTAACTCTGTTGTCTATTTTTGATACGGTTTACAATGCTTATTGTAAAATTTGAGAAAAGGGGGAAAGACTGGTGCGAGTCACAAGAACGGTGCGCGATTTTCAAAATGCATTGTTAACACTACTTGAAGAACATTCTTTTGAGCACTTAACCGTTGACCAGATTTGCCAAGAGGCATTGTTACACCGAAGCAGCTTTTACCGCTACTTTCGGGATAAATACGATCTGTTAGAGCAGACACTCCGGACACAGGTTAATCGGTTGGTTGATAGTAGTGATTCCGAAGATGACTTGATCAAACAATTGATTTATTACGTCAATGACCATAAGAATGTTTTTCGTCATTTGGCCTCTGAAAGTGCACATAATTCGCTGTATGCTGAAATGATGCATATTTTAAGCCAGATTATGTTGGAACGTCGGCAAGAAAAAAGCAATGATCCAATTATTAAATTATTACAGCAAACCGATGATCCAGAAATGCTAGCGTACGTATTAAGCGGTGCATTAATCGGCACATTTTACTGGTGGCAAGGCAAAAATTATGATGTCTCAATTGATCACGTGATTGATTTTGCTAAGCGTTCAATGCAATCACTTTCGGCTAACTGATGATTGAGATAAAACAGTAAATATTTAGGGGATAAGAGGAGAATATAAATGTGGAATGCGATTAAAGCGGAATTTAAGAATGTTCTGCACAATCGACTTTTGTTAATCTCCACTACCGTTATTTGTATTATCCCGTTCCTTTACAGTATCTTCTTCTTGAAGTCTGTTTGGGATCCATACGGGAGTACTGAAAACTTACCGGTAGCGGTTGTTAATAAGGATGTCCCAGTTGAATATCGTGGACAAACGATGGATGTTGGGAATCGAATGGTAAAAGAATTAAGAAAGAATAAGCAATTAAAGTGGGAAATCGTTTCACCCGAAAAAGCACATTACGGTTTGACCCACCGCAAGTACTACACTGTTGTTACAATCCCAAAGGACTTCTCTAAGGACGCAACGACGGTTCTCAATAAGCATCCTCAACAAATGCAACTGAAGTACGAGACTAATGGTTCATTGAACTACATTGGTCAAGTAATTAGCGAATTGGGGATGACCAAGCTAAACGAAAAGATCCGGGCTCAAGTTACCCAAGCTTATGCAACTGCAATGTTTAAGGCCCTCCACACTGTTGGTAAGGGGATGAGTACCGCCGCTAATGGTGCTCACCAACTAAGCACCGGTTTAGTTACCCTACAAAGTGGGACTAACCAATACGTTGCCGGAGTTTCCCAAGTTAATAATGGTGTTCAGAAACTTCGGGTAAGTGTTGCTCCATTAGCTGCTGGTGCGCAACAATTGGCATCTGGTAGCCAAACGCTTGCTAACGGAATTCGCCAATACACTGGTGGTGTTGGTCAACTTGCCGCTGGTTTAGGTCAATTAAACGCCAATTCTGGTGCTTTGAATTCTGGTGCAGGTCAATTACAAAGCGGTTTGGGACAATTAAGTGGTAAGTCTAATGAATTGCGAGGTGGCTCAAATAAGTTAGCTTCTGGAGCAAGTGAGTTGAATGCTGCTGTAAATGGTAGTAATAGTCAATTAACTCAATTAGGTAATATGGACTTTAATGGAATCATGGGTGTCATGAATCAAGCACAAGACCTACAAAGTGGATTGACCCAATTACAAAGTGGGTTAACTACTGCTAAAGCTGCTTTAGCTGGTGTTCAAGAAAGTGCTGGTAAACTCCAACAGGCTTCTGGTGCATTAGCTGGTGTAGGCCAAGTTAAGGGACAATTAACCAGTGCGGCAACTAACGCTGGTAACGTTGCTAAGAGTGATGCTGAAATAGCTGGTAAACTACAAGCTATTGCAGGTTCAACTAGTGATGATAAGATTAAAGGTGAATTAGGTGCATTAGCTGGCCAAGCCGCATCTAATGCAAGTGCTGCTAAGGAAAGTGCCACAACAATTGCTGGTGTCGGTAATACCTTGAATAGTCTAAATAGCTTGGGTAGTTCTTTGAATGACATGCAAGGGCAACTTAACCAGCTATCAAAGATGAATGCAATTCTCGATAATGCTGATGGAACGATTAAACAGGCAAATACATTGCTTAACACCTTAAATGGGTATAAAGGTGCGTTGTCAGGTCTAGCTGGTTCAAAGGATCAAATTAAGGCATTACAATCAGCCACTAGCCAAATTGCTTCTGGTTCTGCAACTCTTAATGCCGGTGTCAACCAATACACTAATGGTGTTGATACTGCAGCTGCCGGTGCTGGAACGCTTACTTCTGGTATTAACCGGTACACTGCTGGTGTTGCTCAAGCGGGTGCCGGTGTTGGTCAATTAACTGCTAACTCTGGTCAATTGAACTCCGGTGCTGGTCAACTTGCTGGCGCACTTGGCCAATTAAACGGGCAGGTACCAGCATTGACTGCTGGTATAAACCAATTAGCTGCTGGTACTCAACAATTAGTTGATAATTCACCTGCATTAGTTCAGGGAATTATTAAACTGAATGCTGGTGCTTCCAAGTTATCTTCTGCCCTTGGTAAGGGTGCGAAGACGATTAACGGTATTAAGACTTCACCACGGACAGCTAAGATGATTGCTGAACCATCAGTTGAAAAGCACACTAATTACAGTTACGTACCAAACTATGGTCACGCATTGGCACCTTACGTATTATCAGTTGCCTTGTATGTTGGTATGCTGGTCTTCAACTTTGTTTACCCAATTCGACGGGTTGCCGATCAAAATGCTTCAGCAACCGCATGGTGGTTTAGTAAGGTTGTTGTCGGTGGCTTAGCAGCAATTGCTATGGCTGTTGTTGAATGTGGAATCATGATGATGTGCGGTTTGACTGTTGATCACGTTCCGTCATTCTTCGCTACCACGATCCTCTTCGGGCTTGCTTCAATGGCTGTTGTGATGTTCTTATCAATGACCTTTGATAACCCTGGACGGTTTGTTGCCATGGTTCTCTTAATGCTACAACTTGGTGGTTCCGGTGGGACGTTCCCAATGGAAGTTACTATGAAGTTCTACAATGTAATCCACTGGTACTTGCCAATGACTTACTCAATTCTTGGCCTTCGTGATTCAATTAGTGGTGGCCTAGGAGCACATTACACATTATTCTGTAACCTTGTTCTCTTGGCGATCGCGGTTGTCTTCAACCTCCTTCTCTTGTTAACAATGAAGGGGATTGCATCCCACAAATTCCATGCACCAACTGTTGAAAGCATGAAAGCTAACCAACATGGTCCAATGGGTAAGGGCGATGGCTTTAGCTCAGATGATCAAAAATAAAAATTTTTAAGATAATTGATTATTCTTAATATATGGACTCAGGTATTCGGAAAACTCTGAATGCCTGAGTTTTTTAATTAAAGTTAAAGAAGGGAGAAAGGTAGTGCTTCTTGCTATTCAGTTATTATTATTGATGATAAAATATACAATGTAAGCACTTACGTATTTTAAATGCGTACATAAAGGATGGGATTACAAAATGAAGTTAATTATGTTTGGCGTCGATGATAAGGAAGTACCTTATGCTAAAGAGTGGGCAGAAAAAACAGGAAATGAAGTTAAGATCGTTGAGGATCAACTTAGTTCAACAAACGTTGATTCAGTTGATGGTTACGACGGAATTTCTGTTTTACAAACCAGTAAGATTGATGATCCAGCAATTTATGCTAAATTAAATCAATTTGGAATTAAACAATTATCAACCCGGACAGCAGGGTACGATATGTTCGATCTTGATTTGGCAAAGAAAAATTGCTTGAAGATTACCAATGTTTCTATTTATTCACCACGGGCAATTGCTGAGATGGGGTTAACGCACGCAATGTACCTCTTACGGAAGATTGGCGAATTTAAGCAACGGATGGTAAATAATGCAGACTTTCGTTGGAGTAAGGATTTGGTTAGTGATGAAATCTATAACCAAACCGTTGCCATTGTTGGTCTGGGACATATTGGTGGGGCAACTGCTCAAATCTATAAGGCCCTCGGTGCGCGAGTAATTGCGGTTACCCGGGCAACCAGCGTTGTGTACGCTCCATACGTGGATGAATTTGTCGACTTAGAAACTGCACTAAAAGAAGCAGACATTATTACTCTTCACGTTCCGTTGACTTCAAGTACGGAGAATATGTTTGCAGCTCCACAGTTTAAGAAAATGAAGAAGAATGCTCTTCTTATTAATATGGCTCGGGGAAAGGTAGTCAATACTGCTGATCTGATTGATGCATTGAAGAACCACGAAATTGGTGGAGCTGGCCTTGATACATTAGGTGATGAAACAACCTACTTTAGTAAGAAAGTTGCCTCAGAAGATGTTCCAGCCGATTTTAAAGAATTAGTCAAGATGCCGAATGTAGTTGTTACACCTCACGTTGCTTTCATGACTGATACAGCTGTTCGTAATATGGTTCAGATTAGTTTAAATGATATTGCGGCAATCGTTGAAGGCAAAAATGTTAAAAATGAAGTTCGTTTTTAATTCATAATTGATAAACATAATGGTAGATGAAAAACGTGGAAATGCTGTTTTAACGGTATTTCCACGTTTTTTGTTATCCTTAATAAAAATTTAATAAGTATTAATGATTTCATAAGTAGAGTGACAAGGTGTCGTCAATGAAACCGCTTCTTGTTATGATTAAACCATCAAATAAAGTTACTAGCCACAGTCACTCAAACAGATGAAAGGAGAGTCGGTTATGACTAGCAAAAAAAGTATTAAAAATAGAGTTGTCGGAAAACTGAAGCAGGTTGAAGGCAAGCTGACTCAGGACAAGGTCCGTGAGGCAGAGGGAAAAGTCCAAGCAACACATGGTAAGGCACAAGCAAAGGCAGAAAAATTAAAGAAAAAGGCTGCCAAGGAAAAAGCTAAACTAGCTGAATAAAAAGGAGGGAATACTAATGTTACACTGGATTTGGGTATTAATTGTTGGTGGAATTATCGGATTGATTGCTGGAGCGATTACTCATCGTGGAGGCTCGATGGGAGTCATTAGTAATATAATTGCCGGATTAGTTGGTTCGTCACTCGGGGAAGCAATTTTAGGCTCCTGGGGACCACAAGTTGCCGGAATGGCGATTGTCCCTTCGATTATTGGGGCTGTAGTCTTAGTATTAATTGTCTCCTTGATTGTCGGAATGATTAATCGCAGGACGGCTTAAATGTTAAATAAATCGAGGCTTGGAAAACAATTTTTCCAAGCCTCGATTTATTTAGTGAATAACGTATTTTTGGTATTTATCGTAATCTTTTTGCGAGAGTTCAACGGTAAGAATTGTCCCGCTGTTTTGGTATTCAGTATTTAGAATATTAGTATTTTCGTTAAGGTAGGAAACAACATTACCATCCGCAAATGGAATCAGCATTTTAGTCTCAACGTAGTCTTTAAAAAGATGTTTCTTAATGGTAGACACAAGAAGATCGAGTGACTCATCATCTTTAGCGGAAATTACGACTTGATCGTCACCTTCCAAAACGGGGTATTCCATGTCAGTTTTATCTGCCTTATTGAAAACATAGATCATTGGGATATTTTCAATTCCAATCTGCTTCAACGTCTTCTCAGTAGTCTTCATCATGTCCTCATAGTGAGGATCAGATGCGTCGATCACTTGAATTAAGAGATCAGCATTTGCTGCTTCAGCCAATGTTGACTTGAACGATTCGACAAGATGAGTTGGTAACTTGCTTACGAACCCAACAGTATCACTAAGGAGGAAACGTTTTTGGTCGGGTAGTGTTAACTGACGAACACTAGTATCCAAGGTGGCAAAGAGCATGTCTTTTTCAAAAACGGTCTTGTCTTCACCAGCACCATATTTTTCAACGAGGCCATTCATGATGGTTGACTTGCCAGCGTTGGTGTAACCAACAAGGGCGGCAGTTGGAATCGCACTTTTATCTCGTTGCTTCCGTTTAACCTCTTCAGAACGATCGATCGCCCTTAATTCTTTTTGCAGGTGACTAATTGAATTCTGAATTGTTCGCCGGTTCATTTCCAGTTTAGTTTCACCAGCACCACGGTTAGTAAAGCCACTCCCACCACCGGTTTGCTGATCAAGGCGTTGGTTAGCACTGGTTTGAAGACGTGGTAGTCGGTATTGGAGTTTGGCAATTTGAACTTGCAGCTTAGCTTCCTTTGATTGAGCACGTTCAGCAAAGATTTCAAGAATTAATGCTGTCCGGTCAAGAACCCGGCAACCAAGTTCATCTTCTAAGTTCCGTAATTGACTAGGTGTTAATTCATCATTAGTAATGACGGTTGAAATGTTTTCAGCTAAAACTGCTTTCTTGATTTCATCTACCTTACCACTCCCAAAATAAGTGGCTGGGTTAGGACGGTCGATTGCTTGATCAATCCGGTCAACGACTTCCATATGGTTAGCCTGAGCTAATTCAGCAAGCTCTGTCATTGAATAATCGAAGTCTTCTTGTTCGGTATTTAATCCAGTGATTAATACTGGTTCTTCAGTTTGTATGTTATCCATTGAAAAGTAGTGTTCCCCCTTTTAATTCAGTTATTTTATTTATCAGGAATATGAAGTTGATTATAAAAGTCTACATGTGTATCAGTATCAGTTAGTGTCATTTTCATGATGCTACCGTTACGTGGCGAAACGTTTTGGTCGACGCCTTCAAGGTAATGATCGGCTATCGAACGAATTGCAGCCCCATGTGAAACAACAACAGCAACGGAACCGTCTGGTAGGTTACGAAGCCGGTTAAATCCTTTGTTCATTCGTTGCCAGAAACGCTGTGCATCTTCAGCATCGCCATATTGATCAGCTTTGGCAATCCGGTCCTTTAATTCATCTGTTCCCCAACCGGCAGCCATTTGTGAGAAGGTATGATAACCGTATTTCCCACCGACAATATCTGCTACTGCGCCACCATTTGCTCCTTCAAAGAAGCCAAAGAAGATTTCACGAAATGCTGGTTCTTGAATTGGTTCTTTAATGTCGGTATTTGGATCGGCAGCGAGGAGTAAGCGCGCGGTATTAACAGCTCGTGAAAGATCGCTACTGAAGATGTAATCGAATTTAATCTTTGCTAGTTCCTTTCCAACACGTTTAGCATCCTCAATTCCCTTTTCAGTTAGGGGAGCGTCAGACCAGCCTTGCATCCGGTTGTAACGATTGAGGTAGGTTTGACCATGACGAACAAAGTAGACAGTTATTGCCAACTTAACCAGCTCCTTTACGTAATTACAATTATCTACTATTTTACCATGCTTTCATGGGGAGTGTGAACCATGACAAACGCTGGTTAGAGCATTTTATTTCGTTTAAGGATCTTTCGCCGGAAGTGGCGGATGAGCGCCAGTATGGCAACAATTGACAAGGCAGCAACGACAAAAATAAGGATGATGAGTGAGAAGTGTTCCTTAACGAATGGGATGCTACCGAAGTAATAGCCAACTAAACTGGCAGCTAAAACCCAAATAATGACCCCGATAAGGTTACCAAGCATAAATCGACGAAAGTCAAAGCGCATCGTCCCAGCGATGAGCGGGATAAAAGTACGAATTAAAGGAACAAAGCGTCCAAAGGCAACGGTTTTTACCCCGTGCTTTTCTAACAATCGGTGGGCTTTAACCATCCCTGGACCATTTACCCGTTTTGAGAGCCATTGCCACCTTGAGAGTGAGCGGCCAATGAAGTAGTTTACAGTATCACCAATAAAGGCCGCAAAGAAGAAGACGGGGATCACAATCTCTAATTTGAGAACTGGGTGAAAGGCGATGAATGAAGCGGTGAGGAAAATCAGTGATTCCCCCGGGAGCCAGGGAAAGACAACTAGCCCGGTCTCCATAAAAATGATTGTAAAGAGCAAAACGTAGCTCCATGGACCGAGCCATTCAAACATTGGAATGATGACTTCAGCAATATGGGTCAAAATATAAAATAAGTTTGCCAATCGACAAGGCTCCTTTCTAAATCGAGTTATTATACTATTTTACCTTCATTCCGTTTTCAAAAGTGATGATTACCCATAATATTTAAAGATAATTTAGCATTCGTCGGCGAAGAAGCGATATTTCTTCGGTCAGCCCGTTATCAATGATATAATAGTAAGACAATTCTACGAATGGAGGTAGAGAGTGTGACCGAACAGTCAGTACAAGAATTTGAACAACAACATCTAGATCATGTTATTGATAAGATCGAACAGGCTAAGGATAAGGCCGAAAAGAAGATCCAAACTGCCCGCACAGACATTAAAGGGATCAATAAGCAGATCGATGACATTCACCTAAACACCACGACCTATTCTGGGATGATGGATACGGCAATGTCGTTCCGCGCCCAGCAACAGATGTTAGATGAACGGCAAAATAGCTGGCAACACGCTGCCGATCACCTTTCAACTCTAAAGAGATTAGAGAAAAAGCCTTACTTTGCCCGGATTGATTTCCAAGAAAAGGGGGCAGAAAAGCCCGAAACCGTCTATATTGGGTTAGCGTCCTTTAGTGATCGACCAGATCATTTCTTGGTTTATGACTGGCGGGCACCGATCTCATCAATTTACTATGAAGGTAAATTAGGGGATGTCAGCTACGAGACTCCTGTTGGGACCCAAGAAGTTAACATGACTTTAAAGCGACAATTCCAGATTGAGGACGGGACAATCGTAACGATCTTTGATACTGATGAACAGGTTGGGGACCAAATGCTCTTGGAAGCCTTAGGAAACCACTCTAGTACCAAGATGAAGAGTATCGTAACCACGATTCAACGGACACAAAATGAGATTATCCGAGACACTAAAGATGATCTTCTCTTTGTTCAAGGGGCTGCTGGTTCTGGAAAGACTGCCGCGGTTTTGCAACGGGTTGCGTGGCTCTTATACCGTTACCGGGGAAATCTAAGTTCATCCCAAGTCGTCCTCTTTTCACCAAACCAACTTTTTAATGACTATATTGACCAAGTATTACCAGAACTTGGGGAACACAATATGGTTCAAATGACCTACTACCAATTTGCTAATCGGCGGGTGCCACGACTTCATGTCCAAACTTTGGCACAACGATTTGAGAGTAGTCAGGATCCCACGACTAAAAAGGCCGTTGCATTAACGACGAGTTTAGCTTACTTCAAGGCAACTGGCCGTTACGCTAAGCACCTTGGTAAGGCAAATATGCGTTTCCGTAACCTGATGTTCCGGGGAAAGGTCTTCATTAGTAAGGAAAAGATCAAAGAGATTTACTACTCATTTAATAATAATTACAATCTTGGAAACCGCCTCGATGGTACCAAAGAGGCATTGATTAAGTACCTGAACCACCGGATTAGCGTGGAAATGCGTAGTAAGTGGGTTGAAGAAGCTGTTCAAAACTTGAGTAAAGAGCAGATTGATGACATGATGGGCAACCAACCACGGGAGTTTGCTGATGAGGATCAACAATTCAAGTTCTTAGCTCGGCAGATTGTAATGCAAGCCCTCACACCTGTAAAACGGGTAATTGACCATAATTTGTGGTTGAACATCAATGCTCAATTCATCCACTTCCTTCGGGCAACACCGAAGCTTTTAGACTTAGATAAGTTTGGAATTACGGTTGATGAGTGGCAAGCCTATGTTGAAAGGACTAAAGAAGAGCTTAAACAGGGAAATATTAGTGCTAATGGGATCACCATTTACCTCTACCTCTACGATCTAATGACCGGGAGAAAGGGACAACGTGATATCCGCTACGTCTTTATTGATGAAGTTCAAGATTATGACGCGTATCAGCTCGCATACTTAAAGTTCCGGTTCCCTCATGCGCGGTTTACCCTTCTTGGTGACTTGAACCAGGCAATTTTTACTCATGAAAATAGTCGTTCATTATTACGGCAGTTAAGTACGATGTTTGATCCGGAAAAGACTAAGGTTGTTCAACTAACTAAGTCTTACCGGTCCACAAAGCAGATTACTGATTTTACAAAGCACCTGTTAACTAATGGTGAAGCAATTGAAGCGTTTGATCGTAATGGGGATCTGCCAACGGTAATTGAAGCTAATGATTACACTGCCGGAGTAGCTAGTGTCGTTAAAACACTAAAGAAGTACCAAAAAGAGCATGATGCGGTTGCAGTAATTGGTAAGACTCTTGAGGATTGCGAAAGACTCTATGATGAATTGAAGCGGCAAAACGTTAAGACAACCCTCATTCGGACTGAAAATCAGCGGTTAGTTGATGGGGTGATTATTGTCCCATCATACTTGGCAAAGGGATTGGAATTTGATGCTGTAATTGCATGGAATACTAACGCTAAGGAGTATTCAGATGATTCTGAACGGCAACTCCTCTACACCATCGCATCTCGGGCAATGCACTCCCTAACGATGGTTTCTGTTGGTGAAGTAACACTATTACTAAAGGATGTCCCAGAAGAATTGTATTCACTTGTAAAAGAAGCTGGAAATTAACCTTCTCGAGAGCCTGGTTGGCTAACCTAGAACGATGAATGATGATGAAATCATCAAAATCGTTCGTAGTTAGACTCTAAGGCTCTGGTTAATTTCCGCGATTAGACTCTATAAGTTCGGAGACTATTAGTGACAAAAAGAGAGTGAGAAAAAAACAAAATGTTTTTTCTCGCTCTCTTTTGCGATCTCAAAAAATTAATTTTCTGTTTTAAGTCTGACCTTTCTGAAATCAAGTTGCATGATCACATTAGCCATGATAATTAAGATTCCACCAAGAACTAAACGTGGTGAAAGTTGATCGTAGCCCAAAAGGACGGAAATGACAGTTGCAAAAAATGATTCACTCATCAAAATCAGACTTGCGGAAGTAGCATCCGTGTATTTTTGGGCTCGAATTTGAATTCCCCGTGCTGCAAAGGTAATTACAACGGCAACAATTAACAGAGGAAGAAGAGCTTGAAGCCAGTTGACATGGACAAGGGATGAGCGCTCCATTGTTAGTGCCAATGGAGTTCCACATATTACCTGAACCAAACCAATAAGGGTAATGATAATCCAGGGGCTCGAGGCACGACTGGCATACTTGCCGAAGATAATGATTTGGAATGCCCAGAAGAAGGCGGAAAGGAAAGTGATCAGGTCACCTGGCTGGAGCCCCCAATTACTTATCGTCATCCCGGTTAAGATTGCCATCCCGGCGAGTGATAAAGGGATGGCAAAGATGATTTTGAATTTTGGTCGTTCATGCCAAAAGAACCACAGGACGAGTGGGGTAAGGATGACATAAGTTACGGTGATAAAGGAACTCTTGGCTGGTGTTGTGTAGTGCAAACCAAGCGTCCGTAAATAGTAGCCACAGAAGTTGACCACTCCAACGATCAGGCCGACTTTGATATCAAAACGAGTGGCTTGGCGTAGTTGACGGTGGAATAAGGTAATGCCACCGATGACGCACATGGCACCGCGAACGGCATTGATGGTTCCTGACTGCATTCCCGCATTGACCACCATTTTATTGAAAATATAAGTACTTCCCCAGAGGACTGTTACAAAAACAAGGAGGAGGTTAGCGGTTGATTTGGAAAGCTTCATGAGCTTCCTCCTTTCGACATCCAGGGAATCCCTGGTAAAAAGATAGTTGCAGGGTATCAATTATATCAATAAAAAGCAACTAATTTGCTCGTTTAAGGAACGGGAGACGGTGAAGATCAGTCTGCATAATGGCATTGGCAAGAAGTAAGATTGCTCCACCAAGAATCAAGGAATGGGTCAACGTATCGTAACCAAGAATAACTGAAAGAACACTGGCAAAAAATGATTCAAGCATCAAGAGGAGGCCAGCAGATGTGGCGTCCGTATACTTTTGGGCGGTGATTTGGAGACCTTGGGCGATAAAGGTAACAAGAATTGCTAGTAAGGCAACCGGGATTAAGGCTTGAAGCCAGTGGATATGTGCAAAGGTTTGGGTTTCAGTCGCAAAGGAAACTCCCCAGCCAGCTGCGCCTTGAATTAATCCGATCATAAAGATGATTACCCAAGGACTAGAAGCTTTAGAAGCAATTTTGCCGAAGAAGATTAATTGAAGAGCCCAGAAAATCGACGAGATCAAGGTAAGAAGATCACCGTAATTAAGAGCTAGGCCACTAGCCGTAACATTAGTTAAAATGCCCATCCCAATTAAAGCCAACGGGATCACAAAGTAAGTTTTCCGTCGCGGCCGTTCATGCCAGAAGACCCACAAAAGGATTGGTGAAATGGCAACGTACATTGTAGTAATAAAGGCATTCTTCGATGGTGTAGTAAAACGAAGACCATCAGTTTGTAAGTAGTAGGCAATAAAGTTGGTGATTCCCATTAGTAGACCAGCTTTGAAATCAAAACAGGTCATTTTACGAATGCTCTTGCTGAAAACCACAAGACAGCCAACAACACACATCGTTCCCCGAACGGCATTAATCATTCCCGAATGCATTCCGGCATTGATTGCCATTCGCACAAAAATATAACTTGCACCCCAAAGAATGGCAACTGTTAATAGGAGTAAGTTTGCTTTCCGTTTTGACATTAAGAATTCTCCTCTCAATATTTTACCTATCTTAGTATAAATTGATTTGTTGCAAATACAACCAAAAATTAAGGATTTGAGGGATTTATTTGGAGCAAACCAGAAATTGATTCATCAAAGCCTATGCAAGGATGAGGAAATTCCTGGCTATTAACTAGTTGGTAAGAGAAGCTAGGCTACTGAAACTGAGTTGAAATGAGCTCGCCCCGACTGCACGCTCGAGCCTAACTACGCCTGATTCCGATGCAAGTCATCGTTCATCAGGCTAGGTTAGTCAACCGCGTGCTAATTCGTCGGGGCTCGCACTCTATTTATAAAGTTTTTTTGAAATAAGTTTTTAAAGGTTGCTCATGCGAAATTGTTGTAATATTGTAAGTATTGATATTTTTTAATGGAGGAACGATTATGAAAACAGCGTTGCAGAAGTTGTGGCATGGCTTGAATACCAAGCTAGGCTTTTTTCTGCTAGTAGTACTCCTATTTGGAATCAAGAGTTACTGGGCATATAGTACTGAGTTTAACTTAGGGGTTAAGGGAAGCGTTCAGCACTTTCTGTTAGCGTTTAATACTATTCCCAGTGCCTTAGTGTTTCTAGGGATCGCATTGTATTTTAGGGGACGACTATCGTACTGGTTAATGTTAATCATTAACGTTCTACTTTCGACGTGGTTGTTTGCAAATATCTTGTACTACCGTGAATTTTCCGATTTCATCACTTTCAATGTTATTAAAGGGTCAGGAGCAGCTTCTAATAATTTAGGGACTAGTATTTTAGGAATCATCCGTCCTGAAGACTTCCTGGTTTATGCTGATGTGGTGATTTTGGCCCTGATATTGCTATTCCATGTTATCCGGGTTGATATGCGGTACTTCAAGCTCCGTTATGCGATGACAATTACTGCTTTAGGCTTTGTCTTATTCGGTGTTAACTTGGGAATGGCGGAATCAAACCGTTCACAATTGTTGACCCGGACATTCGATAATAACTACATTGTTAAGTACCTTGGGTTGCAAGCATATACAATCTATGACGGGGTTAAGACGACCCATAATAGTGTGGTTAAGGCTAAGGCAAATAAGGAACAACTAAAACCAGTTCAAAAGTTCCTAAAGCAAAACTACGCTAAACCGAATATTGAGTATGAGGGGACAATGCGGGGGAAGAACATCTTTGTTATTCACCTGGAAAGTTTGCAGCAATTTATGATTGACTATAAGCAAAATGGTCAAGAAGTAATGCCAAACTTGAATAAGTTGTACCACTCATCAAATACTCTTGCATTTGATAACTTCTTCCACCAAGTTGGTCAGGGGAAGACAGCGGATGCTGAAATGATGCTGGAAAACTCATTATTTGGTTTACCAGAAGGTTCAGCAATGGTTACTGATGGAACCACTAACACTTTCCAATCAGCACCAGCATTGTTACACCAAAAGTTAGGTTATACTACTGCTTCGTTCCACGGTGATGTTCCTAGTTTCTGGAACCGGGATAATGCCTACAAGTCCTTTGGTTACCAGTACTTCTTTAGTAAGGGTTATTATCCAAAGGTTAGGGACCAAGAATTGGGTTACGGATTGAAGGATAAGATCTTCATGAAGGAATCAATGCACTATATCGAACAGTTGCCTCAACCGTTCTATGCTAAGCTGATTACGGTAACGAACCACTATCCATACATTATTGATAAGAAGAATACGTCAATTGAAGCTTGGAAGACTGGGGATGACACGGTTGATCACTATATTCAAACCGCCCATTACCTTGACCAATCAATTGGTGAATTCTTAGACTACCTTGATAAGTCTGGGTTACGGCAAAATAGTGTCCTTATTCTTTATGGTGATCACTATGGGATTTCAAATAACCACCGTCCTGCAATTGCTCAAATTTTGGGTAAGAAGAAGATTACTAATTATGACTTAGCGATGTTCCAAAAGGTACCATTTATGATTAATGCCCCAGGCCTTAAGGGTGGAATTGATCATACTTATGGTGGTGAAATTGACGTTCTGCCAACGCTGGAAGATCTATTAGGAATCAGCTCTGATAAGTACATTCAATTTGGTCAGGACCTTCTTTCTAAAGATCGTAACCAAATCGTACCGTTCCGAAACGGTGACTGGGTAACACCTAAGTATACGAAGTACAATGGTGATTACTACCACACCGCAACCGGAAAACAAATCAAGAACCCAACAGCAAAAGAACAGAAACAGATTGATAAGATTCAAAAGTATGTCACTACTGAACTAGGATTGGCTGATAAGGTAATGAATGGGGATCTTCTTCGTTTCTACAAGCTTTCAGGATTCAAGAAGGTTAATAAGAAAGATTATACTTACAACATGAAGAAGAGTCTGAAGAACCTCAAGAAGGATCAAAAGAAGCACAAGACAAGTGTGAAGGCCCAGAATGATAATCAAAGTACCTATGATGATTACTCAACTGACGCCCCTGAATTACAAGATTCCCAACCATCATTCCCTAGTAATTAAACGAAAGTCTTGTAGCTTAGGACAGACATAAAAACTAAAGAATGGATTGTTCAAATTAGGGATTCAAAGTCTGGCAAACCCACGCTTTGAATCCCTATTCGTTAAAAAAGTAAAAATAGTCCAAATATGGTATGATTGATGTTAATCGCTTACATTATATAATGAAGGAATCAGTAACTATGGATGAATGGATGAACTATGAGCGCTTTGAGCGTCAGCAATGGCATAACTTTTTTCCCACTGACACTGTTCGCTTGAGTCAAGAAAACCTAGATGATATTAAGTCGCTTAATGACCGAATCTCAATTGAAGATGTGCAGGATATTTACCTTCCCCTGATTAAACTATTGCAGTTGCGTTATCAGACACATTTGGAATGGCAGATGCAGAAGGCAAATTTCCTCCACCAAAAAATTGAGCGCGTACCTTATATTATCGGTATTGCTGGTTCGGTAGCCGTCGGTAAGAGCACAATTGCTCGTTTATTGAGTATCTTGCTAAATAAGCTATTACCAGACAAGCGGGTAGAGTTGATGACGACTGATGGTTTCCTCTTTCCTAATGCTGAGTTAAAGCGGCAAGGAATTTTAGATCGCAAGGGTTTTCCAGAATCATACGATATGGAAAAACTGCTCCAATTTATGAATGATGTTAAAGCCGGAAAGTCTGTAGTAAAGGCTCCTACTTACTCACACCAGGTTTATGATGTGATGCCTGATCAACCATTAGTAATAGATCATCCCGATATTCTTATTGTTGAAGGGATTAATACACTTCAGCTGCCATCAAATCAGCAAATTTACGTCAGTGATTATTTTGATACCTCAATTTACGTTGACGCTGATCCACAATTGATTGAAGAATGGTACTTACAACGGTTTGGGATGCTATTAAACTCTGCCTTTACGGATCCAGATAATTATTACTACTCATACAGTAAGGGTCCACGGGAGAAGGCTTTTAAAATGGCTAAAAAGGTTTGGCAAACGGTCGACCTTCCTAATTTGACGGAATATATTTTGCCAACCCGGAATCGGGCGAACATTATCCTTCACAAAACGAATAACCATGTTGTTGATCGAATTTACTTAAAACGAGGATAAATAAAGGACTCCTGTCACACTATCTATTGAATAGTATGCCAGGAGTTGTCTATTTTAAAAACGAACTAATAATGACCATTGACCATTAATCGTCTAGCTTGTAAACTATGATGTTAAGAATAAGAAAATCAGAAAAGGGAAGTGGCAACGTGGCAAAATTAAACTTGGATGCTTTCGACAAGATCATCGTGCTTGATTTCGGTAGTCAATATAATCAATTGATTACTCGGCGGTTACGTGACTTTGGAGTTTATTCCGAACTTCTATCGCATAAGATTACTGCTGATGAGATTAAGCAGATTAACCCTAAGGGGATTATTTTCTCTGGTGGTCCCAACAGTGTTTATGATCCAGATGCCTTTAAGGTTGATCCGGAGATCTTTAAGTTAGGTATTCCAATTTTAGGAATTTGTTATGGGATGCAATTAATGTCATACGACCTTGGCGGTAAGGTTGAAAAGGCCGATAATTCCGAATATGGTCGTGCCGATATTGAAGTCTTAAAAGATGATGCAGTATTGTTCAAGGGCTTGCCAAAGAAGCAATACGTTTGGATGAGTCATGGTGACTTAGTAACCAAGGCTCCTGAAGGCTTTGAAGTTACTGCAACCAGCAAGAACTGCCCAATTTCCGCAATTGCTGATAATCAGCGGAAGTTTTACGGGATCCAATTCCACGCTGAAGTGCGGAACTCCGAATACGGCTTAGACATTTTACGGCGGTTTGCCTTTGACGTTTGTGGCGCAAAGGATAACTGGACGATGGATGACTTTATCGATCTTCAGGTTGAACATATTCGTCAAGAAGTCGGTAATAAGAAAGTTATCCTAGGTCTTTCTGGTGGGGTTGATTCTAGTGTTACTGCTGTTTTGATCCACAAGGCAATTGGTGACCAATTAACTTGTATCTTTGTAGATCACGGATTACTGCGGAAGAACGAAGCGGATCAAGTCATGAAGGCGTTAAACAAGGATCTTGGTGTTAACATCATCAAGGTAGATGCTGCCGACCGCTTCCTTGGTAAGTTAAAGGGAGTTACCGATCCTGAAACCAAGCGGAAGATTATTGGTAAGAAATTTATTGAAGTCTTCAACGAAGAAGCAAAGAAGATTCCTGATGCAGACTTCCTTGCCCAAGGGACCTTGTACACCGATGTGATCGAATCCGGAACTGACACTGCCCAAACAATCAAGTCACACCACAATGTTGGGGGCTTGCCAAAGAAGCTCGGCTTTAAGCTGATCGAACCATTACGGAAGCTCTTTAAGGATGAAACCCGTGAATTGGGTGAAAAGCTTGGTATTCCGCACGAATTAGTTTGGCGACAACCATTCCCAGGTCCAGGGCTTGGGATCCGGGTTATTGGTGAAATTACTCCAGAAAAGCTGGAAATTGTCCGTGAATCAGACGCAATCTTGCGTGAAGAGATTAAGAAAGCTGGACTTGATGAAGAAATTTGGCAATACTTCACTGTCTTACCGGGAATTCGTTCAGTTGGTGTCATGGGTGATGGCCGGACATATGATTACGCCGTTGCCATCCGTGCCGTAACCTCAATTGATGGGATGACTGCTGACTTTGCGAAGATTCCATGGGATGTCCTACAAAAGATTTCCGTACGGATCGTTAATGAAGTAGATCACGTTAACCGGATCCTTTACGATGTCACGAGTAAACCACCTTCGACTATTGAATACGAATAATTCGGCTTTTGCGCTAGGAGAAGGAATACCGATATAACAGCATTTTGGGCTACTACGTCAATTCAAAAATAAGCAAAAATCGGGTTATTCCCTACCAAAAACCCTACCAAAATTCGTGGTAATTATTAATGCTTTTGTGACGAAATGTAATATATACATTGGGGTAAATAGGAGAGGCTAACATAGTCTTTCCTATTTTTTATAGCTGTTCCCTACCAAATGGTAACTTTAGTCTAGTAAACTGTTTCGATTAGCTATTTACTGCTAGCTGCAAGCTACTATTTAGCTGTTTTGCTTACTTTTAATAAAAGTAAATGACTTGCTATCTTGGTCAGTTCAAGATAGTGACTGTTGTCCTACTTATCGTCAGTGATAAGCTGGGCATTTTTTGTTTCTTCTTTGTTGCCACAAAAAGAAATGGCGGAATCCAAACGGGCCAGTCAGTTTGGGCGGTGTTGTTACTTATGACGAAAACATAAGTAAATCGCCTGGGGAATATCAAAAGTTGACCTTGAATGAAATCTCAAGGTACTCAACGCTTTGAATGGAACAGGTGATACAACGACGGGGTGCAGGGAGAGCGTGCAGGCTCCCCGCCAAGCAGTAGGAATGTAATACAAACTCGTTTGGTATTACAGCCTTAATTGCTTGCACGTCTAGTTAGTTTTGCATTATAATATAGCCAGAAAATGTGGAACGTACCAATATTTAATTGATACGTTCCAAAAACTAGACCCGACGATTTTAGAAATTTAGTCAGCCGTTGTCGCGAATACGCGAAGGCTGAAAATTTCTTTTTGCCGGGATGGCAAACATGAGGAGGTAACTGGATGATGAAGCCACTTAAAGATAAGCTAGTTCAAAGTCGTTTAGATGAAAATGAGTTGGCACGGTTCCGTGATGTAAAAAAATTTTTGGGTACTAAAACAAATTCGGAGACCGTTCGTCAGATGGTTGTTGATGAGATTTTTATTCGGCGTGTACAAGATGAATGGAAAGACGGTAATACCGATGAAGTCATGAAATGGGTACAGATAATGAACAATCTTGGACGCCCAGCAATGGCACAAGCATTGATGGGAATTACTGATTCTAAAAGCAAGGTGATGCTGTGTCGTGCTATGGATACCTACCAGGATATGCAAGATCAACTTGCTGGACTGATGTGGTCAGTTGCCAATATCAGCAACAATCTTAACCAAATTGCTCACGTGTTGAACACTGCTAAAAGCGAAGACCCAGCCGATGCCGATACTTGGAACTGGGTGAATAGCCGACTGTCTCAGCAGCAGACGTTAAATGACGATTTGAAGCAACAGCTACAACGGTTCAAACAGAAATACTTGGTGACTAAAGATGAGCGTTCTGGAAACTCACAGTTGTCAGCATAGTTATAACCGGTTAAAGTATATCTTCAACGAGCCAGCTCATTCTTATCAAAAGACCAGCCGCCGGGTTTTAGCAACAACTGGCTTTAATATCCGAATGCTTCATAACAGGAGTGGTCGCATCAGCACAACCCAAAGTGGCGCTTATCTGGAGCATCAGTTCAAGGATAATTTACAACGAGCCCATAATCCACAACGTCGGTATCAAGCACAATCCATCATTGTTTCATTTGACCCCAGCGAGTTTGATACTATCAACCTCCAACGACAATCCCAGCAAGCCTTGCAGTTAGTTCAACTCTATGTTCAGAAGCACTTTGCTGATGCACAGTCGGTTATTGCTATCCAAGCCGATGGCAGTGGCGGTAAACTCCACGCTCATATTCTTATCAATACCATTAAACCCAATGGTAAAACAGTCCCTACTAATCGCTTCAATATCCATAAAATCCGTAAAGATTTTGATCAAATGATGTATGACAATTATCAATATATTACCGGCCAACCATGGTCAGATCCCATACATAATAATCTTCAGTATCGTCAAGACCAAAATAACCTCACTAGCCGCTCAGCGTGGCAAGCATCGTTAAAGAAACTAATTAACCAATTAAAGCAAGAAGCTACTTCTATTAAAAGCTTTCTAGTCAAACTTAGTGACCATGGGGTAACCGTCACTGAACGACAACATAGTCAAGCCTGGACCTATCACCAGTACGTTAAAACTGAACACGGTACTAAAGAGCTGAAAGTCCGTGATTTCTACCAACGGGTGGATAAACGAACCGGAGAAGTTAAATCAACCCGTGGACTAGGTAAAGACTTTACCAAGTCGGCATTAGAACATTATTTTCAACCTAGTCAGCAAGATGAAACGGAGGAAGATAAGCATGACATTGATGAAACCAGTGAACTCGTCAAACTTAAAACCATGGCCGCCGATGCCCGATTCAGAGCACGACAAAAGCAATCTATCAATCAGCTCAACCGCCAGCGACTCCAAGCCGCCCAAGTTGAAGAACAAAAGCAAAGAGCTCAACGACAAACTAGAGAAAATCAACGCAAGCGTCGCGAAGAAAGGCGATTTGAAGAACTTAGCCGACAAAGACGACGTCGCCAAGCTGCACGCCGCCGTCAATCAGAACAACGAACAAGTCAAAAATCAACTGGCGGACCAGAGCTCTAAGGTCGTTAACGCAGTATCACAAGCGCGGGAAATTGGCTTTAATGATGGTTTGGGCAAGCGGGTTGACGCCTTATCTCAAAAGTACGATGGCTTAGAGACTAATATCAATCTAAGGGAAGCTAAGTTAGATAAGACCACTCAAAAGTATTTTGCTCAACTAGCAGACTTGAACCAGGTAGGACGTTACTTACAAAATTACACAGGAGTAGTTAATGACGACTTAGTTCCTGTCTTGCGGTCATTAATTTTAGCAGTTCAGAATGGGATTACTCACCATACCGAAGAGGTAATGCACGATGTTTATCAACAAATCCGGCAAGAAACTGGACTAACAGTTGACCAGATTGTCCAAAGAGCCCTAGCTCAAGAATTTGCTAAACAACGTCGTGATGCCCAAGAAGCGGCACTTGGCGCAAAGCTGAATGCCGAAGCGAGTAAAGAGAATGTTAATCAATTACTAGAAGTAGCTGATGCAGTTAAGGACTATTTAACTGTCCTAGTATTTGAGCTGATTTTCATGATGGCAGTTATACTGATTGTTCCAGGTTGGTGGAAAATCGGCATAGCGCTTGGATTAATAGCAGTTATTGATTTTGTGGATTATGAATTATTGAAAAAGGACGGAAAAACAGATGTCATTTGACGTAAACACATTATCAGACCAGCAAATTGATGCATTATTACACATGACTGTCAAAATTCCACGCTGGAGGTTGGAGAACACTCAAACTGAACGGGAACGAAAACGGATTCGTCGAGCTCAGCGGCATTTGAAAGAACTTGAGGAACAACGACAGGAACAAGAGCAACTCAAAAAGCGACGATTGGTAGGCTTGCGTAAAGCTAGGGCTGAACGTGAAGCGGAAGTCCGTCGTAAGAAGCAACAGCAAAATAAAAAGCCATCACATAGTAAAGATGGTGGCTTAGAACTGTAGCTAAAAAAACGCCTGATCCGAAGACAGGCGCTGAAACTATTACTTGAACAGTTTGTTGATTAGATGTTTAACGTGCTTATTAGGCACGATAATGATGAAGAGGAACCAATGTCCCATAGGAGTTCACCTCCTAGTGCACATGGTTTAAGTGGAGGCTATCCACCCGATGTGCGCTTCTTATTGTATCATACTTAAGATGTGATATAATGTAGTCATGATGATGAAGAGGCCGGTGTGCAAAATGGTATTGAGGTAGCTCCTCGATTACCGAACCGGTTGCGGGCGCTTAATAAGCGTCCTTTTTATTAGGAAAACAAAACCCGAGAGCTTTATTTACACTCTCGGGCTTTTTTATTTGATTACTATATGATTAATGTTGCTTTTTGTAAGCAAAGCCAAATGAGAACATAGCTGCCATAGCTAAGCCTGCAATTGCAAGAATATTATCATTTTCATTACCAGTTTGTGGCAATTGACCGTTGCGTAATGAAGAACGAGATGGAGTTACAGAAGCGGTTGCTGATGGAGTAGCAATCTTTTCACCACCAACCTTGCTACTATCATTTTCAATCTTCACCACATTCCCATTGGCATCGACGCTGTATCCAGCAATTACATGGCCGTTCGCGTCTACAACGTGACCGTTAACAATCTTCCAGCCACTTGGCAATCCGGCAATTGCAGCATCGACATGCAACTTGATTTGCTTAGTAACGGTGCTGCCGTCTGGGAATGTAACTAATACATCTTCGACGTAGTCGCGTGGTACTTGGCTGTCAGCTAAGGCCTTGGCGCTGTCCTTAAAGCTTACCTTGGTACCCGTAGGAATTGTGTCGCCTGGCATGGTAGCCATTTCGAGCATTAAGCCGTCCAGTTCGCTTTGGGTTGGGTCATCAGCCGTGGCGTTCTTCAAGGTTAAGCTTGGGAGTGCTTCCTTGGCGTACATCTTGGCATCGTTGACTTCCACCACGTTGCCATATACCTTGGCGTCCGTGATCAAGTTGGCCTTGGCTTGGGCTAACTTGGCGTTGGCTTTATCTAAGGCCTGCTTGAGATCGTTAATCTTAGCTTGAGCCTGCTTAGCTTCTGGCGCAAGCTTGGCAATTTGTGCTTGATCAGCCTTGATTTGAGCCTTGGCAACGTCTAAGTTGTGTTGCGCGTCCTTAACACTCTTGATGGCTTGTAACAAGGTTTGGTTGCCCTTGGTAACCCGATCTAATTCCGCGTTGGCCTTCTTGAGAGCATCTTGAGCCGTCTTGAGGGCACTTTGGGCTTGGTCGTTAGCCGTCTTAGCAGCCGTTAACTTTGCCTTGGCTTGGTCGGCCTTGGTTTGGGCTTGACTAACGGCTTGGTTAGCAGCTTTTAAGTTGGCCTTAGCTTGGGCTAAGTTTTGCTTAGCCTTGGTCAAGTTAGCTTGTAAAGTAGCTGGGTCCTTAGCTCCATTAGTCAATTGAGCGTAGCTAGCTTGCGCCTGTTGCAAGGCTTGAGCAGCTTGCGCTTGAACATTCTTAGCTTGCGCAAGGGCTGATTGAGCTTGGACCAAAGCTTGCTTGTCTTGGTTGACAGCGGCTTGGAGAGCGGTAGTGTTAGCAGATGCGTTGGAAACAGGCGTAGCATAGAAGATACTTAGATTACCTTCTTGGACTTGGACTGCAATGGCATTGTCATCATTTGAATCTGATAACAGATATCCAAAATTACTATCAGTATAGAGTTGCGTCAAGCCTTCGTAGGCACCGCGGTGTAAATTATCCATTGATTGCCAACCGTATGATGGACTGTCAACCCGATTATGACTGCCTAGCATATTCCCAAAGGCATTGGTAATATCTACTTGGGTGTTATCATTGATATTGAATTGCTTCAATAATTGTTGTTGTGCATCCCATTGTGCTTGAGACATTGGTGGCTCAACATTGTGGGTTTTGGTGAGATTGTATGCATTGTTAATAAGTTGCATATTTGTAGTCAATGGCTTTAAGCCCTTGCTTACCCGAATCGGATTGACTAATTCAAGTACATAGTTGGTTAAATTAATTGATGCATCTTTTTCAAGATAATTATGTTCATCAGTACTGGTTTGGGTAAATACATGTCGAAGATTTGGATCGGTTTGATAATAGTTCATGTCATTACGTCCGTACCAGTGGTTGGAGTCAACTGTGCTTAAGTCTAGGCCACGAAAATGAGTCATTGCAGGAACTTTACTATTACCATTAAGGTAGATAGCATTGCTGCTTGGGTTTTCGTTTGCATATTCTTGGTTGATACGGTTAAAGTTAGCGGACATGGTTTCATTAGTTGTTTGACTGCTATTATCACCATTTCCTGGAACATCAGTGCCGGCGTTGCTCAACTTAGTTTGATCGTTGTCTAACTTAGTCTTGGCGCTATTAAAGGCGCTTTGTTTGGTGTTGACGTCGTTGTCGGCGTTGGTCTTGGCGGTCTTAGCTTGGCTAACCTTGTTAGCCGCGTCATTGATGGCTTGGCCTTGATTGCTCAAAGCGTCCACGTTTTGTTGGGCGGTAGTCAAGTTAGCTTGCGCATTGTTAACGGACTTGGTAGCGGCTTGTTGGATTCCTTGCGCCTTTTGCAAGTCAGCATTAGCTTGGTCACTAGCCTTTTGAGCGTTGCTCAAATCAGTTTGTGCTTGATTAGCCTTGGCCTGTGCACTGTCAGCGTTAGCCTGTGCCGTTTGGGCTTGGTGTTGTGCGTTGGTAACACTGTTAACGTCAATGCCTTGTTGCTTAGCAGTTGTTTCAACTTTTTGTTCGAGTTGGGTCGCCTGGTTGACGTTAGCTTGGGCCTTATCTTGTAAGGCTTGGTCGTGCGTCAATTGAGCTTGTGCGTCGCTAGCCGCCTTGATAGCATCGGAAGCTTGGTTGTAGTTACTTTGCGCTTGCTTTTGCGCTTCGTTAGCCTTTGCATAGTTGGCCCGGCTTTGGTCTTGGGCCTGCTTCAAACTCGAAACGGATTGGTTTTGGGTCTGTTGCGAAGCGGCTGGCTGTTGATCATTGGCTGGTGTGGTAGCATCCGCATGTGCCGTGTTAGTTGCCACAGCCCCCGCAGCCACCGTTGCCGCAGTGGCTAATGTGATCTTGGAAACCTTTTTAACAATAGCTTTATTATTAGACATATATACGTCCTCTCCTTCGTGTATTTAATAGCCATTAAAGTACAAATGAGTGTACATAATCATTATAGTATTGTTTCTATTTAAATAATAGTGAAAATAAAAACACTAATATTTTAACTATATCATTTTGCTAAATTGTAATAACATGCCGTTATAAAATTCACCTTTATACATTAATTTGTAGTTAAAAAATGATTAGGTGATTTTTATGTCAATCGGAGATAATATAAAACGGTACCGGAATGCGGCAGGGTTAACACAACAAGGCCTGGCTGAAAAAGCGGGGTTATCAATTAATTTTGTTTCTCGTGTTGAGTGGTCAGATAATCAAAACATCAGTTTGAAAAATCTAACTAAATTAGCTCAAGCCCTCAGTGTTCCATTAACAAGTTTAGTCAAAAGTGATGATGTGAAAGACAACCCGAACATCGAAAAACTAGTTTCCTTACTATATAGTCTAGAAGGCAAGCAGGCCGATATTTTAAGTCAGTCTTTCGTAAGAATAATTAATTCGTTTAATAAATAAAGACCCGTCAAATTTGCGGGTCTTCTTTTTATTTAATCATTCATTAATATATGTAGGGCCTTATCTACAGCCTTTTCCAATACATATACCCGAACTAAGACGTCTAGTTGCTCGGGACTACAATCTGTTACATTTGAATCAGGACAAATAGTAGTGATAGCTTCTTGTATTAATTTCCAATTACCATAAAGGCAGCGTTCAGCTTTTAGCTCATTACATGAATAAGAACCAGACCCGTTACCGGTTATACTATCCTCAGCATCCAGTAATTCCGTGATCGAGCTGATTAACGCATCTCTGTCGTGATTGCTTAATTTAATTAGCGTGCTTAAATCCAGATTACCTTTAATATAGCTGACCACATCTTTAGTTTCTTCATCTAAATAGTTATATATCTTTATGTTTTCTACATCATAATGTGAATCCATAGTAATGCCTCCGTTTCGTTTGGTACGAAGACAAAAAAGGCCACGCTTGCGTGGCATGAAGATTCTTAAATTAATGAACTAGGGTCAATATCCGGATTACTTTCCATAACGGTTTTGAGTCGCGGTATGAAGTTTAGATCTGAAATAAATTTGTAGGTGTTTTTTTGATTGTAAAATAGATGTTTTGGTATGCCCAACAGTCCATGATTATCCACTAGGTTCAGAAATGATATTTTACAAATTCGATGGTATTCAAAAGTGATTTTTACTTTATCATCATCTATTGGGAATTCCTCAAAAGATGTGATTTCACAGATATAGGCGAATGATGGAATGGCTGGGTTGATTTCTTTTAATTGTCTCATGACTTTAATATAGTTACCGTCTTCATCTGTTAAATAATTGCCGTTTTTATCTGCGTAAACTTCCTCGCCATCTTTATTTGTAATAATTTGGCAGCTTTTACTATCGGTGATGTAGTTTGGAAATTCATAGTCGCTGAATTGACCAAAGGGTGACTCTCTAGATTTATCTTCGTGCGTGTATATGAAGTGGAAAATGATTATGCCGGCGTGCATAAAATTTTCTTTCTGGGATTCCCATTGGCTTTTAGAGATGATAAAACTATCATTTGTGTTTTGAGCAGGGTTTTGATGGGTCACAAGTACTGAAAAATGCTGTTTGAAGAAATTATCATGAAATCTTTTGCTGAAAATTGAAACCACAAGTTTATATTGATTTGAAGGCCTTTTGAGGCCTTTTTTAATTGATTTACTTACTGGAGAGTTTATAGAAGTTGAAGAAAGTTTTGAAGAATTTCCCCAAGCATCGGCATCGGCAATAACCCTCTTTAATTGCTCAAATAAAATATCGGCAACACCACCAGGATAAATTTTTTTGTCGAAGCCTTGCTCTAAAAGGGCGTCTCTTAATTTGGCCCGGCTGATATTAGATATTTTTTGAATATTTTGCTTGAATTTATCCTTGTCAAATTGTCCTTGTATCTTATTAGCAATGTGTTGAATATTTTCTCCACGAGCATATCTACTTGCGGTAGCTCGTGAAATTTTAAGATCATCCTCAGGAACCTTTTCAGTATTAGTTATCCAAGTTAAAAGGTTATTTATTACTTCAAATTGTGTAAATGGAGTGTTGTCCTTAAATATTTTGACAATTTGAGCAAAAGTTAATTTAGGCATTTGCTTACTCATTACTACTCTCCCCCCCTTTAAAGATGAAAATAGCTGCAATTAGGTGAATTTCACTGAAACGGTTTATGGATTAATTAGGTGTAAAACTAATGACGATGGCTGATGTCATACGCACATCCATCATCATTGTACCTTTTGGAAAAGATTTTAGGAAGAAGGCTTGGATAGTGGTCACTTAAAAAAAGATCAGAAAGAAGAATATCACATTGCTAACGGCGTTTACAACGCCGTCACTGCCGCTCCGTCAAGCAGCCCCAAACGAATTAGTTTGGAAAGAGGTTAAAACACCATTATAATGGGTAATTTTATTCTTGATGGCGTGGCGTTCCAAGACTAGAAAGGCAAGCGGATTAAAGTGTATTGCTGATTTGATAGGGCTTATTACCACTTGCCGAATTAATAAGGAAGGAAGTTTTAGCTGTGACAAAAAAGGCAACAATTAATCAAAATTTAGATAAGAAGCGGAAGGCCGCTGAACAGATGTTAGCACGTATGAAGCACTCAAGTGTGCCTTTACATAAGGCAATTGTGGATGTGCTTACCCAGCTACCACTGTCGCAGAGTGATGGCGCAATTAATGTTACGAATGTTAAAGTCGCCTGGCATTACAAGCAGATTGTTGATGATTTAGCGGAATCTTCACGCCGGTGGGCGATCAGTAAACACTACATTTACGATATGTGTCTACCGCGAATTGTTGACGTCAATAATCCAGAATATTCGCCGGTGTACCAGCGATATGCTGGTGATTTACCCGGCGACCAGTTTGGTGAATTGGAACAAGAGATTTTTCTCAAGACTGACTCGAAAAATACTACTGGGAAACTTGTTAAACGCCGTGAACGGTTAACTGGCGATTCCCGGTTGCAAAACATTAGTAATTTTGGTAGCGCGTGGAATAGTACTGGCGAGCTGGTTAAGAGAGACCAAGAAGGCAAACCTGTTTTGGATGGCTACGCTGGTGTTCAGGCTAAACACATTGAGAAGATTGTTCATGATGAGTTGAGACACACCCATCGCGACCGTCACATCCAAGCTTTCATGATCGCGCATACGCGGGACCGCGAAGAGGTTGGGTGGACAAGTGAACCCCGGTTGAAAGAATCTCACATCCATGCTGTCATTGCTCTTTCAGCACAGAAGAGTCGTTACCAGATGATGAAGCTGATGGGGTACAACTTTGACGATATTACTGAAACATTTTCTTGGATTAAAGGTCACAGTAGTAGCGCTAAGAACATGAGTCAACGAGCAGAAGCATTCCTTAGCACGTTAAGTGGGGCTATTAAAAATTACACAGTCCCTGTTGACTACGGTGCGTCGCTACGTTACCTGGTTCACCAGAGCAAAGCAGCCGTTCATGACCCACGAAAGGCTACTTACTCATCAACGGAAGTCATCTCATGGTTACCTGATGATGAAGGGCGAACTTACGACAGTATTGCTGACGTTTACGATAATGAGGCGGTAGCTGATAACTCTAAGAGTCAAGTGTTGTATCATCTTGAGCATTCTGCATACTGCCGGGCTCATCACATTTTAGAAAAGTACGTTGGTGATCACTTAGGTGAAAAGGCCTTGACAGTAAGTCAAGTTGTGGCTTTTCGTCGACTTGGGAAAAAAGAACCTCGTAAGTTCATTTTTACTAAAAAGTCCAAACAACTGATTTTAAACACCTTAATTTTATGGATTAGGTCTAAGAAAATTGAGTTTAGTGACAGTCAGATGTTGATTCACGCTGCATTTGATGATAATGACGCTGATGCACTTCTATCAGATAAGGATTTTGTGGATCGGCTAACGCGAATTTTACAGACCGAGGAGCAAGCAATCATGTCTGATCCAGCCGCAGTGAGAAGCATGACAACTTACTGTGTTTTTGCCGCACAAGGTGGAATTGGAAAAACACGATTAGCCAACACAATGGCCCTTTTAATGGATAAATATCGTAAGCCATTTCAAGTGGTGACACGGAATAGGCAAATTACCTTTGATCCTTTTCAAAATTATGAAAGTGAAACGTCGGTGATCATGGATGAACTGAGTCCGGCAAGCTTCGGGTGGTCACAGCTTAAGGACTTGTTGGATCCTTACAAAATACCGTACATTGGATCGCGTTTCCACAACAAGTCGCCTTGGAATCTCAAGCACACTTTCATCACCAATGTGTTTGAACATGGTATTTCTGACTACGTGACGGGCGTTTTGAGGTATGCCGAAGGGGTGTCGAGTCTTGGGTACCTTCGCAAAGATGATGGTGACTGGAATTTAGTTACTGGTGATATAGAAGCTGGCAAGCATTATGTATCCCAGTTAAGTCAGATTTTAAGACGATTACCCTTTGTCATTACTTTAGCTCCAACCGCAAATGGAGCAGGAACGTCTATTAAAGTTTCAATCATTAATTTTAAACCGTCGGGTCTGCATGTAGACCACTATGACTATGTTCATACAAAAGATAGTGTTCATGTTTTTCGGACAGTGATTAATGATGATTTAAGTGAAGCCGCGATGGAAAAAATTGCTAAAAAAGTTATCGCAATGATTTCTAAGTTGAAATCCCAAACTAAACTGGCGTTTCAACAGCATCCAGGACAGTTACTTGATGAAATTGAGGGATTTATACCTGATCATTGTAACTTCCTGGTTCAGTACAACGGTAATCATGACCCAGTACTAGAAACGGTCAGTACTGCACTTGTTCATACCATGTTTGGTAATAATGAAATTGCTGCACCTAGCCAGAATTTAATTACTATTTTAGGGCGAACCAAGTTATTTTTGTGGCCTGGTACTGATAAGGATAAGGCGCATGTCGAACCATCATTAAATCAGCTGGACGCTTTACTTAAAGGGTACGAAGTTCCTATTGAAAAGGTTGGCTTTGATGAAATCAAAACGGTGCGTCTGACTCCGGAAGCAATGAAACTGGTGAATGCCGGTCAAACAGCGGCAATTTGGAAGGAGCTTAACAAGGCTTCAACGTCAAATGCTACGAGCATTAGTAGTCAGTATTTTGCAATTCAAACTAATGAAAACATTGCCGCTTTTAAAGTTGAACAATAAAGAAAGGGGTTGATATTGTTGGAAGCTAAGTTGCAATTTATTGGGACTTTCTGTGGTGTTGGGCTAGGTCAAGATAATTTTCGGCAACTCCTAGTCCCAAAGATTTTTTTAAGTAACCTTAAGTGGCACGTGGTTAATAGGGTATTTGTAGCTAGTGAGTTTGAATTAGACTATAGTGAAAGCTTTGTATCACTAGGTCAATTAATTCCCGGTGAACGCATTAGTTTTGAAGCTGATATGCGTTGGAAATCAGGGAAATATGAGCTATGCAACTTAATGAATATTAGGTTCATTTACTCATCTGGTGATCGGCGTTATCCATTACCAAAAAACAGGGTGGCTTTAATTGGTTATGTAATGGAGGTTAATAAAAACTATTACCTTAGCCATGACATGTTCTTTGATCAGAGATATGTTGATATTTATGATGCTTGGTGTGATAGCTTAGCATATAAAAAAGACTTTGCCGCCCGCCAAAGCAATGCAAAGTCCTCAACAACGAAATTCTCAAACCAAAATCGTCATTACCATGATTATTACACGATTTCACCTGAAAAGGAAGGAGGTCGTCGTAATGGCAAAGCAAACGGCTAATTATAAGGATTTGATGGCTGTTGGGTTTAAGGAGCACCAAGCTCGGGAAATTATTCATCAAGCTAAGATTAATCTTGTTAATGATGGGTTAGCTCTTTATAATGGAAAACGAATTGGGGTTGTTCCTGCTTATGCTGTTGAAAAAATTATTGGTTTTCCTTTATTTGGAGGTACCGATAATAATGGCTAATACTAAGACTCGGTACCCCAATGTATATGTCGACAAGAATGGGCATTTTTACTATCAGTTAGAGTTAGGACATGATAACTTAACGGGGAAGCGGATCCAGAAAAAGGGACGACGTGATGTCCATCATCATAAGTTTACATCAGCACATGATGCGTATAAGGAAGCACTTCGCATCAAAAATGAGTATCAGGCACGAAACGGTTTTTCCAATTACAGCTTAAGCTATAGTGATTTCTTAGATGATTTCTATATTCCATCGTATGAATCAGATGTTGAGAATAGTACGTTTAAGAGCCGTCAGAGTACTTTCAAGCACTTGAAGAAATGGTTTGGTGATGAGAAATTGAGAGAAATAAGGCCACTTGATTGTGAAAAGTTCCGAGTATATTTATTAGGAAAGAGTGGCTATTCTCAAGGCTTTGCTAGCATGGTTTACTGCTTATTTCGTAACACATTAGACTATGCTGTTCGGATGGATTTCCTAGTTAATAATCCTTCTCGCAAGACTAAGGCGATTAATAAAGGGAAGACCATGGTTGATTATTGGACTAAGGCTGAATTTGAGAAAGTCTTATCAGTGATTTATACCAAAGATTATTATCAACATATGTGTTTTGTGATTTTGTATCTTTACTTTACCTGCGGAATGCGGGTTAGTGAAGGTTTAGCTTTAACTTATGATGATGTTGACTTTAAGCGGCATCGTTTGAAAATTCATAAGACGCTTGAAATGAAGAACAAGCATGACTATGTAATCAAACCTTATACTAAGACCATTAATGGAATCCGAACTATTTCATTAGATAATGATACAATTCGTGTCTTAAAGGATTGGCGAAAAGATCAAGAGAAGCACGGAGTTCATAACTTTATTATGTCGTATGATGATACGCCGATGAGTAGAACAACAATTCCATTGATAGTGAAACGCTTTGCTAAACTAGCTGGTGTAAAACCGATTCAAGCAAAGGGATTACGTCATAGTCACGTTAGTTACCTTATCAACGAATTTAATGCTGATGTATTAACAGTATCACGTCGGCTAGGTCATTCAAGCCCGGAGATTACATTAAAATATTATGCTCATCTTTGGCCACGGAATGATGAAACAATTGCGGATGAAATGGAAGGTAATATTAAGTTTCAACCAGCGAAAGAGAATCGATTACGATTCACAGGCAATCAAAATATTCATTCTACGAAATAAGGTTCCCTACCAAAACCCTACCAAAATAAATAATAATGCTTTGAAATAGCGTCATTATAGGGCCGGTTGCGGGCATCATCATTTGAATACGAATAATAAAAAAAGCGCTGCATAAATTTCTACCATGCAGTGCTTTTTGTGCTCTTGATAAAATTATTGATATTTTTTACTACTTACTTTCTTAATATCAAGCAATTGCTGTTTAGCAGCCTTAGCCAATGATTTTTAATCACTCTTGACATTTGTGATTTTAATAAACTCTTGAAGCTTAATTAGGTTGGATTGATTCAGGGCGTCAATGACTTTACTATCTTGGCAATTGTAGTCGATATATTGAGCATGGTTAGCGGCTAATAATTGAATGAATAATCTAGTTGTTCGTCCGTTACCCTCTCTAAAAGGGTGAAGGTAGTTAAGTGAATCAAGCCACTTATAGGAATGAAATTAGTAATCACATTAGGAAAAAAGCGTTAAAATAAATACTCGTCACTTAATACAAACGATAAGGTAGATTTAGAATGCATAACTTAATTTTTCTTACAGATTTAGCAAGACCCGATTTGGATCCTTACGTTCGCCTTAATGAAGCCCAGCTCTTCCATGCCTTAGAACCGCAACCTGGACTGTTTATTGTGGAAAGTCCAAAGGTGATTGAACGGGCTTTACGAGCAGGGTATCAACCAGCCTCTCTTTTGGTTGAGGAAAAGGCGCTAGAACGTGATCTAGCTGATTTGGATCACGAAATGGCGGCAAACCAAACGAGTGGCTTAGGGCAAACACCAATTTATGTGGTTGGTAGCGAGTTGCTTAGCCAGTTATCTGGGTACAATCTTTTGCGGGGAGCATTAGCCGTAATGCATCGGGTAAAGCGGCCAGGTCTAGCTAGCTTTTTAGCAACGATGCCGAAAGAACATCCAAGAATTGCGGTTCTTGAAAGGGTAGTCAATCCAACTAATATTGGGGCGATTTTTCGTTCAGCAGCGGCTCTTGAAATCGATGGCGTAATTGTGACGAGTGATTCTGCTGATCCGTTTTATCGACGGGCTTCCCGTGTATCAATGGGAACAGTTTTTCAAGTACCGTGGACCTATGTTGATGCGAAACTCTGGCAAACAGAAGGAATTAGTCTCCTTCATCAGTTGGGTTACCGAACCGCAGCGATGGCATTACGGCACAACACCGTTAATATCGACGATCCGCAGTTGGATGAAGTAACCAGGCTTGCTATTATTCTTGGCTCAGAAGGTCCGGGGCTAAGAGAAAAAACGATTGCGCAAAGTGATTTTACAATTAAGATCCCAATGGCACCGGGAGTCGACTCCTTGAATGTGGCTGCGGCTTCGGCTCTGGCCTTTTGGGAGCTGGGAAACCAGAAAGAAAAATAGTGCTCAATGCCCAGCAAACGGTATTGGGCATTTTTTTATTAAGTTTGAAGATATAAACAGATATAAAGCTCGAATCAAGATATAAACAGATATAAAATAGATTCGAGAATATAAAAAGTTATAAAGGATAAACCAATGACATACGAATTTAAAAAGAACAAAAAGAACTTTACTGTCCGGGAAAACGACCAGCAATCATCAAAGTTCCGCCAATGAATTACCTTGCAATGCAGGGGAAAGGTGATCCCAACGCTGAAGATGGCGAATATAGCCAGGCACTTTAGCTTCTCTATGGGATTGCTTATACAATCAAGATGAGCAAAAGGGCGATTACCAGATTCCGGGGTACTTTGACTTTGTTGTTCCGCCACTAGAGGGGCTGTGTGTGCAAATATTACACGTCGGACCATACGATGATGAACCAGCGACCGTTGAAAAGCTGCATGAGTTTATTGCAAATAATGATCTCCAACTAGACATTAATGATCATCGTCATCACCATGAAATCTACTTATCTGATCCCCGACGCACGCAACCAGCTAAGTTAAAAACAGTTCTCCGCTTACCGGTAAAAAAGCAATAATAAGATAATTAAGAAAGTCTGTGGGATGGAGATGATCAGATGGAGTTAAATTTAAATGATGCAATTCAAGCATGCTGGAAGCGGATCGATGAGGGGAAGGTGGCAACCTATATCCCAGCCCTAGCGAAGGTCGATCCTTACCAGCTTGGTGTCTGTCTTTTCAATGTTGATCGTGCTCAAAAAGTCTGTGCTGGGACAGCCAATATCCGTTTTGCGATCGAGAGTGTCTCTAAAGTGATTACCCTTCTTTATGCAATTGAATGCCTCGGTCTAACTGCAGTGGAGGATCAGGTGGGAACCCGCCAAACTGGTTTTGCCTTTGACACGGTTTTAAACATGGAAATTACCAAGGAAACCAAGCCCCTCAACCCGTTTGTTAACAGTGGAGCGATCTTGATTTCGTCGCTGATTGAAGAAGAAGATCAACTTTCACCATTTGACCGGATCCTTAACTTTACACGGCAGATTTGCAATGACCCGCAAATCACCCTGAATGAAGAAATTTATCAATCTGAATTACGAACGGGAGATATGAATCGGTCACTTGCCTATTACTTGAAGGCGAAGGAAACCTTGGCAAACGATGTTACGACAAGTCTGGAGACGTATTTTAAGCAGTGTTCAATGATGGTGACCTGTGAAAGCCTAGCTAACCTAGGGGCGGTCCTTGCCAATGATGGAATTGCCCCATGGAATGGCGAGCGATTAATCTCTAGTGATGCGGCGACCTATGCTAAGTCAGTCATGATGACGACTGGTCTCTATAATGAGTCAGGGACCTATTCTGTAAAAATCGGAATCCCGACGAAAAGTGGCGTTGGTGGTGGCTTAGTCGCCAGTGCCCCTAAATACGGGATTGGTATTTTTAGCCCGGCCTTGGATCAAGCCGGAAATAGTGTTGCTGGTTTAGCATTACTTGAAATGATTAGTCACGAGCTGAATTTGGATATTTTTAGATATTAAATGAGAAAAGCCACTCATCGAAGCAATCCGATGAGTGGCTTTTAAGCTTGAAATTACTGAGTCTGATCGACCAATCAAGCTTCTACCGTATTAACCTGCTTTTGTGGAATCTTAACCAACATCCCGGCAACAACAGTCAAGATGGTTACGAGGAATGGGAAGAACGTCCATGGAATAAATTGCAGTGGGTTGATTTGGAGGGTAGTTGCGATGAAGACTCCGGAAACACTCCACGGAACGATGGCGTTGACCGCGGCTCCAGCATCGTTAAGGATCCGTGTGAGGTCGACCCGCTTCAAACCAAGCTTATCAAATGAAGGTAAGAATGATTGACCGGGCAGGATGATGGCAAGGTAATGTTCACCGACTAACAGGTTAACCCCGATACAGGTAATGGCGGTTGCCAGCGAAAGCCGACCAGGAGTTTTTACGATTCCGGTAAGGTGGTTAATAATTGTGCTAATGATGTTGAATTTAATTAACAAACCACCTAATGCTAGGGCAAAAACGATTAAAGCAAGTGAAGTCAACATGCTTGAAATTCCCCCCTTAGAAAGCAGGGTGTCAATTGTCTTGTTACCAGTGTGGGAAACGAAACCAGTCATAATCGTCTTGGTAATCGTCGAAATGCTAGTACTTGGTGCATGAAGCCAGCCGAGGAGTACGGCAAAGAGGGATCCCAGACCTAATGACGGAATTGCTGGGACTTGAAGGATTGCTAGGACGACTAAGAGAAGGACTGGTAATAAGGCCCAACCGGAAACCCAGAAGCCGTTACTCAAACCGTTCATCATCTGGTGGACAGCGGCAAGGCTAACGTTTTTTGAGTTCCAACCGAGGAATGTGTAGAGAACTAGACAGAGCGCCCAAGCAGGAATATCAGTAGTGAGCAATGATTGGATATGCTTGTAGATGCTAATTTCACCAACACTGGCGGCTAAGTTAGTAGTACCAGAAAGTGGGGAGATGTTAGAACCGCAGAAAGCTCCTGAAACGATGACCCCAGCAGTTAGTCTAGGGTTGATCTGTAAGGTAGCACCAATCCCGATAAAGGCAATCCCCATGGTGGAGACGGTAGTAAATGAACTTCCGCAGGCAACCCCAACTAAGGTACAGACAATGAAGACGGTCGGTAGGAAGAACTTAACGGAAATAATTTTGAAACCGAAGTACATGATTGTGGGGATGGTTCCCGAAAAGATCCAGGTTGCAATCAAAACCCCAATCGAAAGGAAGATTACTAGTGGGTCAACCCCGGCACGGAGCCCTTCCCGCATGCCGTCCATCACTGTTTGCCACTTAAAGCCTCGCAAGTGACCGTAAACGGCGAGCACCATGAACGAAATGAAGAGCGGTGCTTGCGGTTCCTGCTTCTTGACAATGATCAGGTAACCTAGAATATAAAGGATCCCGAGGAGGACTAGTAAACTTTCACCAAAACTGAATTTGGGCTCTGGATGATTAGTATCTTTCTCCTTAAATATTAAAAACCACCAGCTCGCGGGCAAATACTGCTCAATCTAGCTGGCGGTCTAATAGAAAGACGGAATTTATCGAGATGACTCACCATTACTAGGTTTGATCTCACCTAGCAATAGTTCACTAAATACAACCATGCTGAGGTGCGAACAGATTTGCCCGCACCATCATTGTGCAGACATTAAAGTTGCTGAGCATAGCGATAATAATTGGTACTTAGTGAACGTGTAGTCATGCTTTATCTTTCCCTTCGTTAAATGATGGCTTTATTAAAACATTCTCATTTTATTTTGTCAATCTCTAATTTTAATTTAGCGAAAATTATTGCTGGAACCGATTTAACAAATATTGCTTCAAAATTCCTTCAAAACGGTGATACTTTACTTAAAGGCGGGGCGACTGTTTCTTGGGCAAACGACGTTCCAACTGCTAACCAACAAGATGGAAGTGGCTTCTACTCAATTATCTGGGACGATTAAAGTAATGTATACGGATGGCACAAGTACCGATGTTCAGATTCAATATATGGTTGAACCCCAATCACAGCTTCAGCCAAATACCTTCTACTATGTAAATAAAGTAGGGGACACGCTAGATTTTAATATCCCTGACGTTAATGGTAATGATTTCTCTACGATTCTTTATAATAATTTAGCACCCACTTCGACAGCCTTTTCTTACAAGGTATTAGGGACAGTTGATACTAGCACAATCGGTATTCATTGGATTGATGTTTAAATACATTTAGTGGTGGGCCAATTAGTGAAGATAATCCTAAAGACATCGGTGATTCTTACGTTGTTCAGATTCCTTATGTAGTTCAAGGACTAAAATTGCGTGATGATATTCCAACCGATGCTGGCGGTAATCCAGTAATTAATGCACAGCTTGCTACGACCCCGCAGTCGACTATTGCGCTAGGAGAAGGAATCCCAATATAACGGCATTTGTCGGAACTATGCTAATTCAAAAATAAGCAAAAATCGGGTTGTTCCCTACCAAAAACCCTATCAAAATTGATACTTATTATTAAATATTTGGTAGCAAAATTCAGTATAGACATTGGGATGAAATGCTGCTGGGAATTAACTATTAATTTTTAGCCCTCTAGCATTGAAATCCGGGCTATGATTTTGAAACGCTTCAAAATCATAGTCCGGATTTTAGATTCTTTATAAAATAAGCCCTTAATCGGTTAATTGACTGGCCCAATAAGCACTATTACTTAGATAAAAGACGAACAGCGCAGTACACAAAGGGGCGTGAAGACGAAATTATAAATGACTTCTGTCACGCTTCCATTTTCACAGCCCGTTGTCCACGTAAATGAGTTCGGTGTATACTAAAATTCCTCTTTATGTGTCCAAGGACTGGCTCAATGTCGAACTTTCGTCGACGATAGATTGCCTTAATTTTGTCACTTGAGAGGATTGCTTTTACTATAGCCTTGTAATAATTCTAGGTCGGATTAACCTATATGGGGGGCTTTGCCAATTTATCTAAGTGCACTGACAGTTGATGTTTATCAGACTGATAGAGTTTGAAATCACGTTTTAGTTTTTATTGGTTCGCTTACTATATCGATAAAAACTAAAACAGACTTCTAAATGATCAATGTAATAATCATCTTTGGCATTATACTGCCAATTTTGTGATTTGGTTAGATCGTTTTTGAATTTACGTTTCTGTTCCTTTTGATAGGTTGTGTAGGGATAACAGGTTGCTAGCGTGTTGACTACGCCGAAAGTTATTGATGGTGTGGTAACTATAAGTATAATCATGGGCCAGCCAACGTATTGGTAGACTCTTATCCAACATCATTTCAATCTTTCTTCCAGAATAAGTTTGCCGTGAGTAGGCAAGTAATAGGATTTTAAGCATAATCGCTGGATGTGATGCGAAGGGCGCTACGTATTCCGTTAACAAGACATTTTGAGGAATTGAATTGACAAAAGCATTAATTGGTCGCACAACATGATTCTGTGATAGATCATAGTTATAGTTTAGTCGAATTTGGTTTTGCCCTATGGTATAATCTTGATATATGGAAATCGCTCCTGTTGTTTGCTTTTTAGGGGTACATCATATTAGGAATGATTTCCTGTGTACATAAAAACCGGATGATGAATCTGAAAACGGTTCATCATCCGGTTTTTATTTTAGACTAGAAGTTTTTCCAGTCTCATTTATTTTGACTAATTATCAGTGAACTAGGTGGCTGCCGAAACGCACCAAGTAGATAATTAGTTGATTTGATTAATAGCTTGTTCCTCTACAAATGGGTAGGTAATCATCTGGTCACCTTGTGCATCTATCTTGTTGAGGTCAACATGGTTGATTTGGTTATTAGTGTAAGTAGTGTAATAAAGCTGCCTTTGATCAAGGTTGTAGCCAACCGTGTAGATCGTGTATTCAAATTTTGCCGGATTATCAGCTACCTGGTCACTACCGCTTTGTTGTTCAACGGAATGCATAATGTGGAAAAGTTCGGTTACGTTAGACAATTCATCAGTTTTAGCCCAAACAGTATTATACTTAGTAAAGGTAGCCCGAACAAAACGACTTGCTGAATCCATCCCACCAGGTAAATTATGGGTACCGAGGCCACGACTGTAATCCAGTAATGGTACTTGACTATTGAAGGTATTATCTGGATTGTTAGCGGAAAGAGCACGATAATTGTTTAAATTGAAAAGCTGCTTAGGGAAGGAAGGGTTATTAGTGAGGACACTGACAGGGTTATCATAAACATGAATACCATCCTGATCACTTTCCAAAACGACACTCGTCTGCCGATCAGTAATAATCCAGTGAAGGGTAGCCGGTTCTAATTGGGCGCTAAAAGCGTGATTAGTGATATTAACCTTTGCTAATAACTGCTTAACTTCTTGGATAGACGAACATTGACCAAGAACCCAGGGAATAATTTCGTAAGAAGCGATGTTATCCTTTCCCGCGATTGAATCACGGTAGTAAGCATTATCCGGATAATTTAATCCAGCCATTGCTAAGCCCTGGTCATTCATCGCATCGAAAAAGAGTGGTGTGCCATCGAAAACCGCTGCAATACCGAGAAGTGGATAGTGGTGTTCCAGTGTGGGCATTTGATAAAAATTAATGGGATCATTCGCTGGTGAAATCACTACCTCTTCCCCGTAAGATCGCTCGTAATCAAAGTTACGACCAAAATAATGGTGACCATCAACAGTAAAACTAAGTGCGGTACACATGTAAATCATCCTTTCAAATTCGAATCCTGTTAATTATGTAATAATTATAGTAATCTTACGTATTTTTGTAAAAGAATAATTATTATAAACTGGTAAAAAGTTTATATATAGACTTATATTCAGCTAGATAAAATGCCCCCCGAAGTGATAATAGTGATTATCTCCAATCATTAGTGACTAAGTAGATTGCTTGTTACTTAATCATGGGAAGATTCTACTTAAAATAGAGCGATTGAGGAGTCGAAAATGAGTAAAAACAATCAACAATAAAGAGCAATTCCAAAATTCAAAAATTATAAATTATACAAGGCAAAGGAGCAGTAGGCAACTAGCATTTACCGTATTGGTAACGTTAGGAGTGACTACACTTACTAGTGTTAGCGCTGATGCTGAAAATGCATTAGCAGAAAGTAAAGCCCCTAGCGAAAATATTATTCCAGTAGTTTGGGCAACGGCTGAGGGTGCATCAGTTAACTCGAAATTAACTTTAACTGAAGTCGATGCTACTAAGTTTATTAAAAATGCAACAGCAGAGAAGCTGACTGGCAGTTCAAACGCTGATAAGTTAGCATTTGCCATCCTTGCGAATAATGTTGCTTTTTAACTTGACAGCGGAATACCGATGTAACAGCATTTGAACGGTACTAAATATAAAGAAATGACTATTCGTAGAAAATCAAAATAAGCACTGATGTTAAATCTATCAGTATTTAAAATTGTAGAACCGTTATTTCAATTACGATCAGCTGGCCGTCAATCACTTTTTGGAAGACCCTAAATAAACTATTCTAGGATGAGCTAAAGTTATTTTAGGTCTTATCAGACAGTGTATATTTAACTATAATTTAATTGTACTTAACTTAAAGGAGGAAATATGTTGGTTAAATATAATAAACAGGAATATCAACGCAGCCATATGCAAGAGCAGCAGCGGTTCGGTTTGCGCAAACTTAGTATTGGAGTTGCTTCCGTTTTATTAGGAACTAGCATTGTTGTTGCTGGAAACACAACCGCCCACGCCAGTAGTAATGCAGAGCTGGCCGACAGTAACGACCAGTCTGTGGCAACGGTAGCGGCTTCCCCGGTCACCCACCAGGATACGGTGGCACTTAAGGCAAGCAGTCTACCATAACGGAAACGACCCAGGCCACTAGTGACCAATCAGGAGCGTCGATCAATAGTGCCCAGCAGGTGGCTTCACCAGCGGCGGCTCGTTCAGTGCAGGCGATTAGCACTAACAAACCGGTCAAGCAGCCCGCGACGGTGGACTTGACCTTTGTCGATGACGACAATAATGGTGCAATTATCGAAAGCCCGTACTTGCCAAGTGAAAATAACGGCCACCATTATGCACACGGTTTTATTGGCGAGAAAATCAGCACCAACGCGTACAATAACGGTACCCGGAGTGTTGACCGGATGCTGGGGGCACTGACTGGTCGTCATGATCCCTATGTCCTGAATGGCAGCTATACCCTGCCGACAGAATTTACAGATTCGTTGATGACGGTGCAAATCCACCTAAAGCACCGGGTAGAAACACACGCCGACTACCCAACGAAAACAATTACCCGGACTATCCATTACCGCCGGGCCTATCCCTATAATGGCAGCCAGATGGTGGATGATAATGGCAAACTGATTCCAGATTACCAGGTCCAATACGAAGTGACACCGGTGGTGATAATTGATAAGGCAACGGGAAAGCAGACCGTCACTTATACGATTAAAAACCGCCAAACTGGTAAGGCCACGACTATTGAAAATGGTGGGACCGACCCAATTACAATCGACTATGACCAAGTTGCTTCGCCAACTGTTACGGACTGGATTGCAGACGAAGCAACGGTCGAGGGCCACTACCAAATGAACTTTGGAATCGATCACTGGAAGATTGCCGCTAACGACTTGCAGGATCTTCAAACGGTGAACTATAAGTACAACGAGAGCAATCTCAAGATTGGCGATGTGGTTCCTAACGCCGCTCTTCATACTGTCCCAATAGTGGAAACTTCCGCAGACGGTACTCGGATGACGGTTACCCGGACCTTCTACTATGGTTTCACTGACGATTCTGGTGACAACCTTGACCACCCGGAGATTCAGCACTATGGAGGTTCGCAGTCACTTGAATTTACTCGGGAAAAGACCACTGATAGTGACGGTAACATCACTTATAGTCCTTGGCAGGCGGTAACTACGAACACCTTCCCGAAGTACGTTTACCAGGAACACTATGGACACCCGCAGGGCTATGACTTGCCGTATGGCTACTCTCCGGCAGTCACGATTGACCCGAATGCGGATTTAAGCACCCTTTCAGGGATTACCGTTTACGATCCTTACGGGCCAACTTACAAGGTTTCAATTATCGATGATACGAATAACAAGGTCCTAAACGTGTACGGTGGTGACCGTGATAACTACTTATCAGTTCCCGAAGCTGGGGATGGTTACCAGCATACCCGGGATGCGGCGGAACAAACGCGACAGACAATTTATGCCGCGGTTGCTGGTTACCAGGACCAGGGCTACGTGGTAGTTTCCGATGACTTTGGTCAGATCAGTACTAATAATGCTGCCAACCAAAGCCACAGTGAGGGAATTGAGGACTATGCTAAGTATGTCTATACGATTCACCTGGCAAAGAAAGCCACTCCAAAGACGGAGCAAAAGACGGTTAAGCGGATCGTGCACTTTGTGGCTGATAACCCGGCCCACGACCAGCTGCAGGTTAGTCAAACACAATGGGTTCACTACATGACGTCCTATTTCACGGACCCGGACGGCAACTTGGTCAATGCTAAGAAGCTGGTAGATAAGGACGGTAACGTTGTTAAAGATGACGCTGGCAACCCAATTTATATTGTTGATTCAGCTAACCAGACGAAACCACGAAAGACCTGGACGGTTGATAAAACGCAAGGTGCGTCAGAAAATAATGGAAAAGCTAGTTACGACCAAATTAAGCAGGACCAAATTGTTATTGACGATCCCTAGCAGTCCATTGAAGGGACAATGGAATATAGAAAAAGCTACCTCAGAAAAAGTTGATGGATCGCCGATTAATACTAAAGATGCGCCAAAGGAAAATCTGAGTAATGATATCGCCGACGGAACCGTTGAAAATATTTATCTGATTTACACTCAGCCAACGAATCCAGATCCAGTTGAACCACAGCCAACTACTCCAGGCCAGCCAGCTCAACCTGGCGAGCCGGGTGGACAACCGGTAAGTCCAGATGAAGGTGGCAATGGTAATCCAGGGGAAAACGTTAATGTTCCAGTGGACAATAACCAAGTTCCTGGCCACATTGCTAACGATCAATCGCTTACTTCTCAAATCGCTCACCATGTTAACGGTACAAACAAGCAGACTCACCAATTACCACAAACTGGTAATGGAGCAAACGAAAAGGCATCCGCCCTTGGATTCCTCTTCGCCGGGCTCGCAAGTATCTTTAGCTTGGCCGGACGCCGCAAGAAGAAGCATTAAAATTAGGAGAAGGTTAGTTAATTCTCCTTCATAAAAATGACCCTCAGTGTTCGTTAATTCGGACACTGGGGGGTGTTTTGTCTTAAAGATTAGCTTTTCTTAAAGAAGACGAGAATTACTACTGAATTCACATATTCTTCATAGCCATTATGCTATAATTCCCCTACTAAAGTGCTAGTAACTTATTTGAAAATGAAATTTTGGAAAGAAGGGATGAATAATGGCAATTTACATTCGGCGAGCGCAGGAAAAAGATCTTGCGGAGATCAGTAGGCTGATTGAATCTGGTAAGAAAGTACTAAGTGACCGAGGAAACCCGCAATGGCAAGATGGACACCCAACTGTAGCAATGATGAAGGATGATATTGAACATGGCTATAGCTGGGTATTAATTGACGGCAAGCAGGTTGTTGGGACAGCAGTTCTCCAACTGCGGGCTGAGCAAAATTACGCTGAGATTACGGATGGTCAATGGGCAAAGCCGGATGAACCATATGCAATTATTCATCGCCTGACCATTGATCAAACAGCTCATAGTCAACACTTGGGTAAGTTTTTTCTATCAAATTTGATTACAGTTGGCTACCTTCAAGGTGTCCGCAATTTCCGTTACGACACTCACCTGAAGAATATTTCAATGCAAAAGCTTGGTGAGGGGATGGGCTTTGTCCAACGAGGAACTGTTTACATTAAGGATGATACGGATCCAGAACACCTCGGCTATGAATTATGCCTTGAAGATGAGCAAGCAGTTGCGGAAAAATAATGAAAGGTGGGGAATCTAATGAGAAATTGGCAACGGAAATTATTCCGGTCTGCGGCAGTCTTGGTTGCCCAAACTGTTGCGACAAAGGTTGTATACCGTTTGTTTAAGCCCAAACCTGGTCGACGGTAGAAGAACCTAAGAGTGACTTCTAGTATTTCCTTGTAAATATTGGGAGTCACTTTTTATTATGAATTTACTGCCTGAAAAATTACCATTTTATCTCAGCAAAAATAGAGAAGTTTGATTATTTTGATAATAGATATTGAGCATCTACCCTTTAAATGTTATTAATAAAGGCAAACTTGTTGGTAGTTGCACTTTATTATTGGGAGGGCATTACTATAAAACATAATAGTAATAAAATTGTTGCTTTAGTTGCCGGACTGACAACTGTTGCTTCAATGTTTAGTGTAACCACGGTAAACAAGTGTTTTAATTAATTACACTTAGAATGGTCCTTTTAACTTAAGTAAAAGGATCAGCGAATTTGAAGTGCCCTACAATTGTTAGACAAAAAATCTAATGATTGTGGGGCACTTTTCATATGGTCAAATATAAGCCTGAATTAAAGGTACAGATTGTTAATGAAGATCTTTCAACGTCTCAGAACACTTATAATTTAAGAGAGAAATATCAGATTGATAGCCGACGCATTGGAGAATGGGTCCGAAGATATCAGATAGGTGGAATTGACGCGCTTAAACGTCGTCGTCATAAGCGAACCTTTACCCGCGATTTTAAGTTAAATGTGATAGATTACTACCAAACTCATGAGGATTCCATGGCAGAAGTGGCAGCTCACTTTGATATTTTAACGAGTTAAATCTCTATTTGGCGTTCACAATTTAAGCGTGACGGAATTACAGCCTTGGAGCCTCACCCGAAAGGTAGGCCGTCAAAAGTGAAACGAAATAAAAAGCAGGTTCGTCAACTCACTAATAAGAGTGAGTTAGAACGTTTGAAGGAAGAATTGGCGGAGAAGAATCAAGAGCTTTACGACGCAAAGTTGGAGCGTGATATCTTAAAAAAATCGCAATCCCTGTTCGGACCCTCAAGGCCAGGAAGAAAACTCAAATAATAGATCTGATCAGGGACGATCAAGCATCACTCCCCAAAAAACAGCGTTATAAGATTGGTGATCTGCTCAAAGCAATTAAGCTCCCCAAAGCAACTTATCACGATGAACGCAAGCAAATCGCCAATTCTTACGATAAATATCAAGAAGTTAAAACTCAAATTCTTAAGATTGCCCAACGATTTAGGGTTCGTGGACGTTGGATTGCAGGCTATCGCCGCATTCAAACAGAATTAGCGAAACTTGGACTACATTTGTCTGGCGATACAATTCGTAAATTAATGCGGGAATTAAACGTTCAAGTAACGCTATATAATCGGCATCGTAATGCTAAATATTCATCTTATCATGGTAAGGTTGCGGATAATAAATTGAAGCAAGAATTCAATGAAGCTCAGCCCTATCGAATTATTCATACTGATGTAACACAGGTACGATTAGCTAAGCATCAATGGGCTTATATCTCAGTAATGATTGATGAAGCAAGTCAAGAAATTCTGGCCTTCCAGATTAGTACCAGCCCGAATAAAGACTTGATTATGCGAACTCTAGAAGAATTAATTAATAACTTACCTGATGATGCTCGACCAATTATCCATTCAGATCAAGGTTGGCATTATCAGGTGGCTTACTATACGCAAAAACTAGCTGATCATCACTTTATTCAGAGTATGTCACGGAAAGGGAACTACTTAGATAACGCTCCCGTAGAAAGCTTCTTTCACTTGTTTAAGACTGAATTACTAACTGGTTTTCCACCATGCAAAGATATTGAAGAATTAACCGGACTTTCTCGAAACTATGTTCAATACTTTAACCATATTAGAACAACTTTAAAAACAAAGGGCATGACTCCAGTTGAATACCGGAATCACACCTTAGCAGCTTAATATTCTAATTTTGTCTAACTTTTGTCTTGCACTTCAATTTCGCTGGTCCTTTTATATTAACGGTAGCTCTTTCGTTTAAGGTAAATGCTAATAAGAATTGCGAGAAAAAGTGAAAAGCCAAGAATAAGCCAGAAGCCCACGTGGCTATCCTTCCAGGGAAGACCACCAACGTTCATTCCCATAAATCCAGAAACTAGTGCAGCAGTGGCAATGACTAAGCCTGCTGAGTCAAGGAATTTCATGAGGTTGTTTAAACTCGAATTCATCATTTCTGTAAATAAACTACTAATTGAATCAAGAAGATCACGAAAAATATGGATCGCTTTAGTAAGGTGTCGTTGCTGGATCGCTAGTTTGGAGACTAGTGCCTCCACATTACTGGTATTGATTTGTGGATCGTTAAGAAAAGCTTCAATTGTTTCCGTCTGGTCATTCATCGTGTGTTCAAAGAAGACCAATTTTCGGGTTAGGTTAGTTAGTTGTCGCAGCTCGTTGTTACCGAATGAATTTTGTGCTGCAGCATCAAGTCGGTCGATAATTGGTTTGTACGATGTTAAGGTAGCCATTAATTTATTCTGACATTGCAGAACGTACGTGGCAACAAACTTAATAATGTTGTTTTCCCTTCCAATTAATTCTTGATTTGGTCCTGCATTATTAGTACATATAATCAGGTGATCTCGATTAAAGATCATAATGACAGGGGTTAATTGCTCCTAGATTTTAGTTGCTTCCTCGATAAAATCATAAACTACTAAAAGATGGGCATCCGGTAAGAACTGACTAGTAATCTTGTGGTACCGTGAAACCTCTTCAGGTGAAGAATGGTAGGCAAAGGTAAGTGGGGCGAGATCGAAGGTACGACAAACTTGTTCTAGTTCTTGCCGACTCGCTCGGGAGAGAAGAACCAAGTTGGAGTCCTTAAGTCGTCGAGTAGGCTCCTCTTTAGCTCCTTGAGAGGAAAAATGGTATTTTCTCAGCATGATTCACCTCCTGATAGCTACTTAAATTTTTGGTAAGCTAAATCTAACATATATGGACTTAAAGTTGGTGAAACGGGCGCAACCTTAACGGACTTCTTAGTCATTTAGGGAATCCTTTAACTTTTCTTCATTCTTCTTTCTTTTTATAATGAATGATTAATAATTATTCATTTTTTGTTGCATTTACAATAAAAATCACTATAATGTAATTTAGTAAGGAGACATTTACCATGATTGACATTTTGCGCGAAGTTGGGATGATCGAGCGAGCACTGGATTCAATTGCCAACAAGGAGTTTAAGCAGTTTAACTTATCAAATCTTCAGTTCCTCTACGTGGTGCGAATTTATGAGCATCCGGGGATCATTGCTGAGCAGCTTGCCAACTTGATAAAGGTCGATCGGACAACTCTGGCCCGTGCTGTTCGGCGGTTAGAGAAGCAAGGTTATGTTTACCGGGAAAATGATCCCAAGAACAAGAAGATCAAGCACCTCTACGTTACCGAAAAGGGGAGGGAGATTTATCCTTTCATTATGCGGGAAAATACCCATTCCAATGAGGTTGCTTTGAAGGGGTTCACCACCGAAGAAGCACAGCAGGTCCATGATTACTTAGTCCGGATCCGCCAGAATATTGATTCTGACTGGAATTTTGTAAAGCATGGTGGCAAAAGAGAATATTAATTAAAGGAGCGATTGAGATGGATCAAGTTACTGTTGATCAAGGCTTTTGGGATCTCTTCCCAGACGCCCAAGTAAATATTTTGTACGTTGATGGGATTGATAACCACGATAATGACGAGAACTTAGCTGAACGGCGTAAGTTACTTCACAACGCTACTGATGAAGCGCAAAAGTTCTTAACTAACGAAACATTTCGTTTGAACCCTGTTGTTGATCAATGGCGTAAAGCTTACCAACAATTCAAGAAGAAGAAGGGTGCCCGTGCATCTGTTGAAGCATTGTTAAAGCGGGTTGACCAAGGACGGACATTTGACCCAATTGATCCAATGGTTGATGTTTACAACAGTGTTTCCATGACTTACGGTGTTCCAGTTGGAATTGAAGACCGGGATAAGATTTCCGGTGACATGCACCTTGGGATTGCTAAGGGTGGCGAACCATTCCAACCAGTTGGTGCCGATAAGGATGAACCAGCTCTTGAAGGCGAAGTAATGTATTACGATAATGAAGGTGCAGTTTGCCGTTGCTTGAACTGGCGTGATGCCCAACGGACGATGTTGACCCAAGATTCTAAAAACATTGTGGCGGTTATTGAAGCCATTAATCCGGAACAAATTCAACGGGCTAACGAAGCAATGGACGAATTATCGAAGCTTATCCAACACTACTTCAAGGTTGAACCTAGCCAAGTCTTCCACCTTACTAAGGACAACCCAACAGCAGTAGTGCCAAAGTAAAAAAAATAAATGATACAAGGGAGTGAGACAGAACTAGCTTGCTAGTTCGTTTTCGAACCCCCGCAAGCACAAAGAGGGCTCTAGTGTTCGGATTTTCCCGAACGTTAGAGCCCCTTTGTGTACTGCGCTGTAGTATTTTTAACTGTGTAAATAACTTATGTCACAGCCCCTCCTTATTTTTAAAAGATGGCTGGTGATGAGGGACTCTCAGACTGACGCTCTTTCTGGTATAATCAATTTAGTAATATTACACTGGATTTATTAAGGAGTGGTATTGATGGAGTACGCAGGAAAATCACCAGAATTATGGGCAGCAATCAAAAACGAAGAACAGCGTCAACAAGAGACGATTGAGTTGATTGCTTCTGAAAATATTGTTTCTAAGGAGGTCCGGGAGGCTCAGGGTTCCGTTTTAACCAATAAGTATGCCGAAGGATATCCGGGTAAGCGTTACTATGGTGGGTGCCAATACATCGATCAAGTCGAACAGTTGGCAATTGACTACGCCAAAAAGCTATTTGGTGCCGAATACGCAAACGTGCAACCACATTCTGGTTCACAGGCTAATATGGCGGTCTATCAAGCACTCCTCAAGCCCGGCGATAAGATCCTTGGAATGGGGATGGATGCTGGGGGACACCTAACCCATGGTGCCAAGGTTAATTTTTCCGGCAAGGTTTACGAATCTTACAGTTATGGATTAAATCCGGAAGCGGAAGAGCTGGACTTTGATCGGATCGAACAACTCGCTCTTGAGATTAATCCAAGTTTAATCATCGCGGGGGCTTCAGCCTACAGCCGGATTATTGATTGGCAAAAGTTCCGTGAAATTGCGGATGAAGTTGGTGCATACTTGATGGTTGACATGGCCCATATTGCTGGACTTGTCGCTACTGGTGCTCACCCTAATCCAGTCCCGATTGCGGATGTTGTCACGACTACTACCCACAAGACATTGCGTGGTCCGCGTGGTGGAATGATCCTTTCCAAGTCACCAGAAACTGGTAAAAAGATTAATTCGGCACTCTTCCCTGGAACCCAGGGTGGCCCACTAGAACACGTAATTGCCGGGAAAGCTCAAGCATTCTATGAGGATCTCCAACCACAATTTACCGATTATATTAACCAGGTAGTTAAGAATGCTGCTGCTATGGCTGATGAATTTAATCAGTCAGAGAATATTCGGGTCGTTTCTGGCGGAACTGAAAACCACCTCCTAGTAATTGATATTACCAAGACTGGGATCACCGGTAAGGATGCCCAAGACCTATTAGATGAAGTCCACATTACAACCAATAAGGAATCAATTCCTAATGATCAACGGAGTCCATTTGTTACTAGTGGATTGCGGATTGGAACACCAGCTGTTACTAGTCGGGGATTTAAAGAAGATGATGTGCGGCAAGTAGCCGATTTGATCATTAGGTTATTGAATAATGCTAATGACGAAGCAGTTAAGGCAGAAGTTGCTAAGCAGGTCCATGAGTTAACCAGTAAGCACCCAATTACCGAATAAGTGAGTTGATCTTATTCGTGATTTGCATAGGTAATAATAAAAAGAAAGGATTTTCATTTAGGGCTCTTTTTTCTATAATAAAGGAGAATTTTAAAAACGAAGGGAGTCTGCATAATGAAAAAGGCGTTTTTTGCTAAAGCAGGACAGATGGAACTAAAGGACGTCGAAAAGCCGAAGATTCAGGCTGCCGACGACGTAATTTTGAAGATTGTTCGGACCTGTGTTTGTGGTTCCGACCTTTGGTACTTCCGGGGAATTAACCCACTTAAGGGTGGCGAAGAGAACTCTGGTCACGAAGCCTTGGCAATCGTTGAAGAAGTTGGGGATGAAATCACAACTGTTAAGCCGGGTGACTTTGTGATTGCTCCATTTACTCATGGTTGTGGACACTGTGCCGCATGTCGGGCAGGCTTTGATGGTTCTTGCCAAAGCCATACCGATAACTTCAGTAATGGTGTTCAGGGAGAATATTACCGGTTCACTCATGGTCAATGGTCACTAGTCAAGGTTCCTGGTCAACCAAGTGATTACAGTGAAGGGATGCTGAAGTCACTGTTAACTCTTGCTGATGTAATGGCTACTGGTTACCACGCTGCTCGAGTAGCTAACGTTAAAGCAGGTGATACCGTTGTTGTAATGGGTGACGGTGCTGTTGGTCTCTGTGCAATTATTGCCGCTAAGATGCGGGGTGCTAAGAAGATTATTTCTACTAGTTGCCACGCCGATCGTGAAGCTTTAGCTAAGGAGTTTGGTGCAACTGATAACGTTGCTGAACGTGGGGACGAAGCCGTAAAGAAGATCATGGAATTAACCCATAGTAACGGTGCTGATGCCGTTCTTGAATGTGTTGGAACTGAACAGTCTACTGACACTGCAATGAAGGTTGGTCGTCCAGGCGCAATTGTTGGTCGAGTTGGCTTGCCTCATACTCCAAAGCAAGACATGACCACACCATTCTACAAGAACACCATTGTTGCCGGTGGTCCTGCATCAGTTACTACTTATGACAAGGCAGTTCTTCTTAAGGCAGTCCTTGATGGTGAAATTAACCCTGGAAAAGTCTTTACCAAGACCTTTACCCTTGATCAAATTCAAGAAGCTTACCAAGCAATGGCTGATCGTCAAGTTATTAAGTCATATGTGGTAATAGATTAAGCTGAAAATCAACCTTTTAAATCGCCCTTTATCTCGTCGAAGCGTTATTCTTGACGAAATGAAGGGTGATTTTTATATTGTAGACGAAGAGAGAAAGGAGGGTGGTCGATGCGTCGTTACTTTTTGATTCTCATGGCCATCTTTACGGTAGGCATAGTTAGTCAACCGGTATTGGCAGATGATGGTTCATCATTACCGACAAACTATTTTAGCCAAGACGCTGAAGATAATAGTACAAGTGATTTCAGCTTTAATGATCCTAATCAGACGCCAAGCACTAAGAAATTAGCGATTCCTCGTGATACACCGACACCTCTTGAAGGAGTTCGGTGGCGAAAGAAGACGATCCGGATTTATATGCGGACGACTGATCCCCACTTGAAGAGTGCATTTCGGAATGCAGTCAAGAAGTGGAACAAGGTTAAAGCAATCAAAATTAAGTGGACAAAGGATGAGAATAAGGCAAACATCATTGCAGCAGATGGCGACCTTTCAGCCAATAGTACCAATAATGGGGTCGGGTACCAGACTGCGCAGTTAGGTGAAACAAAGACTGAGTACAATCCAGATACCCATGAACTTCATAAGGCAACTTCGATTTTGGATCCGTACCAATTAGATTACACAAATCCTAATTTTCGGAGTGAAGTTGCGCAACACGAATTGGGGCATGCCTTAGGATTAGCCCATGCTCCAGAGTACGAACATAGTGTGATGGTGCCACGAAATATCCGTACCGAGATTACTAAAAATGACCGGAAGAGTATTCAGTTACTTTACCAGTAGTTTTATGTTGACAAGTGTAAACAATGATTTACAATAGAATTAAAGATTACAAACGTAAACGATAAAAGTGGAGGAAGTTATTATGACACAAATCATCGTTTTAATTATCGCTGTTGCTTTAATTCTTGGTATTATTTGGTGGTTCTTTGGTAAGCACGCGGAAAGTAGTGAGACTGCCAAGGTTAATGATCAACACCAAACAGCAACGGTTGTCGTTCATGGTGGTTACTCACCAGAAAAGATTGTCCTGAAGAAGGGGATTCCAGCAACCGTTAACTTTGAAATGAAGGATGGGACTGCTTGCTTATCTCACGTTATTTTCAGTAAGTTAGGAATCGACAAGGATTTGACGAAGAAGCCAGTAACGTCAATCAATATCCCAACTGATAAGGCGGGTGAATACAACTTTGCTTGTGGGATGGACATGTTCCACGGAAAGGTGGTTGTTAAGTAATGAAACTATCTAGTATCCAACGCTTTTGGATTTCATTTATTTTAACCATCCCGATGATTATCCAAATGCTGGCAATGCCATTTCATTGGATGATGCCGGGGTACAGTTGGATTGCGTTTGTTACCACTACTCTAGTAATGCTAATTGCGGCATTGCCTTATTGGACAAGTGGCTGGATGGCATTTAAGAATCATCATGCCAATATGAACACTTTGGTTGCGATTGGTACAGGAATTGCCTACTTTTACAGTATCTTTGCGATGGTAACTGGGCGTGAAGTCTACTTTGAAAGTGCTGATTTTATTGCGGTCTTTGTATTGCTCGGTGACACGATGGAAGAACGGATGCATAATAACGCTTCGAATGCCTTGAAAAAGCTATTAGACTTGCAAGTAAAAGAAGCGGACGTTCTCCGGGATGGTAAATTTATCCAGGTCCCACTAAGCCAGGTGAAGAAAGGTGACATCATCCGGGTTAAGCCGGGGCAAAAGATTCCGGTTGATGGTGTTGTTACTAAGGGATCAACAACGGTTAATGAGTCAATGGTGACTGGTGAAAGTATGCCGGTAAGGAAGAAGGTTGGCGACACCGTTATTGGTTCGACAATTAATGGTGATGGGGCAATTGAGTTTAAAGCTACCAAGGTTGGCAACGAAACTGTCCTTGCCCAAATTGTTGAAATGGTTAAGAAGGCCCAAACCAGCCATGCACCAATTCAAAACCTGACCGACCGAATTTCAGGTATTTTTGTTCCAGCTGTTTTGATTATTGCAATTATCACCTTTGTTGTTTGGTTCGTCTTTCTTGGTGCTACTGCAGTTAATGCGATGCTGTTCGCGGTGGCAGTGATTGTGATTGCCTGTCCATGTGCACTTGGTTTAGCGACCCCAACTGCTTTGATGGTTGGAACAAGTCGTGCAGCCAAGATGGGTGTTTTGATTAAGGACGGTCAAGCACTTGAGGAGATCAATGCAGTTAAGACAATTGCTTTTGATAAGACTGGGACAATTACTGTCGGCAAGCCAGTTGTTACTGATGTTGTTGGTGATCAAACACAAACGCTACAAGTTGCGGGAAGTTTGGAAGCGTCATCTGAACACCCGCTTGCTAAGGCAGTCGTTGAGAAGAGTGAAGGGGAGCAGGTCAAGCTCCTTCCGGTTACTGACTTTAAGGCAGTAGAAGGCCAGGGAGTAACTGGAAAGGTCGATGGTCAAAGGGTGTTTGTCGGCAGCTTGAAGTTAGCGGAAGATACCCAAGTACCGCAAGAATTTAAGGAGCAAGCAAGTAAACTCCAGAATGAAGCTAAGACGGTAGTCTATATTGGCCTTGGAAATAAGGTTATTGGCTTGATTGCAATTCAGGATACACCAAAGAAGAGTTCAGCAACCGCAATTGCCCAATTAAAGGCTCGAGGATTGCGGACTGTAATGATTACTGGTGATAATGAGCAAGTTGCTAAGGCGATCGCTAAGCAAGTCGGTATTGATGATGTGATCGCTGAGGTAATGCCAAACCAAAAGTCAGCGGTCATTGAATCATTGCAAAAGGATGGTCAAAAAGTAGCCTTTGTTGGTGATGGGATTAATGATGCGCCCGCTTTAACAACCGCGGACGTTGGGATTTCAATGGGTTCAGGAACTGATATTGCGATTGAGTCAGGTAGCATTGTGCTAGTTCATAATGATTTGCGTGGGGTCGTTCGGGCATTGTCAATTAGTCAGAAGACCTTTAACCGGATTAAACTCAACCTTTTCTGGGCATTAATCTACAACGTTATCGGGATCCCGATTGCCGCTGGTGTCTTTGTTGGTTTTGGCTTAACTTTAAGTCCGGAATTTGCAGCACTTGCAATGGCATTTAGTTCCGTTTCCGTTGTAACCTCTTCATTGCTGCTAAATTGGACGAAAATAGAAGACGCTGGCGACTAATTTTTAATTTTGGCTAACTTGGTGTGGTAGGTGTGATACAATAAGAATCGAATGCTTTATGAGCAAAATTACGAACGAAGCCGTGAAAACGGGATCAATACGATCCTGGATCATACTCTCACTGTGAGAGCGTAGTTCAAAAATATCATGAAGGAGTTTTTAGTTATGATTCAAACAATCGATCTGAAAAAAGGGATGGTTTTTGAACGCGGTGGCAAGTTGCTCCGGGTTCTCCAAATCAACCACCACAAGCCAGGTAAGGGTAACACTTTGATGCAAATGGACATCCAAGACGTACGGACTGGTTCCATTGTGCACACTACTATGCGTCCATCTGAAAAGGTTGAACAAGTTAACGTTGACAAGCGTCAAGCTCAATACCTTTACGACCAAGGTGACTCTTCCGTATTCATGGACATGGAAAACTATGACCAATACGAAGTTTCTGCTGATCAATTAGGTGACGACAAGAAGTACTTAGTTGAAAACATGAAGGTTACTGTTAACTTCGTTGATGGTGAAATCGTTGGTATCGAATTGCCAACCACTGTTGAACTTGAAGTTGCTGATACCCAACCAATGATCAAAGGTGCTACTATTGATGGTGGTGGTAAGCCAGCTACTATGACTACTGGTTTAGTTGTTAACGTTCCTGCATTCATCAAGAACGGTGACAAGTTAATCATCAACACCACCGATGGCTCCTACAAGTCACGGGCATAAATTAGAGTGTGAAGCCGTTAAAACTTTCCGGTGGCTAACGATTTCTCCACTGAACGACGAATTCGTCGTCGGAGGTCGTTAGCTTGAGGAAAGTTAGGCTGAACACGTTTCGGCTATGTTGCCGAGAACACAAAAGAGGTCGACAAAATTATTTTGTCGACCTCTTTTATTATCCTTTTTATTGGATTTTCATTTATTCAGAAAGTTGGGGATTCGGTTTCAGAAAATCTATTCAGTGAGTTATTTATTTAATTCATTTTGGAATTTTTTTAGCCAGTTTGGTAATGCCTCATTTAGACTATTGTAGGTATTCTGAAATTTATGGGTAATCCACGGATCAACAATGTAGTGGTCTGTTTTACCAGGAGTGGCTTCGTATATTCCATGAACTTTTTTGGCTAGTCCTGCTGGTGCCATGGCTTTCGCATCAGCAACGTTCATTTGATCCATTGCAATAATGTAATCAGCATCGTAATAATCTTGGAGGCTAAGTTGACGAGCAATCATTCCGTCATCTTGAATGTTATGCTGATCTAAAATGGCTTTTGTCCTACTATCTGCTGGAGAACCTTCAGCAATGTTACTTGTTCCAGCTGAATCAACTGTAATTTGATCACTTAAACCAGCTTCAGTGACCATTTGTTTAAACATTGCTTCAGCCATCGGTGAACGACAAATATTACCGAGACAAACAAAAATTACTTTCATCTTGGCACCTCATCTTTATTGAAGATCAGGGTTAATCTTAATCACTGGTTTGATCACTTCACCCTTGGCGGAGTCATCGAATGCTTGATTAATGTTTTCAAAGTCGTATGTTTTGATTAACTTGTCAAACGGGAACCGACCTTCTTGGCAGTACTTTACAAGTTGGGGGATGAATGATTGTGGTTGACTATCCCCTTCAACCACACCAGAAAGTTTCTTGGATTCCAATAGAAGATCGTTCATCAGGTTAAGCTTAATCTCACCACCAACACCGACAAGGACACATTCGCCAGCTGGGGCAAGGGAGTGAATTCCAGAAAGGATTACTCCAGAATTACCAGTGGTATCGATAACATAAGTAACGCCACGTGGCACGGCTTTACGAATTGCTTCTTCAGTATCTTCAACCGAATTATCAATTACTTCGGTTGCACCAAGTTCACGGGCAAGATCAAGGTGGTTACCATTTCTGTTAACGGCAATGATGTGTTTCATGTTAGCAACCTTAGCGGCCATTACAGCAGAAAGACCAACTGCACCAACACCAAGGATTGCAATTGTGTCTTCTGGATTTGGCTTCAGGTAGTTAAGAACAGTTCCAGCTCCAGTTTGAATTCCACAACCAAGTGGTCCCAAAAGGTTGATATCAACGCTTGAGTCAACCTTCACCACGTTATGTTCATCAGCAACAACGTGATCCGCAAATGATGATTGGCCGAAGAAGGTGCTGATATTTTGACCGTCTGGCATGTGTAGACGATGGGAGCCGTCATAGTTAACCCCGGAGAAATTTAATTCATTAAAATGCTCACACATTCCTGGATGACCGTGTTCACAGTTATAACAATGACCACAGTAACTAAATGAGAGGACAACATGATCCCCGGGCTGAACACTTGTAACGTTTTTACCAACCTTCTCGACAACACCCGCACCTTCATGGCCTAATGCAACGGGAAGGAGAGTAGTTGCACCATCACGTCCAATAGCATCCGTATGGCGGACACCGGTGGAAGCAATCTTAACTAAGACTTCGTTATCCTTTGGTTCATCAAGCACTACACTCTGAATTTGCAAAGGCTTTTCTGGAATGGTAGAAACTGCTGCGTGAATCTTCATCTTTTCTGTTCCTCCTTTTGATTGTTGATAATTGAACAATAAAATTGTAGCATCATTCACTAATGGTGTAGACTGGTAGAAAACGACAGGAGCCGGACATAAATATTCGGGTAGGAGGGGAGAAAATGAATCAGGAGCAGCTAGAACTCTTTTTAGAAGTTATTCAACTAGGAAGTTTCCAAAAGGTAGCAGAGAAGAGGTATGTCTCGCAACGTGCTGTTTCTCGTCAAATTCAACGTTTAGAAAGGGAACTGAATACCCAGCTCTTTTCTCGGGAAAAGAATAAAATTACTTTAGCCCAAGCAGGGAAATTTTTTGAGCAGCGTTGCCGGACAATGCTTAAAATGGTCAATGACACAGAGCATGAGTTGCATCGCTTTTCTTATCGTGGAGAAACTCAACTTTCAATTGGTTATTTTTCACCATTTGATGCCATATTTATTCATGATCTTATGGCAGCCCTCCCTCAAGAAATTAATACCTTTATCAGCGAAGAAGGGGTGGAGCATTTAGTATCGGATGTGATGCTGGGAAGTCTTGATTGTGCAATTATTTTAGATAACTATGGCTTTAATTATGATTATTCCAAAATGGGGCTGGAAGCAATACCGATCCACCAGGATAAGATGGTGATGGGAATTAGCGAACACCTTGGCCAACAAGAAAAGATCGACTTGGGGTTAATTAAGAAAATGCCGGTTGCTTATTATAGCAATGAAGATTCAGTTTACCTCAAGCATGCTTTTATTAATAGTTTACAAGGGGTAGTGAAGCCGTTAGAAGTTTTACGGGTTGATTCATACGAGCAATTGCAGTTATTAGTTGGCTCTGGACAGGCGCTTTCTTTTTATCCCCAAAAATTAGTTCAGCGTTTACAGCGTCCGGTAGAACGTATTGATTACTTACCCTTAAAGACTAATGTTGAGCAGAACTGTGAGTTCAAACTAATCTATAAACGAGCGTCAAAGGCTCCGGGATTAAAATTAGTTAGAGATTATTTTCGGGAGAATTGACTTCGAACTAATGTTCTTGTACCCTAGTAGGGTTAGGAGGAACGGAAAATGGAGAAGTTGGTTACCTTAACCTATCAGCGACGAATTGCAATTTTAAGCCAATTAACTGCTGAGCAGGTAGCAGCATTGAACGAATTTACCCGCTATGCCTTGTTATCCCAGTTTCATACGCGGCATTATTTGAAGAATACTGATTGGGAATTTACCGGTTTGGTCATCGATCCGTATTATGATCGGGCTAGTAGTCACCGTGGAGAAAATCTATATTGCGACTGCAGGCGACGGTTAAAGAACCAATTCATCCTTCGTTCTCGGTCATCCGGAAGACAGTTAAAATTAGGAATTACCCATTTCCAACAGCACGCTAGTATTCCAGAGAAGGTCGCTAAGGAGATTCAAGCTGGAGTTAACGAAATTCACTTATACATGGATAGTATTTTACAGCGCTATGTTGCTGGATACTCATTTCCCCATGCTGCCTTTGATTATGTGGTTGAACATGGTGGCTTTACTAACCGTGAAAGTACGATCCTATACCAGCGCTGTCAGTTATTTGCAAACGTTGACTTGCCGCTTTACCAAACCGATGAATTGGCGTTACGACAACTAGTCCGTGAATTAAAAAATGGTACTCGTCCTCGGCTAACTAAAAAGCAAATTTTGCAGTTAAAAGAGACAATTGCAACGGATTGGAGACAACTTGAGCAACAGTTGACGTTAATTCAATTTCAATTAAGTGAAGCTGGTGTGACAGATCAAGATCTTCACCGGATTAAAAGTAACGGGATTAACTATGCTCTCCAGCGGCGAAAGAGCCGTTTCTTAGTTCACCAGTGGAAAGAGATCACTGCCCTAACCTTAAGTAAGGCCCGTGCTCAACTCGCAATTAAGTTACGTGAGTTAGCCTTCTACGCCTTAATATTAGGAGATGAAGAAAAATTCAGCTTGCAACAAACACAAATTCGTCAATCTTTAGCAGCTCATCATATTAGCGTTAAGGGATCCCGGTCATTCGGTGTCCGTGAGGCACAGAAGATTATTGAAGAACTTTCCGCTGCTAGTTAGGGCGTGTAAAATAAACATATAATTTAGAGAGATGAGTCAACGTGGAAACACTTATTGCTTTATTTATTGGCGGAATTGTTATTGGAACGATTGTGGTAATGTTTGGTGGTGGCGGAGCAGCGATTTATTTAGGAATATTAACTGCAGTTATTGGTTTACCCGCTGCCGCCGCGACATCTACCTCATTAGTGACCGCATTACCATCAGTAATTATTGGAGCAATTACCTATTACCGGCAGGGGAGAATTAATTTCAAATATGGTAATCAATTACTGATAGCAGCTTTGCCGACTGTAATTATTGGCTCATTAGTAGCGCCATACATTCCTACACCGCTATATTCATGGATTGTAGGGATCATTTTGATATTATTAGGAATAAATATGTTTTGGCAATTGCACGCACCACAACATGATGAAACAACGATTAATGGGAGTAATCGTTTGAAGGCGGTTCTTTTTGGAATTTTAGCAGGATTAATGGTTGGTGTTGGCGGTATGAGTGGTGGAGCAGCCGTGATCGCAGGGCTTTTCCTATTAGGCTTACCAAGTGTTAGTGCTGCGGCAACCTCTTCATACGTTCTGGCTTGCATGTCCTTGTTGGGAACTACTTTACACATTAGTAGTGGAAATGTTGATTGGTCCATTGCAATTAGTTTGATGATTGGCGCAATGATTGGTGCAGCTGCCGCACCTCATTTGTTGACCGTTGTGATAAACAGTAAGGTTGGTAAATATTTTCAACCAGCAATGGCAGGCTTGCTAATAATTTTGGGAATTAAAACATTGATTGGGGCGAGTTAATGATGACAAAAAAACTTTTTTGCGATTAGTAATGGTCAACCACTTAATGATGCAAAACCTTTAGTAGCTCATCATTTGTTGGTGGTCGGCCAAACGGGTAGCGGGAAAACCACGACGACGTTATCGTTACTCGACCAATTACAACATGCCAATTACACGACGATTATCCTTGATCCGACAGGTGAATACTCAAAGCTCCCCAATTCGGTTACCTATAAGCTAGGTGAAAATGCTTATCTAGAGGCTGGCCAGTTAAGTGCCCACCAACTGCGTGAAGCACTCCAGATTCAGGGAAACCAGCTTTTAAATGATAAATTAGTGCAAGCTGTGAATGCATTACGGATCCAACAGAACCTGGTTCAATCAAAGCAACCTTATGTTAAAATTGGGGTTCCAATTGCAACTTATCAAAAGCAACTTACAAGGCTAAGTGAGTGGGCACGCTCTTTTGCTCCGCAGAAATTAGCTGCCCAACTAATTGAAGAGTTCGTAGTGCCATTTACCGACGAACGAGCTGACTACTCCCTCCTTGGTCAACAGTATGATCGGCAAACGATTAACCGTGAATGGAATCTGATTGCAACCCTCCGCCAGCGCTTAACAAGTGATGCTTTTCGAATGCTTTTTGATCCCGATTCACATCCAGGACAGTTTAAGACAGAATTAAACTTTGTCATTAAGATGTTTCTGGAGCACCGGAGTAGCCACCGGACGTTAGTAATTGATCTTTCAGCATTAAAACGATACGAAGAGAGTCAACGGGTAGTTATTTCACTACTACTTAAGAATTTTCTGACGGCACGTTTACAAAAGCTAAATAACTTCCCGATAAATGTTGTCCTGGATGAGGCTCACCGGTACTTACCAAAGGATGAGCACCAATTAGCCGATAACGGGATTTTTCAGATTCTTCGTGAAGGGCGAAAAGTTGGCTTATCAATGACATTGATAACTCAGTCACCCCTTGATCTTCCCGCTCGCTTACGGTCGTAGTTCGCTAACCTTTTATTGCACCACATGACGAGTCCGGAAGAATTATCCAGTTTAGCCATTGCGGATGAGGTGGATTTAGGTAAAATTAGTAAGCTTTCAACTGGTGAGGCGTTGCTCTTGCTAGCCAACGAGTCACAGAAGAAGGTTAAAGTTAACCTGCCAAAATGGTGGGATAAGCAAGAATGATAGGAATGAAAAAATGAAAGTACAAAAACAAGGGCCGACACCATTCGTAAAGTGGGTCGGTGGGAAACGTCAATTATTAACAGAATTAGAAAAATACTATCCACAAGATTTTCACCGTTATTTTGAACCTTTTATCGGTGGGGGTGCCAATTTGCTGAATCTCTTACCAAAGAATGCAGTGATTAACGACTTTAATGAAGAATTAGTAAATGCTTGGCAAGTAGTTAGGGATCAGCCTGATGAATTGATTAACCTAATTGAGAACCATGCTAGTAATGATAATAAGGAATACTATTTGGATATTCGCTTAGCCGACCGTGATGGGCGTCTTTCCCAAATGTCTCCAGTTGAACGTGCTGCCCGCTTTATTTACCTAAATAAGGCAGGCTTTAACGGTCTGTGGCGGGTTAATTCTAAGGGACAGAATAACGTTCCCTATGGTGCTCATAAAGCCGTTAATGTGCCAGTTGATGCAATCCGTAATGATCACCAATATTTAGCCAGCAACAACGTCAAAATCCTTCAGGGTGATTATCGGGATGCAGTGGTAGAAGCTAAAGAAAATGATTTCGTTTATTTTGATCCGCCATACATTCCTGTGAACCAGACCGCAGCATTTACTAGCTACACGAAGAATGGCTTTGGCTTGGCACAGCAAGAGGAGCTGCGTGACCTAGCACTAGAATTAGCCAGCCGTGGTGTTAAAGTAATGCTGTCTAATTCTGATATACCATTGATTGAACAACTTTATACTGACCAGCAATTCCACATTCACCACGTTCAAGCACGCCGTAGTGTTAATTCAAAGGGGGATAAGCGTGGTAAAGTTGGCGAGGTAATTATTACGACTTATGGAGAAAAGTAATGATAGAGAACGGAACTGGTGGGGCTAATACTAACCGTAATGGTCTTACTTTTGAAAAACAGACTGATCTAGCACAACATTTAAAAAATGATTTTAATGGAAGGTATGTATTAGCAGAATACCCAATTGAAGATAAGAATATGGTTAAAAAAGCTGCAAAGGATCATCGCTTCCTGGTACACGATCAACTCAATAATGAGGATATTGGTGTCATAACGAAGCAATTTCAGTTTTATAACGTATTAAAACAAGTTTATGGAATTGAAAATATTCACCATAAATTCTGGAAACCGGATGAGGCCTTCTTTAATTTTAAACGGCGAACGGTCTTTATCGTGGAGAAAAAATACCAAAATGGTTCTGGATCCGTAGATGAAAAATTATTTGGCTTTAACGCTAAAAGAGTGCTTTATCAAGAGCTATTTAACCGTCAAATGAACGAACCAGTTGTCCCGGTTGAGTTTATTGCGATGTTTAACCGTTCATGGTGGCTAGATGGTCAGACTTCAGATAAAGATACCGGTAAAGTAAGAAAACAGCAATCAGTTGATTATCATGATTACTTTGATAGCTTACGGAATAATGGTGTCCGAATCATGTTTGATCGCTATGAGGACTGGTTTTTAGGCTTAAGTGATTGAATGAGCAAAATAATAATTTATAAATAAAATAGGACAAAATTATCATTTTATGGTATAACTAATTATGGATTGTTTTATCCAATCAATTACTTTGAATCACAAAAAGGGTGACGATGTTTTAAATCGTCGCCCTTTTTGTTTTAAATTATTAATGTTTATAGGCAGTTGATTGAAGTTAATGATAGTATAGAAAACAGGTTGAATTATTTTGGGTGGTGGTAGTTAGTGATTGAAATTTTTAACCATAAATATTCGTTTCCAAAGATCTTAACTTGGGGATTTTTAACCATTATTTTTATGGGGACGATCTTATTATCTTTGCCAATTGCAACGCGCTCTGGCCATAGTTGTGATTTTATGACGGCTATTTTTACTTCCACTAGTGCAACCTGTGTAACGGGGTTAACGTTGGTTACGACAGCAACTTATTGGTCATTCTTTGGCCAAGTAGTAATTATGATCTTGATGGAAGTTGGTGGACTGGGGTTCATGACATTTGCGGTCATGATGTCTCTCCTGATCCACCAACGAATGAGAATGTCGACCCGTTTATTGACACAGGAAGCATTAAACTTAGAGCACCTTTCCCAATTGAATGTGGTGAACCTGATTATTCGGTTATCAATTATTATTCAAATTGCGGGAATGGGTTTGCTATTTATTGACTTTTATCCACGGTATGGCTTAAAGAAGGGATTATGGTTTAGTATCTTCCATTCAATCTCAGCCTTTTGCAATGCGGGCTTTGATTTGACTGGTAATAGTTTAGAGGATTACGCCAATGACCCATATATGTTAACGGTAATGGCAATTTTAATCATTGCTGGTTCGTTTGGATTCTTGGTTTGGCAGGATCTCTTACGTTATCCCAAACGTCACCACCTATCACTCCACACCCACCTTGTTTTAAGGACAGGTGCAGTAATCTTTTTGATCTCACTGGTTGTTTATTTTCTTACTGAACATAACTTAAGTCAGTTTAACAGTGAACTATCCTATCCTAAACGTTTAATTAATACTGTCTTTATGGCAATCACGCCGCGGACCGCTGGACTAATTACTGTCCCCTACACGAAACTTAGTGCTGCGGGAATTAGTACAACGATTATTTTAATGTTTATTGGTGGTGCTCCGGGATCAACAGCCGGGGGGATCAAGACAACAACGATTGGGTTATTAACTCTACAAAGTATTGCGACGCTACGGGGACAGCGTGAGACAACGTTTGCTCATCGGCGGTTTACTGATAAGAATGTCTTTCGGGCTTTAACCTTGTTGTTTGTTGCATTTGCCATCTTGATGGTCTCAATATTAATATTAGTCGAAACACAAGCACTTCCACGGCATGATTCATTAACTTATGTTACGTTTGAAGCAACGGCAGCATTTGGGACAACGGGGATTTCCCTCGGAATTACGCCAAGTTTAAACTTTATTGGTAAAATAATTATCATGTTCCTAATGTTTATTGGTCGGGTAGGGATCTACACCGTAATGTATTCAATTTTGAACGCCCAGCCTAAGCAACGAGAATACAGGTATCCAAAGGAGGGTGTCTTAATTGGTTAAACGTGAGAGTTATGCTGTGATTGGTTTGGGACAGTTTGGTTCATCTATTTGTGAAGCACTTGTTCAAGCGGGTCAAGAAGTTCTGGCAATTGATAGTAACGAAGAGGTACTTAACGAGTATTCTGATTCAGTAATGCGGGCAGTGATTGCGGATGCCCAGGATGAGGATGTCCTTCGTGATCTTGATATTGGTAGTTTCGACCATGTTTATGTATCGATTGGGAAAAACGTTGAAGCAAGTATTATGGTAACGTTAATTGCTAAGGAACTTGGGGCTAAGGATGTGATTTGCCGGGCTGAGAATGCCAATCACGCTCGGGTCCTAGAGAAAATCGGGGCAGATCAAGTTGTCCGGCCTGAGCATGATCTGGCAAAACGACTGGTTTTCCAGCAGTTAAATCCTGGCGTTGTTGACTATGTTCAGCTTAGCAAGGAAGTGACACTGGCTGAGGTAAACATTAACAATCCAAAGTTTTTCGGGAAAACTCTAGATGAACTTGACTTCCGAAACCGCTATAATGTCAATGTGATTATTATTGTGGACGCAAATGATCAGGTTAACCAGATGCCCCAAGCAAATGACGTCATCAAGCCACACGATAAGGTGACTGTCGTTGGTGACCTAAAAGATATTAAAAAGCTCAATAGTATTGTGGCTTGATAAAAAGAAGGTAAATTATGAAAATATTATTAACCATTATTGTTATTTTAATCTTATTAGTTATCGTCACTTACTGTAATACCTTATTTCGGGGACGTCCTTTAATCTGGAAACAGGTCCTAAGTCAATTAAAGATGCCTACGGATTCACAAGTTGCGATCCTCGGATTAAACTACGCTGGCTTGTTTATTGACATTGCTAAAATGCTTAAAGCTCCCGGTAAGGTCACTGGGGTAAACATTGGTAATGACAACGTGGTAAAGCAGGAGCAGCAACGGATTAAGGATAATCAGGTTGCTGATCGGGCAAAGTTAGTTGATGGTAGTTTAGTAAATTTACCGTTGGAAAGCCGTCACTACGACTATGTTTTCTCAGCATTTACTTTCCATAGTGTTAGTCCTGCAATTAATCGTGGACGAGCAATTCAGGAGGCTGCTCGGATAATGAAGCCTGAAGGGACACTTGTAATTGTTGACTTTGGTGACCTCCAGCAGTATCGCCCACTCCTCCATCGGCTTGGTTTCCAAAATGTGCGGATAATTCCTACTGGCATGGACGGCTGGTGGGGCGGTCCATGGTTGAAGACAGGTATTTTGGTAGCAAAACGATAAAAAAGTAAATGAAAAGTCCTTAGCAGTTCGGCTAATTTCGAACGCTAAGGACTTTGCTATTTTAAAATAACTTTTAGAAGAATAGTTTACTCATGATAATCATGTAGATCAGCAGGCAGGTTGAACTAATAACAGCAGCACCAAAGACTGCACCACCGCGTTTGAAGATTACCTTGAAGTTAACGGAAATTCCGAGAGCCGCCATTGCCATTCCCAAGAAGATGTAGGCTGCTTGAACAAGGCCATTAAGAAAGCCAGCAGAAAATGGTAAAAATGTTCCAAGGATACTAGTAAGGATAAAGCCACCAAGGAACCATGGAATTGGAAGTTTCTTTGGTGCTTGTTCGTGTTCCTCAATACTTTCCCGGACTAGTCGCCGTTGGTACCAGTAACCAACAATAAGGGCTACCGGGGCCAGAAGAAGGACCCGGGAAAGCTTCATGATTAAGGCATTATCTAGGCTAGTTTCACCAAAGGCCCCTCCGGCAGCAACTGCGTGGGCAATTTCATGGAGTGATCCACCAGCAACAATCCCAAATTGGGGAGCAGTAAGGCCGAGAAGTGGTTTAAGGCCGATTTCAACCAGTGTAAAAACTGTTCCCATTACACAAACAACTGCAACTGCGAGAACTTCATTTTCGCGTTTTCGTTCTTCATCAGTGGTTTCAATTTGTGGTGAAACTCCCATTACGGCAGCGGCACCACAGATCCCACAACCACAGGCAGAAAGAATTGCTAGCTCATCTTCTGCACCGAACTTGCGACTTAGCCAGTATGTCAGGCAGATCGTTCCGGTAACACCGATCATGGCTACCAGGATAGTTTTAACTCCGGCTTGGGCAAGGGCTTCAAGATTTAGTCGAAAACCCAGCAGGATAATTCCCAGCCGTAAAAACTTGTTTGAAATAAAGCCCATCCCTGGCTTTGCTTCTGTTTGGAGCTTGTTTGGTGTTAATTGCATGGCAATCCCTAGTAGCAATGCGATTACTAAAGCACCAATTAGGTTAACATACGGTAATTTAGCTAAAAGAACTCCGGCAACCGCACAGATTAGGGTCATGATTGCGGCTAACCAAAAGCTCTTAGTTTTTATAATTGACATTATCTAATAAATCTCCTCTCTTTAATCCTGTATAACTTTAGCAGATTCATGGGCATAAACAAGAGGATTGGGTAATAAAAAATAATGTAAACGATTACTTAGATGATTTTCCTTGCAGACGCTTTTAAAAAGCAAGAAAATAAGGGTGTTACTAAAAAAGGAGCGATATTAATGGATATTCAAAACGTTTCACTATTTCAATCTTATTCTTCCCTTGACGTTTACCACAGTAATAGTGATGAACCGCTTCCTGGTGTTGTCATCATCCCCGGTGGCAGTTATAACAAGATTATGGAGCGTGATTCCGAACGGGTAGCAATTACCTTGGCTAGTCAGGCTTTTCAGGCTTTTGTTGTTCGTTACCCGGTAGTTGAGCATAAGGACTACCAGGCGGCCAAATCTGCTGTTGCTCAAGCATTTGATCATATTGTTGCCCATGCGCAAGAATTAGACGTTGATGTTAACCGCTTGGGAGTTCTTGGCTTTTCAGCTGGAGGCCAATTAGCTGCTGCATACGGTAATACCGCTCACACAAAGGCCAAGTTTGTAGGTTTAGGTTATCCGGTAACTAAGCCAACAATCGATCAACGGATGGGCGTTACTACTGAAGATGTTACTCGGTTAGTTAACAAGACAACGCCAGCAACTTTTATTTGGGGATCGTTTAATGATGAGTTAACCCCATTTGATGAACACATCCTTCCCTATGTCCAAGCATTAAGAGAGCACAATGTTCCGGTAGAACTTCATGAATTTAGTACGGGAAACCACGGCTTAGCATTAGCAAACGAGTATACGGGAATCGTAAATAATAACCGGACTGATGAGCATATGGCGCTTTGGTTCCCGCTATTTTTAGATTGGCTAAAGAGACTTGGCTAAAATATTCCTAATAAAAAAGCTAACGATTGTTCAAGCAGTCGTTAGCTTTTCTTAATTTATAGAGTTCTTTTAGTTTAGTTCACCGTCAGCAATCTTCTCAAGTAATGGCCGAGACGGAATGAAGAATAGTTGGCCAGAAAGAATGTCGGAGAATGAAAGAAGGTAATCGTTCTTCTTTAACATATTTTCTAGCATTGTCTTGGTAACCTTCCAGTAACGAGAGTAACCAATGAAGTAAGTACCGGTATTACCAGCGACTGGATCGGAGTAAGGAACGTTCATCCGGATAATCTTTTGCTCTACCCCGTTAATTTTTGCTTGTGAAGCAACATTATGAGCGTTAGCAAACTTTTCGCCATCTTCAAGTTCAAGGTCGCTAAATTTCTTTCGCCCAACTGCTCGTTCCTGATCTTCAGTTGTTAGTTGGTTCCAAATGTCCATGTGGTGACGCCACTTTTGAGCAAAGGCGTAGGAGCCATTTTCAAAGAATGGGTCTTCATCCCCAATGATGGCATAGTGGGCAGCATCTTCAACTTGAGGAGCTTCTGTTCCGTCAATGAAACCGATAATTGCTCGACCTTCAAAGTAACGGAAGCCCTTTGTTTCATCAACTACCGTAGTGAAGTCCTTTAGGAAAAGACGACACTGGCGAAGCAATTCATAAACAACAGCTTCGTCATTTGCCCGGATATGGAGAAAAATGTCACCCTTGGTTGCTGGCATCGTATATTTTTCGCCAGAAAGGGTCTGGTAAGGTTCAAGTTCTTTAGGCTTAGGAGCATTTGGAAAAAGATAATCCCATGCGTCACTACTGAATCCAAGTGCAGTCTTTAAATTACCTTTATTATCCCGGATTCTTAATGAGCGGATAATTGCTTGGTAGCGATCAACAAACTCTTGGATTGCCTCTTGTTCTTTTGCTTGATCTTTACGGTTTAATTCAAGGACTGTAAATTGGACATGTTCACCGACATCTTTCCAGACATCTTGAGCCTTGCTAGGATTCATTACCATTTAATTACTCCCTTTCTAAAGACATTATCTTTCTTTTCTTTCATATTATACCATTCTAAGTTCTTAAAATAATCTTCCAAAGTGCTTTAGTGGGTTATAATAAAAGTGTAAGGAAGAACTAAATCTTTATTATAAAATTAATAGGTAGAGATCGTGATAATAATTGCATTCGACCTACAATAGATATAGGATTTATTCTGAGAACCTAGAACAAGTAAATTAAAAATTTACTTTTAATAAGGAAATATTTTTATTGGTCCATTAGTGATAGTTCTCACGAGGACTTTTTTGATAATGGGTAATAATATGCAAAGAAAAGCAACTTACTACCATGATGGGATGCAAACCATAATTAGAGTCTGTATAGTAAGTTAGAAAGATAAAGTGACGGTGGGATAATGAATATCAATGAGCAAAATCAACCAATAGATACAAGTCAACTATCTGTTGCTAATAATGAATATTTTGATGATGGTCAGGAACAGTATGGATCGGTTATTCTTCATAGTTTGGATCAGGCATTAAAACAAGAAAAATTACATTCAATTCCTTATACGCGAAACGAGGATGGATCATTTAAGAAAATAAGGATCCCTGTTGAAGGCGGTTATGCTGCAGTAACTAGTGACGGGAGAGTTATTAGTACTTTTGATCCTGCAACATTAAAGGATCCGACGGAGAATATTGACGTTTACTATATTGTTTATTACAGTTTAGTTGGACAAACGACTGCAAACCTATCAAATGAGACCCAAGAGATTAAATTGGAGCACTTTTATAGTGTTAGCACTTCAGGAGATGAAATGTGGCCAGCTACTTTTGGTCCGATGACCCTTACAAATAATTTAAACCAAACTTTTGGCAAGAATGCTTCAATTTGGGTTGAAGGAAATTATATTGATACTGGACGGAATTCAGTAAAAATGGTTGCTCAAAAGATAGATGAAAGTGATAAGCCGGTTCCTGAAACCAATATTGGTACTTATACATTAACGTCAAAGGGTGCCCATCGTGGTGCAACGGTTAGTTTTGAATTAACTGATCCGACTTATAACGGACCTGTTGCACCGGCTTACGTCATTCTATCTGATAGTAACTTTGGTTATATTGGTTTTGTTCGTTTCCAACCAAAAATTATTTATGGAAAAGTATCTAGCCCAGTAACAATTGGTTGGCAAGGGAAAGAACAGCATGGAAAAATCTCCATTAAAAATAATTTCCCAGTTATCACTCAAGAAGATAACCCAATAACTGATCCTTTCTACCAGAGGACTAGCCTTGAGAGTAAGATTAAGCAGAAGAAACCATCAAATATCGGTGTTAAGGATATTAAGTTCTGGGTTAACGGGAGTGCTACGGGTGCTCAGACAATGGACGCAATTTTAAATAACGAAAAAATTGGTGTTTACCGTCTTGATCGGCGAAACAATGAGATTATATTCCAGCCAAGTGGAACCTTTGTTGGTCGTCCGCAACCAATTCAGTTTATTGCCTATGGTACGGATGGTCACAGTTATCTCGGTAATTTTAGTCAAGCAGTTTTGGGGATCCAGTTACAAAATACCCATGCAATCCAGGGAGTTGCCCAGACTTCTCAAATTACGATTGTTTCAAGTCCTAATGAGCCTGGCCGGCCACTTGATCCTAATTCACCAATCGATATTATTAGTAATGGTCAAGCAAGTAAGCAAGCAAACGCAACGAAAAATGGTCAGACTGTGGGAAGTTTCCAAATTGATGAAAGTAGTGGGACCGTTTCTTTCATCCCAGATAAGAACTTTATTGGCCAACCAGACAAGGCTACTATTCGGGTAATGTCTGCAAGCGGCGAACCAACAATTCTTCAGTACCAACCAACAGTTGATGCTGTGCGTCCAAGTGCTAAGATTGCACCAACAATTGGTGAGCAGGGGCAAAGCCAAACGTCTAAGGTCAGAATCACTAGTGGAAGTGATCAAGTGATGGCTCGGATTGATGCTAACCACCCGGCACGCTTTATTATTAACGGTCAAGTAAGTAATGCTGAAAAGCTTACTATTACTGGAATTGGTAGTTATATTTTGGAACCAACTACTGGGTTAGTGACATTTTCACCTGACTTTGAATATTTTGGGAAGCCAAAGGGAGTTAATATCCAGGTAACGGATGATAATAATACTCCTGCAGTCGCAACTTATAATGTTACAGTTTTGCGTCACCAAGCTGTCCAACAGCCTTCACCGACAGTAAATAGCGGTGATCAGGGAGTGATTGAAGAGTCACCTGCTGGAACAATAGTTGTTCAACAACCAGCTAATCAGCAAGCCCAATCAACAACGGCTCCACAATCGCAAGAAGTTGTTGTTCAATCAGCACCACAGGAGCAACAACAGCCGGTAAACGGACAACCTCAACCTTCTAATAATCCACAAGAGGTTATTGTTCAAGAAAATGTTCAGCAGCCAGTTCAACATTCTTCGGTTCAATCGCAGGTAGAGGTTCAGCAGACTCAAACGACGCCTTCATCACCAGTTGAGGTTGTTCAAGAAAATAGCCAACCAACAACTGCTCAACAGCAACCAGAGCCAACCACTCAGCAACCAGGAAAAGAGGCACAGCAACCTCAAGAAGAAGCAGAGCAGCAGACCATTAGTGATGCGGAATTGCCAATGATTGATGATACTAATGCTTGGTACTTAATAGCAATTGCTCTTCTGGGTGCATTATCTGGTAATGAAGAATAGTTAATAAGACGAAGCTGGGAATTAACCTCCTTGAGAGCCCGGTTGGTTAACCTAGAACGATGAATGATGATGAAATCATCAGAATCGTTCGTAGCCAAATAGGCTTGCTCCGCTGCGTTAGCCTCTAAGGCTCTGGTTAATTCCCGCGATTAGACTCTATAAGTTTGGAGACTATTAGCGACAGAAAGAGGATGGGAAAAATGTTTTGTTTTTCCCATCCTCATTTTATTTGGTAAATTGATTAATTTACTTCTTCAGAAAATCAGGATCAGCAAATTCTGGGTTTGGGTAGTGGTAGAACCCTTGACCAGATTCTTGACCAACATGTCCGGCATCGATCATTTCTTTTAACTTTTGTGCAATGACTTGGTGAATCTCATTTTTAGTAGTCTGGTAGGCATTTAATTCCATTTGGTATGGGGTCCGTAAACCAACCATATCGAGGATCATAAATGGACCCATTGGTGAATGGGTGGAAATCATCCAATCTTTATCAATAGTTTGGGGATCAGAAACGCCATTTGCCCATAATTGCATTGCAGAAGCAAGGAGGGGCATGAGAACAGCATTAAGGACATAACCATGTTGTTCTTTATGGAGTTCGATTGGAACCATCTTAATTTCCCGAGCAAATTCAACTACTTCTTGGTAGACAGCAGGATCGGTTTGGTCGGTTCCCATGATTTCAGCGACGTTAAACCGCCAAATCTTATTAGCAAAGTGCATGTGTAAAAACTTGCTTGGTCGATCAACAAATTGTACTAATTGACTAGGAACAAAGGATGAGGAGTTGCTAGTGAAGACTGTTTTTGCAGGGGCAACCTTAGAGAGTTCGGCATAGAACTTTTCCTTCAGTTCAAGTGATTCTGGAAGAGCTTCGATAACATAGTCTGCGTCCTTCACTGCTTCTTTAAGGTCGGTGGTAATTGTGGTGATGTTGTCTAACCCAGCTTGAAATTCTTCATCGCTGAGGTTTAAATCCCTCTGGTAATCAGCTTTTAGTGCGTTAATTCGGCTTTCAGCGGTATTAATATGGTGATTATAGACGGTAACCTTAAAACCACTAAGTGCAATCTGGTAAGTAATTTGGCTACCTAAGACTCCGGCACCGGCGACAGTAATATTTTTAAATGACATAGTGACGTGCTCCCTTCTACTTCTTTAGAAAATCAGGATCAGCAAATTCTGGGTTCGGGTAGTGATAGAATCCTTGACCTGATTCCAGTCCTTCGTGACCAGTGTCAATCATTTCCTTTAGCTTATCGGCAATCGGCTTGAACTCTTCTTGGTGACGTGCCTTATAAAGGTTATCGACAATGTTCCAAACTGTCCGTAAGCCAACATCATCAAGCATCATGAATGGGCCAACGGGTGAACCAGTAGAAATCATCCAATCCTTGTCGACGGTGTGAGGATCTGCAACGCCTTTTACCCAAAGGGCCATTGCACTAATTACAAATGGGATTAAGAGCGCATTAAGGACGTATCCTGGTTGTTCTTTATGGATCGGAATTGGTACCATCTTAATTGCGTGAGCAAAGTCGACAACTTCTTGGAAAACCTTTGGATCGGTTTGCTTAGTCCCCATGATTTCAGCAACATTACATTTCCAAATCTTATTAGCGAAGTGCATGTGGAGAAACTTTGCTGGCCGGTCAACAAACTTAACTAGTTGACTTGGCACCATGGTTGAAGAATTGCTGGCAAAGACGGTCTTTGCTGGAGCTAACTGTGAGAGTTGTTTATAGAAATCTTCTTTGATTTCTAGCTTTTCTGGTAAAGCTTCAATTACGTAATCCGCATCCTTAACTGCTTCACCAAGATCATTTGTGAAAGTAAGGCGATCAAGACCAGCATTGAATTCTTCTTCGCTCAGGCCTAAGTCTTTTTGGTAGCTTTCCTTTAATGCATTAACTCGTTTCTGAGCAGCACCTGGATCGAGGTCATAAGCAGTTACGTTAAAACCGTTTAGTGCGGTTTGATAAGCAATTTGGCTTCCTAAAACACCTGTCCCGGCAACCGTTATGTTTTGAAATGCCATTATATCAGCCTCCTACGATAAAACTTAACAATACAACTTCATGTTTATCGTACCATAAAAGCGCTTTCAATGACATTATTTACTAAGGGTAACAAAAAATGGTGAAAGCAATTACTTTCACCATTTTTGTTATTTTCACCGAACATATTAATTGATGTTAATTGGAAAGGGATTATAATTCGGCTTATTTTTAAATTACTTTTGGCTCATTACTTCGTCACCGTTAGCAGTGATAGTAAAGGTCTTGTTAGCAGCATCTGCATCTAAGACAGCAACGTTCTTGCCGTCCTTGTCCTTCCGAGTAATCTTGATAGTAGTTTCAGTTGGAGTTTCAACATCGATTGAACCATCGAGATCGAAGGCAGCAAACTTGTTCCGCCATGAGAGAAGCTTCAAGAGGTTAGCAACAACTGGACGTTGAACTTCCTTGGCAACTTCTTCCTTAGTGTAGTAGTGACGGTTGATGTTCCGACCTTCCTTAGTCTTTTCAAGCAATTCAAGGTCGTTTGAACCAGCCAATAAACCAACGTAGTAGATCATTGGAATACCAGGTGCAAAGACTTGGATAGCACGGGAAAGAAGGTAAGCATCATCATTATCACCTAATGCTGAGTAGTAAGTGGAGTTGATTTGGTAAATATCAAGGTTGTGGTATTCAGCACTTGAGTACTTCCGCTTAACGTTAGCACCAACCTTGTACAATTCGTTAGAAGCGTAATCAATTTCATCATCAGTTAAGATGTCCTTAGCATCAACCACACCGATACCATCATGAGTATCGAGGGTAGTGAATTGCTTCATTGGTGACATCTTTAACCACTTAGCAAGGCGGTTAGTCTTACCAGAGTAGAGAGTGTAAAGGGTGGTCATTGGTAATGCAAAGTCATAAACGAAGTAACCATGGTCAGAAATCTTTTCTGGAATAGTGTAGTGTTCGTGGATTTCTGGCAAAATATCAGCCTTGTATGGGGCAAGAATATCACGAACTTCATTTAAGAGGTCCCAAATTTCTGGTTCAACGAAGAAGTCATTAGTGTCAACCTTCTTCACAGCGTAAGCAAAGGCATCCAAACGGATTAAGTCGGCACCGTGCTTAACCATGTCAGTTAAAGTTTGCTTGAAGAATTCTTGAGCAACCTTACTCTTAACGTTGATATCAATTTGTTCTTCACCGAATGTGTTCCAAAGGTGTTCCTTAGTACCATCATCGAAGTCGATTTCTTGTTCAGGAGCCTTGTCCTTCCGCTTGTAAATCTTATCAATGTCTTCTTGAGTAGGACGACCCTTACCAGCAGCTTCCCAGAACTTTTCCCAACGGATGAAGAAGTCGTTGTACTTAGAATCATCGTGGTTCTTCTTGAAGTCTTGGTACATTACTGACTTCTTGGAGATGTGGTTGATCATGAAGTCAAACATTAAGTAGTAGTCTTCACCTAAGGCTTCAACGTCATCCCAGTTACCAAATGCTGAATCAACAACATCATAACGGTATGGTGCGAAACCACGGTCACCAGTTGATGGGAAGAATGGAAGTAAGTGAACACCACCGATAGCATCACCGATGTAGTTCTTAAGGACTTCATGAGTTTCCTTAATGTTCTTAGCCATTGAGTCAGAATAAGTAATTAACATTGCTTTGTTTTGAATAGGCATAATGAAAACCCTCCTAATTAATTTTAATTAAGCTTTTTGTGCGTGACGACTTGCAAAGAAAATGATGATTCCGATTAGAATCAAGACAACACCATAAACCGGGAATGGAGCTGCAAGACCCAGGCCACTTAATGGTTGACCAAGCAGATTGTTTGTCCATTGACCAATAGTTGGTGAGAAGAATGAACCAAAGTTAAATCCAATCAAACATAATGATGTAACTAATGGTTGACGGTTGGCAGGTGCCAAGTCAGGAAGTAAGTTGAAGATTAATGGTGAAACTAATTGAAGTGGGAACCCAATTAAGAGCAATCCAATAACCATCAATACGAAGTTATGACCAGCAAAACCAAAGAGGAAGTTTGAAAGGGCCATTAAGCCGAGACCAAGGTAAACAGTTCCAAAGCCAAGGCGCTTATTAATTGGTCCGTAGCAAATCCCACCAAGAGTTGCCCCAATCAACATCAATGAAAGGAACATCGATGAGCCAGTGTATTGTTCACCATTGATGGCAACAGACAAACCAGGGAAACGGTTTTCCATTCCTACATAGTCAACAACCAACAGGAAGGCAAACAAAACAAGAAGGTAAACAACTGGGCTAATCTTTGTGATTTCTTGTGGCTTTTCATCCGTTAACTCTTCAGCTAAGTCATCTTCGGCAATATTGTCGTCTTGGGCTTTACTATCATCTGGAACCCGCATTGCGAAGAAGAAGAGAACAACGAATGCAAAGGCGTAAACAAGGAATGATGCGTGCCAACCGGCATAGTTAAGAAGTAAACCGGCAACAGCAAGAGTACATGCTTGACCAATTTGTTCGGCAGCAGCCCGCCAACCAAGCATTTGAGCCCGAGTTTCACCTTGGTACCAAACTGAGATTAAGGAAATAGCTTGGGAGTTATATAACCCATACCCAGCACCCAGGATTAGGCGAGAAATCAAGATGATGGTGTAGTTACTAATAAACATTGGAACCAACCCAGCAATCCCGACGATGGTAACACCAGCCATGATGATCTTTTTGTCAGAAATGTTAAACCATTGTTGAAGTAATGGTGAAAGGACAACGAAAATCATTACCGCAAATGAAGGAGTAGTAACCAAGTACTCCGATTGTGGTTGACTGATTCCTAATGCAGCCTTTAATTGAGGCAGTGAACCCTGAATGGCATAGGCACTAGTAACCATGAAGGAAACTGATAAGAAAGCGAGTTTAGTAACCATTGAATTTTTGTTATTCATAGTTCAAATTACTCTCCATAAATTTAGTTTTGATAAACGCTTATCATTTAGCTTATGTGAATAATATACAATGGCATTTTTTAAATGTCAAACGTTTATCAAAGAAAATGTAATCATTTTCATTGTTATTAAATTGGCATATTATGAAAACAGAAATGAAAGCTTATGAGAATGCGAAAACAGAAGTTTTTGTTATGAAAGTGAAAAAGTGAATAAGCGGAAAATATTTTTTTAAGACTTCCAGAAATGATATTGAAATCCATTCCAAGAAGCCTTTGATGAGTAATTAATATTGGTGGTTATTTTCGTAAGTTAATTCTGGCTCACGGCCGGTACGAAGGTATTGGTTGAGAGCATCAATTTGGTTCATTTCATCTGTCGATAGTTCAAAATCATAGATATCAGCATTTTGCTTAATTCGTTCGGGATGAACAGATTTTGGAATAAATGAAACACCATTTTGGAGGTGCCAACGCAAAATAATTTGGGCAGTTGATTTATTATGTTGTTTGGCAATTGATTTTAATTCAGGAATATCAAGCACGACACCCCGACCGAGAGGACTCCAAGCCTGGGTGATAATTTGGTGTTCCTGGTCGTACTTAAGCATTGGCTTTTGAGTTAGTCGCGGATGAAGTTCAATTTGATTAACGACCGGCATTTCGTTAGCCTGAGTTGTTAAATATTGGAGGTGAATAATCTGAAAGTTACTAACACCGATTGATTTAGTTAAACCGTCTTTCTTTAGATCTTCAAAAGCCCGCCAAGTGTCAAAAAAGGCTCGTTGAATTGGCCAATGGACTAGTAATAGATCAACATAATCCATTTGCAGTTTCTTTAATGACTTCTTTACGGAATCAATTGTACTTTGGTAACCCTGGTTGGCTTCGGAAACTTTCGTAGTTACAAAAATGTTTTCCCGGGAAATACTTAAATTCTTAAAAGCTTGACCAACCTCTTTTTCATTTCCGTATAGTTGAGCGGTATCAAAAAGGCGATAACAATTTTGATAAGCTGCTTGGATTGAATTATTCATGGTTACTTGATCGGTAATCTTGTAAAGGCCAAATCCTTCTTGGGGAATTTTATTACCATCAGCAAGTTTTAGCATGTTTGACTGAATACCTATTTTAACTTCTCCTTACTTAAAATGACGCAGACCATATTATATCTATTATAGCTCAATCTAACTTTCCTCAATAAAATAACCACTGAACTTCAGCTGATTAAAGTTCAGTGGTTACTTATAATGTAGTAATAAAATTCTAATTTAAAATTGGCTTTGTAACGCGGGCAAGTTGGTTAAGGACTTCTTCACCGGTTTGCATGGATTGGTTTTTATCACTGTACATTGCAATAGTGTATGAATTACCACTCTCGGTTTTAACGTAACCAATACTATTAATGATCCACTTTTCTTTACCGTATTCGAGCCAACCATTCTTTAAGGCAAAATGATTGCTTGAAGCTGAAACTCCCCAGAGCTGGTCACTCTCGATATTACTCATTAAGTTATTAATGTACTGTTGGGAATTTGAGGAAAGAATTTTTGACTTATAGAAAATATTATTAAGGAGTTTAATCTGGTCCTTAGGGGTAGTTGTACTAAGTCCCCAAGATGTATTGGCAGTTGAATCAGTCATCCCAAATTGATTAAACGTAGATTGAAGGCCTTCCTGACCACCTAAATCATCAAATAACTTATTTGTTGAATTGTTGTCACTTGCTTCGATCATTTGCTTGGCTAAAGAGCTTTGGTGTGATGAAAGAAAACCATTTTGCTTAACCAGAAGACCGGCAAGGATGCTTACTTTGACTGTACTTGCCATGTGAAATTTATGTCCTGGAACATTTGAGGATGTATATGTTCGGTGAGTTTTCGGTGAATAAACGGCAATAGCGACATTATTGTTTGAAGTATAAACAATCTTATTCCAGGCAGATTTGAGTCGGGAACTTGTTGCAGTGAAATGATGAATTCCCCAGAATGCAGCAAGAATGATTAAAATAAATACTACTACTTTACGACGGTTTAATCGTTGATGGCGCGATGAACGCATGGTGAAAACTCTCCTTTAATTTGATAACATTAAACAATCATACCAGTAATTTGGTAAAAAGGGACGCCCTTTAACCTAATTATTAGGAGAATTTAAATAAATACGTTGAATGTTTTATAAAAGTTGTTAAAAATGTTATCTTCATAACACCTAAGTGCGATATTATGGAGGTTGATATTTTTGAGAGAGGGAAAAGATAGTGTGATGAAGAAAATAAAACAAGTATTAATGATGGTTCTTGTTGCTATTTTAACTATGAATGTAGCTGTTATGGGGATAGCCAATACAGTTAGGGCAGATACAACTAAATTAAATTTGAATGCTCGGGCGGCTTACGCAATTGATGCCGAAACTGGACAAGTTTTATACCAAAAGAATGCAAATAAGACCTACCCAATTGCATCTTTAACTAAGGTGCTTACGTTAGCGGTAATTGAGCAAGACGTGAAAAATCATCATTTAAGTTGGAACCAAAAAGTTAAGATCACACCTGCAGTTGCTAAGGTTGCCAATGATTGGCATTTTTCTAATGTTCCATTAAATGCTGGGGAGAGTTACACGGTTCGTCAACTCGCTGAATCAATGATGATTGTCTCGGCAGATGGTAGTGCAGAAGCGTTAGCATTAGCGGATGCCGGAAGCACAGCGGCATTTAATAAGAAAATGCAGGCAGTAGCGAAAAAGGCTGGGGTCACCGATGCTAAAATCTATAATATGATTGGCCTTGCTAACGGTGATTTAGGAAAGAACCGTTTAAAGGGTGTAAAGAAGACTGCCGAAAATCAATTCTCAGCTAAAGATATGGCCCTAATTTCAAAATACCTAATTGATACTTATCCGGATTCACTAAAGATTACGAAAACAAAATTTGCTAACTTTAGAGTTAGTGCTAATCAGGAATACAATATGATAAATATTAATTCACTGTTACCTGAAAATGGGTTTGCACCAAAGAACGGAACCATTGATGGTTTGAAGACAGGAAATACAGACACGGCAGGTAAGTGTATTATTTCCACGGGGATGTTTGCCGGTCGTCGGGTAATTGTCGTTGCTCTTCATACTAAGGGAGATTGGAATGCCCAATCAAAGGATGCTCAGGAATTTTACGAGAAACTAACTGATCTTTATCAGCCAGTCCAAATTACATCTCTGAAGCAATTACCAAAAAATGTTCAAAGCGTTCATGTTGTTCATGCTAAGGATAAGCATCAGACTGGACTAAAATTAGCAAAGCCAGTATCTATTTGGCTTCCTAAAGGGACCGCTCTAAATAAAGTAGAGGCCAGTCTAAAGGTTGCCCAGGATGATCAATCTTTAACTCATCAATTAAAGGCTCCTGTTAAGAAGGGGCAATCTGTCGGTAGCGTCGTTCTAAAACCAACCGACCTCGGTCCCGTTAAACTCCCTGTTACAGCTATCAATAATATCGAAAAAACCGGGTGGTTCTAAAATAAGAGTGTGAGCCCCGACGAATTAGCACGCGGTTGACTAACCTAGCCTGATGAACGATGATTTACATCGGAATCAGGCGTAGTTAGGCTCGAGCGTGCGGTCGGGGCGAGCACATTTCGGCTATGATGCAGTAAAATCGTTAACTTAAGCATAATCAAAAAAACAGCAGTTACATTCATTGCAACTGCTGTTTTTTGATTATCCTAACTATATTTTAGTATTCCACATGCCATTTAATTGTGTAGTTCTTTTCTTCGTTTGGATGAAGAGTGATGTCACCAAATTCCGGATGGTGAATAGCATCTGGAAGTGTTTGAGCTTCCATAGCAATTCCTAAGTGGGGGTGAACTTCACCATGGTTATATACCGCTGGGTCGTCAGAGTTCATTGTGTACATAATTAGTGCATTCCGGTCTGAATAAAGGGTCATCTTCCGGCCACTTTCAGGATCTTCAAGGGTGGCAACTGGTTCGGTAAGACTAGGTTCAACTTCCCAAATATCATCAAACCCATTTTCCTTAGTTGAAGCCATTCCTTTAAGGGCATCACTTAATTGAGTTGGGGTACTAAAGTTAAATGGTGTTCCTTCATTAGCAAGCTTTTCACCAGTTGGGATCTTACCATCGTCGACAGCCAAGTGGTTCTTGGAGTTAACATAGAGTTTTAATTGATCAACCGTTTTGGCACTTGCCTTCGCCATGTTCCAGTAAGTGTGGTTGGTTGGGTTAAATAGCGTGTCAGAATCTGAAGTTGCGCCGAACTTCAAGGTTAAGTTGTCATTATTGTCTAGTGTGTAAGTTGCAGTAACGTGAATCTTGCCTGGGAAGGTATCCATTTCTTCACTCAGTGTCAAACTTAGGGTAATGGATACTTCATCTGCAGTTTCATTAGTGGAATCAACATTCCAAATATAACTGTAGAAACCATTTGTACCACCATGGAGGGTATTTTTACCTTCATTTTGTTCAACATGGTATTCTTTACCGTTAATTTTAAATTGACCGTCAGCGATCCGTCCCGCAACCCGACCGATTAGCCGGTTAGTGCAGAATCCATTATTGGTAAATTCATCGAGATTTTCAGAAGTTAAGATCATATCAGCCTTGCCACCATCTTTTGTTGGCACCTTAAATGATTGTAAAAGACCGGCAAAGTCCAAGATCCCCGCCTGAACGCCGTGATCATTAGTCAAAACATACTTAGTAACTGGCTTTCCTTGATAAGTCCCGAATGGCACTTTAGTAATATTCATAATTGTATTTGCCTCCTTGAAAAGTAAGCGCTTTAATATCTACAAAAACTATTTTACCACACTTAAGAAAAAGGTGGTGCAATCGTTCGCACTACCTTTAAGAAATCTAATTCTCTTTTTAGAACTTATTCATTGGTCCGTAAGCTGTTACGAAAAGCATCGTAATCCCTAGCGACCTGTTTAGTATAGGCGTTTGTCCACTCAACGAAAGAGTCATCTAGTATTTTCTGCCCCTTTAGGTATCCACGAATCATTGGAGCGGTTGGACTTTGAAAGTGCGCCATTGCTAATCGTGAACTGCAGATCTGACAGTAAAGGTTAAAACTTTCGTAATCAAGCTTATCCATCTTGATTGATTCTTTCATGTCACGGAACTGACGAATATAGTAGCTTCGTCCACCAAAACGGGTGCTTCCAAGGAAGGGATCAGAGGAAGACTGGAGTGTTCGTTGAGCCGTTACAATCCGGCGCCCTGCCATCGCTCCGTTTTTAATTGCTTCTGTAGCTGGTAAGCGAAGCAGGTTGTAACGTAGTGGCATTGCTTCTTTAATCTGGAGGACAAGGTGACTCCCCTCATTACCAGTTAAAAGGACAAGATAGCAACGAGTTCCAAAACTACCAACACCAACGCTATAGCGAATTATGTCGGTAATATTAAAGTTACCAAGGAAAATTCGTATATCTTGACGAACATTATCCCGATATTGTTCAAAGCCTTGAAGAATTTCGGCATACTTTTCTGCATCGACATGCTTTGCTCGGGGAGCATTTTCAATGAACCGTAATTGTCCGTCTTCTCCCTTTTCAGTCATCTTTTTAACAATTTGTTCTGAGTTGCTTTGGGTGCTCTTTTTGATAATTTTATGGAGGATCTTATTCATTTGATGGGCACTATCGTTCATTGTATCAATAACTGCCATCATATCGTGAATTTCATATGATGAATATAATCGCTTAAAAAGACTGAGCTTATTATTTCTCTTAACACTATGACGATAGGTCTTAGTAATTAGATGAAGAACGCTATCAAGTTGTTCATTATTAAAGCCGTTTTCTTCTCCAGCTAGTCGGGCACTAACTAGTAGCCGTTTGAGATCACTTTCCCAGTTGCCAATTCGTGATTCATCGAAATCGTTCAGGCCAAAAAGCAGTTGCCGTTCGGGAGAAGCGTAAAAGCCGTAGTTATTGACATGCGCATCTCCACAGATAATTAGCGGAATATGACTTTGGTACTGTTCTTTGAGATCCTGTTCCATTAATTCTGCTGTTCCGCGAAAAAAGGCAAATTTGCTTGCCAACATTCGTTCATGACGCAGAGGTAAGAGTTCCTGGACCATTCTAGATTCTGTTTTTTTAATTGCTGCAACGGGATCACGGTAAACAGGGATAAATTTAGCTAATTGTTCACTACTTACCTTAGCCCGTTTTTCTTTTCCCGCTTCTTCTAATTCTTTAGCAGTCCGGTTAATTTTGATTTTTTTGAGATCAAAAATATCTAATTTACTCGAATCAAACATTTTTGTAACTCCTTTATTATTTAGCGTTTTCTTAATTATTTTAGTAGTTTTGTGCTTATTGTCTAGAATATTTGTTTTCGTTTAACCATTCTGTCACAATAAAGGTAAATAAGAAAACATAAGAGATAAGCGTGGGTTCTTGAGAGGTCAAACACGTTTTGAAAGAGGGAGTGATATTGATGTTAATTGCAGTTGAAAATAATGTTGCTCAACATTTACACGCCAATACGAGGCTAAGTGATGGACGGCGATTAATGAGTACCGATGCGTGGTCTGTTAGGGCAACAGGGGACTTTATGATTGTGATGAATAATCTTTTATCTTTACCGGTAATTGTCCGTCATCCTCAGCAATTTAGTGATCCACGCTCGTTCACTGCGGCTTTTAAACGTGAATTGATCCGACTACTAGAGTCTTTACCAGTACCACGAGTTAAAATTCGGATGATTCGTGAACAGCAACTAAAACAAGTGGAGTTTGTTCAACCAATTGACCCTGCACTCCAGCAACGGTTACAAATCTTTCAGAACTTGTTAACCCGCCCGGATATTGTTCAGTGGGATGATGATCCAAGCAATCCTGCTATTTCATTGGCATTAATGAAAAACCTTAAGTTACAGGATATCGAAACAAACGAAGTTCAAACAGCTACGGGGCTTTTTGAAAACTACGTGATGAATGACTTTGCTCTTGCCGCTCATCCAAAATTGAATGAACATAATCGATGTTACCTATATCAATCTAAGTCATTAAATGATGTCATGAATGAATCAGAGGTTAGCGAAGAAATTATTCGAGACTATCAATCTTCCTTGGAAAGACTAGGGAAGAGTGACCAGATTATTGACCGGGATACTGATTACGCGATGGATTACCTATCATACCTTGCCGAAAGTGGTAATACGATCTTGGATGATGTTTCAGCAATTTACTATTACGTTTATAACTATGGAACACGGAATAATGAACGTGTAACCACTTCAAAATACCGGGGGATGGGGACTGCATTTCGTGAATTAGGCCGATTCTTTAAACGTCAAGACTTGTTTAGCAGTGCTGATTTTGATCAGTTTAGTCAGGCGTTAAACCAGGCAATTGATAATGCTACTCCAGCCAAGGATGGTTACCGTTTAGAAAGGATGCTCCATAGCGCAGAGTCAGAACTTGCACGACGTCGTTCCTTACTAAAATATGCACACCACTATCGTAAACTTCAGTATCAAGTTAGAGTTGAATTAGCTGATTACCAACCTAGCATGTGGCGACGCTTCCAATTTAACGGGGAAACTAGACTGGATGAACTTTGTTATTATATTATGGCGAGTTTTCAGGCAACTGGTTCTCACCTCTATAATCTGCAGTTAAATAAGGTTAATTACCAATTGCCATACCTTGATGGTGGGGAAAATATCACTCTTCATTGGCTTGGTGAGGCACAACAGGGTGATCGACTGACGCTTGAATATGATTTTGGTGATTCTTGGAAATTTAATATAGTAGTTGAAAAAGTTACCCCAACTCGACGATATCGTTTAACTGCGGTTGAACCAAAAGTAATTGATGGTAGTGGTAAAGGAATTGTAGATGATATTGGCGGTACCGCTGGACTAGAATTAGCGGCACAGGATGATTTGACAATCAACGATGACTTTAACCTTAAAAAACTACAGAGTGAGTTAGGAGCTTTAACAACAGATATTGCCAAGCGGTATCAATAAGCTGTTTAGTAATTCACAATAAATGTAAAAGGACTACAATAGGTAATAGATACTTAAATGAGAAGGAGTCCTAAAGATGAGTGATCAATTTGAAATTCCAGAAACTATGCGGGCGTGGGAAGTAACGACTCCTGGACCAATTGATGGAGAAAAAGCACCGTTAAAAATGGTTACGAAGCCAGTTCCAAAGCCACGACGCGGTGAAGTCTTAGTAAAAGTTTTAACTTGTGGTGTTTGCCATACTGATTTGCATGTGGCAGAAGGTGATTTGCCCGTTCACCACGAACACGTTATCCCAGGGCATGAAATTGTTGGAAAGGTTGTTGGCTTTGGCCCAGAAACACAACGCTTTGAATTAGGAGAACGAATCGGGATCCCGTGGTTCCGTCATGCTTGTGGTGTCTGCAAGTTTTGTCGTTCTGGACATGAAAATCTTTGTCCTCATTCCGTTTATACTGGTTGGGACCATGATGGTGGTTACGCAGAATATGTTACTGTCCCGGAAGGATTTGCTTACCGGATCCCAGAAAAATTTAATGATCTTGAAGCTGCTCCGTTGCTTTGTGCCGGGATCATTGGTTATCGGGCTTATGAACGAGCTAATGTTCCTGCTGGTGGTCGTCTTGGTCTGTATGGCTTTGGTGGCTCTGCTCATATAACTGCCCAGATTGCTCTAGCTCAAGGAGTTGAAGTTCACGTCTTTACTCGAGGAGCAGATGCCCGGAAGTTTGCCCTTCAATTAGGGTGCGTTTCCGCTAAGGGAGCATACGATCTTTCTGATGTTCCGCTTGATTCCTCGATCATTTTTGCTCCAGTAGGTGACATTATTTTACCAGCACTTGAAAGCTTAATTCCGGGTGGAACCCTAGCAATGGCCGGAATTCATATGTCTGATGTGCCAATATTAAATTACCAGAAACACCTCTTCCATGAAAAGACGCTAACCAGTGTTGAAAGTAACACTCGGCGTGACGGTGAAGAATTCCTTACCTTGGCTGACCGATTGGATATCCATCCCGAAGTTACTGAATACCCACTCGAAAACGCTTTGGACGCATTAAAGTACGTCAAACGTGGCGACATCAAAGGCGCTTGCGTGTTGAGGGTAAGTGAATAGAGTGCGGCCCGTTAAAAGTTTCCGGTGGCTAACTATTTCTCCACCGAACGACGAACACGTCGTCGGAGGTGGAGGTCGTTAGCTTGAGGAAACTTAGGGCGAGCACGTTTTGGCTATGTTGCCTAGTAAACTCCCATTAATCTCAGGTATAATTAAACTCTTAATGTCGAAATTAAAGGAGGAAAAATAAAATGCAATATCCACAACTAGATCTTGCGGCCGTAAAGGGACCACAAGCAACGATAAAAACTAATCTTGGTGAAATCAAAATTCAATTATTTGAAGAACAGGCACCCAAGACAGTAAAAAACTTTGTTCAATTGGCTGAAAAGGGTTATTACGACGGGGTAATCTTCCACCGGGTTATTCCTGACTTTATGATTCAGGGTGGTGACCCTACCGGAACTGGCCGTGGTGGTAAGAGTATTTATGGAAAAGCATTTGAAGATGAATTTTCCGATCAGTTGTTTAACTTTACCGGGGCAGTTTCAATGGCTAATGCAGGTCCAAACACTAATGGTAGTCAGTTCTTTATTGTTTCCAACGAACACGTTCCTGCTAATATGATTGAGCAAATGAAGGCGGTTGGTTATCCACAAGAAATTATCGATCATTACGCAAAAGTTGGTGGAACCCCTTGGTTAGACCACCGTCACACAGTATTTGGTCAGGTTCTTACCGGAATGGATGTCGTAAAGAAAATTAGTCAAGTTGAACGGGATAACATGGATAAGCCAAAGAAAGATGTTGTTATGGAAAAGGTAACAATTGAAAATAATAACTAATAAATTGGCTTGTTTTGTATAATGAGTTTGTGATTTTAATCTTAAAGGCAGAAAAAATCTAGTTAATTTTTAAATAAATTAACTAGATTTTTTTGCTTGGCTAGTTTGTGAAAATAATTCGTCTTGTGATGACAAAACCAATGTTCACAGTTGATTAAGTGATTACTATAAGTGAAATTTATAGGAATTTAAAGGTTTGACTATGCATGACGATCCGCGTTAGGATAAATATGTAAATGATGTGTAATTTTTCACAAATAGATAGTCTATTTTTAAATGGAGGCTTTTACAATGACAAAATACCGTACTGAAGAAGATACTTTAGGTCCAGTTCAAATCCCTGCAGATGCATTATGGGGACCACAAACAGAACGGAGTCGCAATAACTTTCCAACTGGTCAGTATATGCCATTAGCCATTATTCGTGCTTTATTGAACATTAAGAAGGCTGCTGCCCAAGCTAACATGGAAACTAAGGCAATTTCCGCAGAAAAGGGTAACTTAATTGTTCAAGCAATTGATGAACTCTTAGCCTTAAGCAATGAAGACTTACGTAAAGACTTCCCATTAAAGGTTTACCAAACTGGTTCTGGTACACAAACCAACATGAACACTAATGAAGTTGTTGCTCACAAGGCACACCAAATTAACCCGGACATTGAAATCTTGCCTAACGATGATGTTAACAAGGGTCAAAGTTCAAATGATACTTTCCCAACAGCAATGAACGTTGTTGCCTTGGAAGCCCTTGATAAGTTGAAGCCTGCTGTTCAACACTTAATCGATGAATTAAAGGCAAAGCAAGACAAGTACATGAAGACTGTTAAGGTTGGTAGGACTCACTTACAAGATGCTGTTCCATTGACTTTCGGTCAAGAATTATCAGGATATGTCGCTGCTCTTGAACACGACCTTAATTACATTAAGACTCTTGAACCAACATTGAACGAATTGGCAATTGGTGGTACCGCTGTTGGTACTGGTTTAAACGCTGCTGAAGGAATGCCAGAAAAGATTGCTGAAAAACTTAGCGAAGTTTATGGCTTAAACTTAACTGCTGATTCAAACAAGTTCTACGGCTTGGCTAACCATTCAGGATTAGATGTCGTTCACGGTGCATTGAAGAGCTTAGCTGCTGATATGTTCAAAATTGCCCAAGATATTCGTTTCTTAGGTTCTGGTCCACGTGCCGGTTACGGTGAATTAAACATTCCTGCTAACGAACCTGGTTCATCAATCATGCCTGGTAAGGTTAACCCAACTCAAGCAGAAGCCGTAACAATGGCTGCTCTACGGGTATTCGGTAATGATACTGTTGTAACGATGGCATCATCACAAGGTAACTTTGAAATGAACGTTTACAAACCTGTATTGATTGATGCATTCCTCGAATCAGCAGACTTGATGACTGGTACAATCATGGGCTTTGCTGACAAGATGATCCATGGAATGACCGTTAATGAAGAACGTATGGAAGAATTAGTTGATAATTCATTAATGACTGTTACTGCATTGTCACCACACATTGGTTACCATGACAGTGCTAAGATTGCTCAAGCTGCAGATAAGGCAGGAAGCACTTTGAAGGAAGCTGCTTTGAAGTCAGGCAAAGTAACAGAAGAACAATACGATGAATGGATGGACATGTTAAAGATGACTAACGTTGATCGTAAAGACTAAGATTAAAAATTAATATTGAAAGGGAGAACTGCGTAATGGCTAAATTTCAACCGACATCTGTTGGCAAGTTAGAAAATGACTATGACGTTGTTGTTATTGGTTCCGGTGGGACCGGCCTTTCAGCCGCTATTCAAGCAAATGAATTGGGGATGAAGGTTACTGTATTGGAAAAGGAAGAAGAACTCGGTGGGAACACTAACCGGGCATCTTCCGGAATGAACGCCGCTGAAACCAATGTTCAACTTCACCACGGTGTGATCGATAACGTTGCTGACTTCTACCACGAAACCTATAAAGATGGTGGTCGGCTAAATGATAAGGATATGTTGGGATACTTTGTTTACCATACTGCCCCAGCAATCGATTGGTTAAGCGATCACGGTATCAAGTTAGATGACATTACCGTTACTGGTGGGATGTCTAAGAAGCGGACACACCGTCCAGCAAGTATGGCGCCAATTGGTGGTTTCTTGGTTAAGAGTTTGTTAGATGTTGTTGCTAAGGAAGAAATTCCTGTTTTCAATAAGACCAAGGTTATTAAGCTTCGTCAAGCTGAAGATGGTCGTGTTAACGGTGTTGAAGTTAACGCTGATGGGATCACAAAGATTATCAATGCTAAGGCTGTTATCTTAGCTACTGGTGGTTTTGGTGCATCGAAGGAATACATTAAACGCTTCCGTCCGGACTTAGAAAGCTACAAGACAACTAATCAACCAGGAGCAACCGGTGATGGTTTGAAGTTAGCAGAAAATGTTGGTGCTGAATTAATGCAAATGAACCTGGTTCAAGTTCACCCAACTGTTCAGCAAGATAACCCCCATGTTTACTTGATTGGGGAAGCTGTTCGTGGTGAAGGTGCAATCTTGGTTAACGGTGAAGGTAAGCGGTTCGTTAACGAATTGAATACACGAAAAATCGTTTCTAATGAGATTACTGCTTTGCCTGAACACAGTGCTTACTTAGTCTTTGATCAAGGAATTCGTGACCGCGCTAAGGCAATTGAATTCTATGACAAGGTAGGCTTAGTTGTTCATGGTGATACCATTGAAGATTTAGCAAAGAAGATCAATGTGGATCCAAGCAACCTTCAACAAACCGTTAATACTTGGAATAAAGCAGTTGAAGAACACAACGATACTGAATTCAACCGGACAACGGGGATGGATCGGGGAATCACTAAGCCAGGATTCTTCGCTATCCACATTGCGCCAGCTATCCACTACACAATGGGTGGAATTCACATTACACCAAAGACCCAAGTACTTGACGGAAATGGTGACATCATTAAGGGACTCTTTGCTGCCGGTGAAGTTGCAGGTGGCCTCCATGGTAACAACCGTGTTGGTGGTAACTCAATTGCCGAAACGATTGTCTTCGGTCGCCAAGCTGGTCAACAAGTTACACTTTACGCACGGAGTTTGTAAAAGCAAAGTGATCGTCGAAACCGGGAATTAACCTCCTCTAGAGCCTGGTTGGCTAACCTAGAACGATAAATGATGATGAAATCATCAGAATCGTTCGTAGCCAAATAGGCTTGCTCCGCTGCGTTAGCCTCTAAGGCTCTGGTTACGACGCGTAGCTAGCCTTTAGGATTCCCGCGATTAGACTCTATAAGTTCGGAGACTATTAGTGACAAAAAGAGGATGAGAAAAATGTTTTGTTTTTTCCCATCCTCACAAGCAATTATTACTATTTATAAGGGACGGAAAGATGAAAAAATTAGAAAGCGTAAATTATAAGGGGTTCATTTGGCCCGTTATTATTGGCCTAATCTTATGGTTCATGACCCCAATTAAGCCAGCCGCAGTTCCAGTTGCTGGTTGGCACATGTTTGCCTTATTCGTGGCAACAATCATTGCATGTATTACTCGCCCATTACCAATTGGTGGGGTATCAATTATTGCATTTGCCTTGACGGTGTTAACAAAGACCGTACCAATGGAAAAGGCAATTGTTGGATTTGGGAATGCCTCAATTTGGATGATTGCAATGGCCTTCTTCATTGCTCGGGGATTCATCAAGACTGGTCTTGGTCGGCGAATTGCCTTGAATTTTGTTAAGGCCTTTGGTAAGCGGACATTGGGATTAGCTTACTCATTGATTGGTGTTGACTTAATCTTGGCACCTGCAACCCCAAGTAACACTGCTCGTGCTGGTGGTGTTTTATACCCAATTATTGAATCACTATCACAATCATTTGGCTCGGATCCAAAAAAGGGGACTTCTCGAAAGATTGGTTCATTCTTAATCTTTGCGGAATACCATGGTGATATGATTACTGCCGCAATGTTTATGACCGCGATGGCTGCTAACCCGCTAGTTCAAACCCTTGCTAAAGGTAACGGGGTTAACATTACCTGGATTGGTTGGTTCTTAGCCGCCTTAGTTCCTGGTGTTATTTCCTTAATTGTTGTACCTTGGTTAATCTACAAGATGTACCCACCTGAAATTAAGGAAACCCCAAATGCTAAGCAATGGGCAGAAGATCAACTTTCAGAAATGAGTCCAATGACTCTTCCAGAAAAGTTAATGGCTGCTATCTTTGTAATTGCCTTGGTTCTCTGGATTGTCGGTAGCTTTATCGGAATTGATGCTACTTTAGCTGCATTTATCGCTCTTGGTCTCTTACTTCTTTGTGGTGTTTTGAGTTGGCAAGATGTCCTTCACGAAACCGGAGCATGGAATACATTAACTTGGTTCTCTGTTCTTGTTATGATGGCTGGCCAATTAACCGCATTAGGATTTATTCCTTGGTTAAGTAAGACTGTTGGTAGTTCTCTTCATGGCTTGAACTGGGTAATTGTATTAATCGTTTTGATTATTGCATACTTCTACTCACACTACCTTTTTGCAAGTTCAACTGCCCACGTTACAGCAATGTACAGTGCATTCTTGGCAGTGGCAATTTCTGCAAACGTACCGCCAATGTTAGCTGCATTGATGCTTGGGTTCTTTGGTAACTTAATGGCATCAACTACCCACTATGCTTCTGGTCCTGCACCAGTCCTCTTCGGTTCGGGCTACGTTCCTCAATCCAAGTGGTGGTCCCTCAACTTTGTCCTTGGGATCTTCTATCTTGTTGTTTGGATCGGTATCGGAAGCCTTTGGATGAAAGTACTAGGAATGTGGTAAGAAAGAGAATGCGAGCCGTGACGGATTAGCAATCGAGCACTAAGAAATCCCGGACGATGATTGTTACGCAATCAAGTCCGGGATATTTAGGCGGAGATTACGGTCATGGCGAGCACGTTTCGGCTAGGTTGCCTAGAACGGTTAGGCTTAGGGAGAAGCGCAGTAGCTGAGTGGGTTATGTCATCAACAAGTTGATAGCCAGAAGCCTACTCATCCTTACGTGGGCTCACAGACGAAATTGATGAATCAATTTCTGGTTCGCTCCAACATTTCGGCTATACTAGAACATCTTTATTACATATTAGATAAAAAGACTGACGAAAATTTTCGTCAGTCTTTTTTGTCATTAATCCATTCCTCAATGATTCTGTGCTTGCCGTCTTCTTCTATTATGGCGTAAGATATGATTATGGATTGAGAAAAGGAAGGAACAAAGATGAATACCCGCGATTTACAGTATTTTGTTGCACTAGTTAAATATAAAAATTATACACGGGTTGCTAAAGAATTTAAGGTGTCCCAACCAAGCATTACTCAAGCAATTCAACGGTTAGAAAAAGAATTTAATACCCAATTAATTCGTAAGAATCGTTTCCATCGAGACGAAATGATTACGCGTAGTGGCTTACTTCTCTATGAAAATGCCGTCTTGATTAATGACAAAATTGCTTTAACCCGGAAAGAGATCGACCGGGCGAACCAAAAACAAATCCGTTTTGGTTTACCACCAATTATTGGGAAAATGTATATTTCGAAAATCGTTGAAGAATTTTCTGGTGATCTACTTCCACGACTTCGGATTACGTCAGTTGGATCTCACGATCTCCTTAGCCAATTGCGGAAGGGAAAAATTGATATTGCCATTCTTGGTTCAACGACTCCAATTAATGAGGATGATGTTTTTGCAGAATTACTAACAACTCGGCCGTTTGGAGTAATCGTTAGTGATCAGAATCCACTTGCAAAAAAGGATGCTGTTCATTTTAATGAATTAGCTGACCAACAATTTATTAATTATGATCAGCAGTACGTTCATCAATCAGCCTTTCAGGCATATTGTACCTATGCTCAAATTAAGCCCCAAATCGTTGTTTACCGCCTGCCAAACGTTTCTTGGATTAAGGAACTGGTTCGGCAGGATAAGGGAATCAGTCTAATGGTTAAGGATGCTGCGACAAATGAACCGGGAATCAGAGCGTTAGATATCTTAGATCCAATTCCAGAAAAATTTTATATTTCTATTGTAATTCGGGAAGGCTACGTCCTAAGCGATGCTGAAAAAGATTTTATTAAAAGGATGAAGCAAATTCACCTTGATAGTTAGAGTTGACAAGGTCGGTATAATGATTTATATGAACTTAATCAAATGAAATTGATGGAGGAAAGCAGTCGTGAAAAAAAGTGACCCAGAAGATACTGAAGGGATAATGGGCTTTGAACCCGCGGAACATATTTCAACACACCATCATATGGCAATCCCATGGCAGGATTTCTTTACTAACGATAACTTTACGCCAGCGGGCGAGGCCAACTTGGTGGAGCGAGCAGCAATTGTTGGTCGGATTGGGTTAATGATGTTGTCATACGGAACAGGAGCTTGGCGAGTACGAGATTCAATGAATATTGTTGCCCGAGAATTAAAAATGACCTGTTCAGCAGATATTGGTCTAGTTTCTCTTGAATATACCTGTATGGATGCGCATCATAGTTATACTCAAGCTTTATCCTTGCCAAGTACGGGAATTAATACCAGTAAACTATCACAAATGGAACGGTTTATTGATGAATTTCGGGAACGTGGTAGTGAATTAACTATTGGTGAAATTCATAATCGTCTTGAAACAATTGCCCATAGTCGCGGAAACTATACACCGATTCAAGTAGGGTTGGCGGCTGCACTAGCATGCAGTTGCTTCGTTTTCTTGCTCGGTGGTGGTCCTGTTGAAATGGCATGTTGCTTTTTTGGTGCAGGACTCGGAAACTATGTTCGGCGAAAGTTAATCGATCGGCACATTACCTTATTGGCTTGTGTATCCGTTGGGGTGGCGGTTGCCTGTCTTTTTTATCTTTTTGCCTTTATTGGGATGCAATGGCTATTTAATGTTAGTCCGCGTCACGAAACCGGATATATTGGTGCGATGCTTTTTATTATTCCTGGGTTTCCGTTCATTACAAGTGGACTAGACATTTCAAAACTGGATATGCGGTCGGGCCTTGAACGTTTGGCTTACGCAGTTACAATCATTGTGGTTGCGACATTAGTGGGCTGGATAGTTGCCATGGCTGTGAAATTACGCCCAGGCACATTAACTGCTCTTCCGTTGTCACCGTTGATGATAATGCTATTACGCATTATGACGAGCTTCGGTGGGGTCTTTGGCTTCTCGATTATGTTTAATAGTACGCCGAAGATGGCAACAGTTGCTGGTTTAATTGGGGCAGTTGCAAATACAACTCGTCTTGAATTGGTTGATTATAGTCATATTCCTGCTGGAGTTTGCGCATTTATTGGTGCCTTAATTGCTGGATTGCTTGCCTTTGTTGTTAAGCGAAAGATCCACTATCCACAAATTTCCATTACCGTCCCATCGATCGTGATTATGGTTCCCGGATTATACATGTATCAAGCAATGTATAATATGGGGTTAACATCAATCAGTGTTGGGGCATTGTGGATTACTAAAGCCCTCCTAATTGTGGTATTTTTGCCGATGGGCTTAATTGCTGCTCGAATTTTGACTGATCCAAAGTGGCGCCATAATGGTTAAATACGGGAGTGATTAGATGATCATTCAATATCCACAAGAACTTTTAGATGAAGTTCATCAACGGGTTGCTGGACGCAACTTAGCTGGTTTTACGCCAGGTCAGGGAAAACTAAAGCCAGATTTAATGTTAGTTGGTGAAGCTCCTGGTCGTCATGAAGAGGTTCATAATATTCCTTTTTCAGGGGCGTCTGGAAAAGAGCTGATGAAAATGTTAGCGACAGTTGGCTACGATAGGGAAAGTGTTTATATCACTAGTGTTGTCCGTCAACGTCCTTATTCAATTAAAAAGGTCACTGATAAGAAGACTGGTGCTCAAGTAGTGAAAAAGCCCAATCGGACCCCAACTAAAAAGGAGGTTCTAGCATTTGCCAACCTCTTTGATTGGGAACTTGAGCAGGTCCAACCTAAAATAATTGTACCCCTTGGTAACACTGCGTTACAGCGGTTACTTGGCTCACAAGCCAATATTGGGCAACTTCATGGCCAGCTTTTAAAACAACCGATTCAACATGCGAAGAAGGACGGGAGTGGTTATGAATTAGCAACAACTAATTCGCTTCTTGTTCCGATGTATCATCCCGCAGCTGTCTTATATAGCCGAAAATTAGAACCAACAGTTCGTGAAGACTGGCAACGATTAGGAAAGATTGTCAAAAAGTTAAATAGCTGATGATTGGGTTTTACAAATGTACGATCCCTTTGTATAATACATGGTTGGCTATTGTGTAGAAGTTAAATCATTAAAAAGAAAGCGGGTGAAGCGTAAACTTCTGACCCGCTATTCTTTGTTTAAGGGGGAGATGGAAATTTGAAATTAGAACAACGACGAACAATTGTTACGGGGGCATTGCTACTCTCAAATATTATGGCAGGGATGGACGGGACGATTGTTAATACAGCATTACCAGCAATTACAAGTGACCTTCATGCACTTCAATATATGGGCTGGATAGTTGCGATCTTCCTGTTCGGGATGGCAGTTGCAACCCCACTATGGAGTAAGTTTGGGGAACACAAGGGGAATAAGGTCGCTTATATTAGTGCAACCTCTCTCTTTGCGGTTGGTGCGATCTTTCAGGGACTCGCGCCAAACATTACCTGGTTTATTATTGCCCGGGCAATAATGGGAATTGGTGCTGGAGGAATGAACACAATTCCCTTTATTGTGTTTGCGGAAATCTATACTAATTTAAAAAAACGGGCGACTGTGCTTGGCTTATCAAGTGCCTGTTTTGGAACTGCTTCGATTATTGGCCCACTCCTTGGTGGGTGGATCGTTGATGCCCTTAGCTGGCACTGGGTATTTTATGTTAATGTCCCGATCGCACTTGTGGCAATTACAATCATTGCAATCTTCTATCAAAATGTTAATAAGCAAGCAGCCGGTAAGCCAATTGACTACTTGGGAGCAACACTCTTAGTTAGCAGCTTAATGTTGATCCTGATTGCTGTTCAATTAATCGGGGTAGCATCACTTCCAATTATTATTGGGCTGGTTATTATCGGGTTAGCATTGTTATGGTGGATGGTAAAGGTCGACCAACAAGCAGCCGATCCTATTGTCCCTAACCGGCTTTTTACGAACCATGAACTAGTAATTGATTTTATGTTATTCATTATTATCTGGGGTTCATTTATTGCTTTTGTTATTTATATTCCAATGTGGGCTCAGGGACTTTTAGGTCTGTCTGCCTTGCTTGGTGGGATGACCCAAATTCCGGGAGCTGTTACTGATTTCCTTGGTTCAGAACTTGTCCCGTTTATTCAGGATCGGTGGTCGAAATATGAGATTGTTGGTTTAGGGGCCTTTACAATTTTCATTTCCTTCTTAGGATTGTTACTTGGTGGTCAATTTACCCCATTTTGGTTAATTATGATCCTCGGTGCTTTTGAAGGATTTGGGGTTGGTTTAGTCTTTAATATTTTACAGATCAATGTTCAAACCGATGCTGAACTTCGTGATGTTCCAATCGCTACTTCAATGGGTTACCTGATGCGGATCCTTAGTCAAACCTTCATGTCTGCGATCTATGGGGTAATTCTTAATCATGCCCTGTTACAGGGGATTCATCACCATCCTGGAATTACGATGGGGATGCTGAATAAACTTTCAAACGCCAAGACGGCTAGTAGTTTGCCAACTTCACTCTTACCAGAGATGCGCCATATCCTCTATAGTGGTTACCGGAATATTGTTATTACGGCCCTGGTCCTCATTATTATTTCACTCGTAATGGTAGTTGTGATGTGGATTAGGAGCAAGAAGCAGGAGCAACTAAAATTAATAAAGAATTGAGTAGATAACCTGCTCAGCACCTAAAATAACCGCCAGTGTTTAGCTTTGCTAGATACTGGCGGTTATAATTGGTTAGTTAGCTTTTTGATTAGTAAGTGTTATTTGATGATGGTTACGAATGATTTTTCCGTTGGATCGAAGCTGACTGAATTGGCGAGAAAGGGTCTCCGGAGTTGTTCCTAAGTAAGAAGAAAGATCCTTCATTTTCATTGGAAGCCGAATTGTTGAACTTCCTTGGATGACTGTAAGGTGATTCAAGTAGGTTAGTAATCGTTCACCAATAGTAGGGAGAGCCATAAGTTGAACTTGGTAGCGGAGACTGATAACCCGACCAGCTTGCTCTTCCAATAGTTTAAAACTAATATCGGTCTGTTCTTGCAGCAGGTGGAGAAAATCATTCCGATGTAAAATACAAATTTCACTTTTAGTATCAGCTTCAACGTAACTATTAGTGTTTTTCATTCCTAATAACCAGGTTTCACCAACATACTCACCAGTGGTAATAATTCTTTGAAGCTGTTCTTCACCTGCTGGATTAAGCTGGTAGAGCCGGAGCCGGCCCTGTTTTACAATTACTAAGCGTTTACTTTCACTGGGCTGGATGACTATCGTACCCTTAGTAACATTTTGGTGGTGAACTAGGTGTTCAATTTGCCGTTGCTTAGTGAGCTCTAAATGATTAAATAGTGGAACAAGTTGCACACACAATTCTTCAGCCATTTTTATTCTCCTTAGAAATCATCATCGTCTTCGTCTTCAGTATACAATCCTTCTCTAATTTCGTGATCTAAGACGTTTTGTGTTAAAGCAATTTGTGATTTTATCCAGGTAAGAAGCTTTATTAATTCACTTTTTAGTTCAGGCCATTGTTCCTTATCAGCCAGCGGGATCGCTTTATTAATAAACAGAAGTTGAGTATCAAAATCTTGGACTAGACGAAAAAGTTGTTCATTACCGGTGAGATACTTATCAGCGCCATTTTCTTCTAACATTGAAAATTCTTTAAACTGGTCAGTAGTTGTGGGGATTGCTTCACCATTATTAACTAATAATTGATTGAGACGATTAAATTCTGTTTGCTCGTGCTTAAGCCAATTATCAGCATAACTAGCTAGGAAGATAGCTGCAATACCATGAGCAAAAAACTTTGCTTGAGAAATTTTCAATGAGTGGATTAAGAGATTAGCGATAATATGTCCGGTCATTGCACCCGCAGTGGGGGTATGGTGGTCAATCTCACTTTGCTTTAATTCTTGTTGGTATCGTTCTTCACTTGTCATTTTAAAGCTCCTTAGTTTTAATTTGTTGGACCTCATAGCCCATCTTTTCAATTCCAGATTGGATTTCATCGGTAGTAGATTGAGTAGGGTCTAAATCGAATTTAACTTTACCAGCATTAAATAGGACCTTAATATTATTGGTTCCCGCTGCACTCGCAACACTTTTTTGAATCTTTGTTAGGCAAGACGGACAAGTTAACCCGTCAAGTTTCATCATTACCTTTTCCATTATTAACACTTCCTTTTTCATCATTGTAATTGAGAATGGGAAACTAAAAATTGATCATTATCAATTTTTAGTCTAATTATCGCATTAAACGCATACTGTTTAGGATAACGACTAAAATACTAAGCTCATGGATTAACATTCCCGAAGCCATTTCGATATAGCCAACGAATAAGCCGATGAATAAAAGAACAACGGTAACCAACGCAATGAGAATATTTTCGTTCATGTTGTTAATCGTCCTTTTCGCTAGTTTCAGACCGTTCACAAGGCTAGTTAAATTAGAAGTGACTAGTACTAGGTCGGCAACGTCCATTGCAACATCGGTTCCAGAACCCATTGCGACCGCAACATTAGCCTGTGCAAGTGCAGGACTATCATTAATTCCGTCACCGACAAATGCTACCTGATGGCCCTGCTTTTGCATTTTTTTAACAAAAACTGCCTTATCCTGGGGAAGCATTTGTGCCTTAACTTTACTCAGGGGTAAAGTACATGCGATCTGGTTAGCCGTTTCTTGATTGTCTCCTGTCAGCATGATTAAATGCTGTACTCCAAGCATCTTTAACTGGTGTAATGCATTAGCACTATCTGAACGTAATTGATCTTTAATCCCAAATACGGCAAGTTCAGTTTGGGTATCGTTGACGATAATAACAATTGAATTGCCTTCATTACTTAACTGCTTGACGGTTCCTTTGAGAGAATTGTTATTGCCGACAAGGTCATTTACTAGTGTCAGGTTTCCGAGAAGGTATTTGTGACCGTCAATCATGGCTTGAAGACCGTGTCCTTTAATTGCTTGAACATGAGAAACGGCGGCCTTTTCTGTAATAGGTAACTGCTTAATTGCCTTGGCTAATGGGTGATCTGACTGTTGCTCAATTGCAACTAACTTGTTGATAATACTTTGCCGGCTTCCCTTAAGAATTTTAATGGTAGCAACTTGAGGTTGGCCCTCCGTTAGCGTCCCGGTTTTATCAAAGATCATTGTATCGACTTTCTGCAACTGGTCCATTACGTTTGAGCCTTTAAATAAGATTCCGTGCTTAGCGCCATTACCAATTCCAGCGACGGTCGAAGCGGGAACACCAATTACTAATGCACCAGGGCAACCTAGGACCATTACGGTAATTGCTAAGCGAACATCCCATGTTAACATGCCAACAATAATTGAAGCTAAAAGGACAAACGGGGTGTAATACTGAGAAAAGCGATCGATGAATCGCTGTGTGGTTGTTTGTGAATCCTGAGCCTCTTCAACTAGTTCAATAATTTTACCAAAAGTGGTGTCTTCGCCAGCAGCAGTAGTCCTAACGATAATTGTCCCGTTTTCAACAATTGTTCCTGCAAAGATCGTCATTCCTATCTGCTTATTAACGAGTTTTGCTTCACCAGTAACACTTGCCTCGTTTAGCAATGCCGACCCAGTTAATATTTGGCCATCTACTGGAACCTTTGCCCCAGTCTTAACGAGGACGTGGGTACCAGGCTCGATAAAATCAATGTCTTCTTCTTCCGTGTCACCGTCTTCATTAATTACAATGGCCGTTTGAGGGGCGAGTTTGGTTAACTGTTGAACTGCTGAACGGGTCTTTTGGAGGGTAACATTCTCCAATACCTCGCCAAGCATAAATAACCAGGTGACAATTGCTGCTTCGTTAAATTCACCAATGATGAATGCACCGATAACCGCGATTGACACTAGAACATCAATCGAAACTAATTTAACTTGGAGCGATGAAACCGCGGTTAAGAAGATCGGTACTAACCCGATGACGCCTACTATTGCCATAATAACTTGATATGGCAGGCTCATGATAATAATAAAATGAAAGAATTCTGCTAAAATTAATAGTCCCGTAGTTACAATTACGATTTCTTTACGGTAGTCCGTAAAAAAACGTTGAATTTTAACCATAATAAAGTCCCTCCTTACCTTGCTAGTATAGGTGAAGAGGGAGTTGATTAAATTGACGATTATCAACTTTTACTTCTGATCATGTTGGCGATGCCAGTCTTTGATTTGTGTCAACCGGGCTTTAAAACGTCCTTCGCGTCCCTGAGTTGTTGGCTTATAAAAATGCTGGTCAGCTAGTTCTGGAGGTATCGTTTTCATCGAGGTTAACTTATCCTTAGTGTCGTGGGCATATTGGTAGTGATCTCCATAGTGCAGTTCTTTCATTAGTTTGGTTGGTGCGTTGCGAATTTGAAGGGGAACCGGTAAGTTACCAGTTTCCTTGATTTTCTTCTTAGCTGCCATTCGTGCTTCGTAAGCCGCATTCGATTTTGGGGCCAGTGAAAGATAAATTACGCATTCTGTTAAGTGAACGTCACATTCAGGAAGGCCGAGAAACTGGCAAGCTTGAAAAGTATTAATAGCAACATTTAAAGCATTCGTATCCGCTAGGCCAATATCCTCACTGGCAAAACGGACGAGCCGTCGTGCGATATAAAGGGGATCTTCACCACCGTCAATCATTCGTGAACACCAGTAAATAGCTGCATCAACATCGCTATTTCGCATTGCTTTATGGAGGGCAGAAATAACATTATAGTGTTCTTCGCCGTGTTGATCATAACGCAACGACTTGGTATTGATCAGCTGCTTAAGACTGTTGGTAGTAAGGTGCACCTGTTGATTACGATGGTTAGCATTAAGAACCGCCATTTCAAGGGTATTTAGTGCTACCCGGGCGTCCCCGTTTGCAAATTCTGCAATCATTTTTAGGGCTTCATCATCATAGCTAATGTTAAGGTTGGGAAAGCCATCTGGATGTTTGATGGCTTGTTTGAGAATATTAATGATATCGTTGACGGTTAGTGACTTAAGAACAAACACTTTACAGCGACTCAATAAAGCTGAGTTGATTTCAAAAGAAGGATTTTCGGTTGTTGCACCGATTAAAATAATACTTCCTCGTTCGACGAAAGGAAGAAAGGCATCCTGTTGAGCCTTGTTGAACCGGTGAATTTCATCAATGAAGCAAATCGTTCGTTCGCCAAATTCACGATTTTTCTCTGCCTCTTCCATGATTTTACGAATATCGCGAATACTACTTGTTACGGCACTAAACGTGATAAAATGCGACTTAGTTTGGTGGGCAATAATTTCTGCAAGGGTTGTCTTACCTACACCGGGTGGTCCCCAAAAGATTAGTGAAGAGACCTGATCATTTTCGATAAGGTCACGTAAGACTTTACCGTCACCAATTAATTGTTGTTGTCCCATAAATTCTTTAAGGGTTGTTGGACGAACTCGGTTTGCTAGGGGCGTGTTGTTATTATTTGGTTGTGAAAATAGCGATTCTTGGTGCATGTCATTACTTCCTTTTAGTTAATTTTAGGACAAAACTTTCTAAATTTGAATGGAGTTGGTAACTGAAATCGTGTTACGATAAAAGCAATTATTTGCATCAAGGTCGGAGAAATCCGACTAGATTAAAAAAGGAGCCTAGGAGCTCATGAAGAAATTACCCAAATTTGAACCTCAGGTCGCTTCGGAGCTTGCTAATAATTTTGGTCAAAGCGTTCGTGATTTAGTATGTTGTGGGCATCACCGGTCACAGCGAGCAACGTTTGTTGAACTACAGATCCAAGTAAGTGGCTTTAAGCGGCGAATGGCCGATAAGAAAAAATTTCAGCAAATGCTAGCTGATGCACGTCAGGAAAGTGAAGAGGATTTTGTAATACCCGCAGTACCGTTTACTGTTAGTTTACGAAAATTGCCGAAAGCGCCGGTAAGAACCTATGTCTTAAATGAACAAGCTGAACCGCAGAAGGCAATTATTTATTTGCCAGGTGGAGCATATATTGAGCCACCTGTAAAAGAACAATGGGCCTTTGCTAACCGACTGGCACAAGAAACAGGAGCTCGGGTCTACATTGTTCTTTATTCCCAGCTTCCGGATCATACGTTTGAAACGGCATATCAAGAACTTACACAGTTATACCAACAAATTTATGATCGAGTTCCAGTGAGTGATATTACGATTTTAGGTGATTCTGCTGGCGGTGGTTTAGCTACGGGCTTTTGTGAGTATTGCGCGGGAAATGATTTGCCACAACCAGGACGTTTAGTATTATTATCTCCCTGGTTAGATTTAGATTTGACCAACCCGACGATCGCTAAGTACGAGCCACATGATGTGACCTTATCCGTTAAGGGGCTACGCCGGGTAGCTGATTTGTGGGCTGGTAAAACAGAGCATGATGATTACCGGTTAAGCCCACTTAATGGAGATATAAGTCAACTTCGTGATGTCTTTGTTTGTGTCGGCACCCGTGAAATCATGTATCCAGATAGCGCTCGCTTTGTACAAAAACTTCGTGAAGCACAGATTCCCGTAAAGTTCGTTGCTGGTCGTGATTTGCCCCATATCTTTCCGGTATACAAGATGCCAGAATCAGATCAAGTGATGGCAGAGATTAAAAAGGTAGTTAATAATTAAATGGTAAAGGAGAGATCAATAATGACAAAAGTTGCAGTTGTATTTGCACCAGGTTGTGAAGAAGTTGAAGGATTAACGGTAATCGACGTTTTACGGCGTCTTGGAATTGAAACCAAGATGGTTGGCTTAGAAAGCAAGGAAGTCATGGGGGCCCATAACATTAAATTAACCTGTGACGAAGTTCTGGGTGATCAACTTTTAGATTATGATTTGGTTGCTTTCCCAGGTGGAATGGGTGGTTCTCAACACCTTCGGGATAACGAAAAGTTGCAACAGTTAATGGTTCAGCGAAATAAGGAAGGTAAATGGGATGCAGCAATGTGTGCCGCACCAATTGCTCTTGCTCATTATGGCTTGCTTGATAACCATGATTACACTTGTTTCCCTGGCATCAATGAACAGATTCAAGAAGAAGTTCCAACCGCACGTTTCCATGAAGATATTACTGTAGTTGATAAGGATGCTAAGATCTTAACTAGTCGTGGGCCGGCCACTGCACTTGCGTATGCCTTTAAGATTGCAGAAGTTTTGGGCACTGATACCAAGCAGATTAAAAAAGACATGCTTTACGATTACCTTGCGCAAAACATTTAAATTTAGGTTCATATTTATACAAAATCCTCTTTACAGATGAATACGAATATTATAAGATACTATTTGTTGTTTTATTCGTAATTACTGTTTGGAGGATTTTTTCTTGAACGCAATTAACAAGTATTTTCATCTAGATGAATTAAATACGAACATTCGCACGGAAATCTTAGCTGGATTTACTACTTTTATTTCAATGTCGTATATCCTCTTTGTTAACCCCAATGTTCTTGGGGCAGCGGGGATGAACCAGGGAGCTATCTTTACGGCGACTGCGCTTTCGGCAGCATTTGGGACATTAATGATGGGACTTTATGCTAAGTACCCGATTGCAACTGCTCCAGCTTTAGGGATTAATGCATTTTTCTCCTATTCAGTTGTTATTGGAATGGGAGTTAATTGGCAGACTGCCTTAGCAGCAGTTTTTGTTGCTTCGTTGATTTTTATCCTTATCACGATTTTTAAACTGCGTGAAATGATTATTGATGCAATCCCGAGTGATTTAAAGTTTGCTATTTCTAGTGGGATTGGATTGTTTATTGCCTTTTTAGGACTTCATCAAGGTGGCTTAGTGGTTGCTAATAAGTCTACTGTTGTCGGTCTTGGTTCCTTTACTACGCCAACTACTTGGCTGACCGTGATTGGTTTGATTGTTACCTCGATCCTCCTAGTTAAACGGATCCCAGGAGCAATTTTTATTGGGATGGCAGTCACTGCAATTGCAGGGTTAGTTACTGGCCTTATTCCAATGCCACACCATATTATTTCTGGTGCACCAAGCTTAAAGCCAACATTTGGTGTAGGTGTTGAATACTTTTTACACATTAATACCGTTCAGCTATGGGTCGTTGTCTTGACATTCTTACTGGTAACTTTCTTTGATACTGCCGGAACACTGGTTGGGTTAGCACAACAGGCAGGTTTTATGAAGGATAATAAAATGCCCCGCGTTGGAAAAGCACTAATGTCTGATTCTAGCGCAATGTTAGTTGGTTCGATCCTAGGAACTTCACCGGTCGGAGCTTATGTTGAATCATCAGCGGGGATTGCAGTTGGTGGTCGTTCAGGATTAACTTCTGTGGTAACAGCAATTTGCTTTATTCTAGGGATGTTCTTCTCCCCATTACTCCCGGTAGTTACTAACCAAGTAACTGCACCAGCTTTGATTATTGTTGGTGTTTTAATGGCTCAGTCAATGAAAAAAGTACACTGGGAAAAGCTTGAAATAGCAATCCCATCATTCTTAATTGTCATTGGGATGCCCTTAACCTACAGTATTTCTGACGGGATGGCACTTGGTTTAATCATGTATCCATTAACCATGATTGCTGCCAAACGCGGCAAGGAAGTCCATCCAATCATGTACGCTCTCTTCTTCATCTTTATCGTCTTCATTGCAATATTGAATGTAAAGTAGAAGAGTGCGAGTCCCGACGAACTAGCACGCGGATGACTAACCTAGCCTGATGAACGATAGCTTGCATCGGAATCAGGCGTAGTTAGGCTCTAGAGTGCGGTCGGGGCGAGCAGATCTCGACTCAGTGGTCTAGAACACTTACTCCCAAAGATAGTTAGCCGAATATCGTTACAATAAAAAACGTGAACCTAATCGGAGAAAATTACGGTTGGGTTCACGTTTTTTCGTTATTTTTAAATAAAGTTACTTATTAACAATGTATTTTGCTTGTTTACCGTTTAAAACATTAACGGCATTAGTGGCAACAATCTCAGCCATTGCATTCCGGGCTTCAAATGATGCGTTACCAATGTGTGGTGTCAAGATGACATTATCTAGTTTCTTAAAGCCATCGGCAACATTTGGTTCAGCTTCGTAAACATCAAGAGCAGCACCGGCAAGTTTCTTGTTTTGAAGTGCTTCGAGTAAAGCCGCTTCATTGATTACTGGTCCCCGGGCACAGTTGATTAGGAATGCAGAATCTTTCATCATTGCAAACTGTGGAGCATCAATCATGTGATGGGTTTCAGGAGTTAATGGGCAGTGAAGGGTAACCACATCAGAGCGTTTTAACAATTCGTCAAGGGTAACGTATTCAGCGGAATATTGAGCTTCTGTAGCTGAATCAGCTTGGTGACGTTGGGTATAGATGATTTTCACGTTAAATGCGTGTAGTCGTTGAGCAACACCACGACCAATACTTCCGAGACCAACAATCCCAAGAGTCTTTCCCGCTAATTCATGACCTAAGAAGAAGAGTGGAGCCCAGCCATCAAAACCAACTGAGCGCATTAGGCGGTCACCTTCCACAATTCGACGCATGAGGGCAACGACTAATCCACTAGCAACCTCAGCAGTTGCGGTTGAGGAAACAAATGGGGTGTTAGTGACATCGATTCCCTTGCTCCGGGCATATTTAACGTCAATATTATTGAAGCCAGCACCAAAATTAGCAATTAACTTAAGCTTTGGCGCAGCATCAATAACTTCTTGGTCGACTTGGGTAGATAAGGGAGTAATTAAAACTTTGCAGTCTTTGACGTGTTTAAGTAATTCTTCTTTACTAATTAACTCTTTGCCGTCGTAAACCTCATAATGAATTACTGCCTTATTTAGAATATCGGTAGCAACTTTTGGCAATTTTGCTGATAAGTAAACAGTAGCCATAACATTCGCCTTCCTAACTAAAAAATAATGACCGTGTAAACGATTACACGATCATTATAGTTCAATGTTCAAACTGCGGCAAACTATCGAGCTATCCAGGAGAAGAAAGCGGGTTTTGCTGGTTTGTCAGCCCTTTGATTAATTACCCCCACAAGGGCCATCATTGAGTTAATAATGGAGCTTCTTCTACGGAATGCGGTATAACGAGATTCCCAAATATCAGCGTACTTATTCTTGTACCGTCGTAATCCTTGGAAACCATAGAGATGGTAACCGTACTCGTAAATAAAGTGCGCAGCTTTTTCATCAAGGAAACTAAATTGTGACTCACCGACATTTGCTAATGGTGCCATCCCTAAGTCAAAGTATTCATAACCATGTTCTTGACCATACAGGAACATGCTAATAAAAATCTTATCCATAATTCCTGATGGTGCATCATGAGAATGGCGCATTAGGTCGATAGTGAGATATTTCTTTCCACCAGTTGGCATAAAGGTAGCAAAGGCAACGATTTTACCATCCTTATCAGTAACGGTTGCTACTGGGGCTAGTTGAATATAATCTGGTAAGAAGAATCCTAAAGAAAATCCTTTCTCCACTTGTTTTCCTAACCAATCATCAGAAACAGCCTTAATCTTTTTCATGAATTCTTTATCAAAAGGTGGTTTAACAACATTAAATTGGTACCCTTCACGATCGAATTTGTGCATTAGTGCTCGTTGTGAGCGTTGCCGTTTTCCTGCGAGGGTGAAGTCTGCTAGTCGTACTAAACCGGTTTCCCCAGTTTTAATGAAGTCAAAACCAAATTCATGGAGCAACATGGTAAATTGACCAGAAACTTCGTAAAAGACTAATTGATAATTATAAAGATCGGCTTCCTTCAAGAATTGGCGAAGGGCAGGACGAAATTCAGCGGAATTACCAACCGGATCTCCCATAATAATCAATCGATCATAGTTCCGTCGGTACATAAAGTACAGTTGATCCTGACCATCTTTTTGGTAAAAGTAGAGGTTCTTATCCTTTAAGAAGGCGAGGTGGCTAGTACGACTACCACCGAATTGTTCAATTACCTTCCGCACGCGTTCAGCATTGAATTTTTGTTCCTTAGCAAACGGATCAGCTCCAGAACAGAAGTAATGGAGGATTAGGACAAGAAGGATTAGCCCCAAAAGAAGGCCAATTAATCCAGAAAGCCATACCTTTTCTCCAGGGAAGAGGAAGAAGTTAGGAATCTTATGGGTTCTGGAATATTGAGGGGCATTGAGAACACCGACAATAACGTAAAGAATACAACTACCGGCAAAAATTAGGAGATCAATTGTGAACTTACTAATTGAATATTGGAGTTTAGCACGGTAGAGTTCTCGTTTTGAAAGTAAAATAAGGACTAAAACTATTGCTAAGTAGATGGTTAAACTCATCGTCCGGAGGTTCCACCAAGTAGTGACAATTCCAATTAGGAGAAGTGCTAAAGTTGGCCAATAAGCTTTTTGAACCTTAGATGCTAACCCGCGAGCACATGCTAACATGGCAATCGCAAAGAGAACTGTGGAAAGCTGGTGGATAAAGAAGAAGGTAAATGGGTAAAGCCGGGCAAAAATTTTATTGTCTTCTGTGATATCTGGGACCGCAGCTGCAAGCAGCATTAAGATTCCGGAGATATACATAAATGCCGTGATCAGAAAATGGGCAGTGTTTTGAATAATAACTAATGGTAAACCATCAAAGAAGTCATTTACCTGACGAGCAACATCGTGAAGAAAAAGGATTCCCGCAAGAATTAACGGTACGATGTAGTAGAAGATCCGGAAAAGAAGTAACCAGATAATAATTGTTGGCTTAGAAATCCCCATCAAAGAGAGTTCAAACATCATCATGACATCGAACGAACCAAGTGCTCCTGGAATCATAGAAATGACACCGAGTAGTTGAGCAACAACATATAGTGGTAAGACAGAAACAATGTTGTGACGAACACCTAAACACCAGCCAACGAGTAAGAAGAACAAGGCGACAAATAGCCATTCACAAGTTGAGCTGCCGACTAATAAACCCTCAATTTTTGGCGTAACATCCTTAAATAGGCGGTTATTATTAATTAGTGTGAAGTAGAAGACAACGGGGAAATAGAGTCCCCCAGCAACTAGCCAAATTGCGTACTGGTTAAAGTGACCTCCTTGATGGAAAATAAACATCAAGGCGAGGGCAACCCAACAGAGTACTGAGAGCCCCGATAAAAGAAAGACAGCAATTTTAGAGATGGCTAGTAGAATATCTTTTTTACTAGCATGCTTCCGGTAGAAGTATGCCCGCATTGTTGCACCGAGGACTCCACCAAAACCGGCAATATTTGTAAGGGTATTGGTAATCCAGCCACAACGAATGATGTAGGAAGTCTTAAACTTTCCGGGAAGGAATTTAACAATTGCAAAATCGTAGCCCAGCATTGGGATAACGGCAATACAACCAAAGATTAATAAAATAATGATATTAGACCAGGTTAAGTTGCTTAATCCGATACCGACACGGTGCCAGTCAACGGTTTTAAAAAAACTTGTTAGTGCATGGACAACAAAAATAACGACTGAGATCACAAAGACGATCTTTACCGGTCGTGAATATTTTTCCCACCATGATGACAAGCGTTTATATAAGGATTCCATAGTTTCCTCCTTAAATAGATACTAATAACCATTATAAAGGATTTCTTCTATTTGAAGAAGTTAAAAGGAAATTTAAAAAGTTGTTGACACTGGGGGAGAAGTTTCGTATACTTTTATTTGTTGTCAAATGGTCCGTTGGTCTAGTTGGTTTAGGACGCATCCCTGTCACGGATGAGATCACGAGTTCGAGTCTCGTACGGACCGTCATAGTTAATAAAAAAGGCTGGGAAGTTTATTCCCAGCCTTTTTACATAATCGGATTTTTTAGGAGGAAAGAATGAAAAATACATGGCAGTATCAAGGCACTGAGCCAATCAAAATTAAAAAGTATCTTCAATCATTAGGGATGGGACACCGCCTCTTTAATGATTTAAAAAATGGCCAAGGTGAATTCTTGGTGGATCACCGTAAAGTTCGGCCAACGACAAAGATACTGCCGAACCAACCGTTAACGGTAATTGCCCAGCCAGAAATACGCGATTTGTCAGTAAAGTTAAGTGATGAACCTCTTAAGATTGTGTATGAGGATGCCAATTGGATAGTGATTGATAAGCCAGCGGGAGTAACGTCAATTCCCGGTCCATCAGTAGATAACGGGACGGTTCTTAATCGAGCAGTTAAGTATTTAATTGATCAGGGTTCGGACGATCAACGGCCACATTTAATTACTCGACTTGATCGTTATACCGGTGGCCTACTATTAATTGCTAAGCACAATGTTGCTTCCAGTATGATTAGCCAACAAGTTCAGCAACACCAGATGTTAAAGGAATATACCGCATTTGTTTCCGGGACATTCAAGGAAAAACATAGCGTGATTAATAAGCCAATTGCTCGGCGTGAAGGACAGCCCCAGCGAGTGATTGCGGAGGACGGCCAACGAGCGATCACTGAATACTGGGTAGAAGAGGAGCAAGCGGGTTGGACAAAGCTCCGGGTTCAATTACATACGGGACGGACACATCAAATACGGGTACACCTTGCTTCTATTGGTCACCCACTAATTGGTGATCACCTTTATGGTGGTGATATTTCTGAACGTCAACACCAAGCATTATGGGCAACCAAACTTTCGTTTAAGGATCCATTTACGTTAAAACAATTAACATTTTCCCGGGAAATAGGTAGTCTTCTAGAAAATTAACTTTATAGAAAAGCCCCTAACGATTGTTATTTCAGTCGTTAGGGACTTTTCATATAATTATGATTTATTTTTGTTTAATCATTTGGGCCATAAATTCTTGTTCCGCCTGTTGCGAGACTTGCTGAATTTGTTGTGCACTCATATGTGGTTGTTTTGCCATTGCAGCTTGAACTTTAGCAGTGACAAAACTCTTAGCTTGAGTCTGAAGTTGTGGCCCTGCAGCAGCAAATCGCTTTTGTAGTTGTTGAGCTTGCATAGGCGTGAGTTTAACAAAAGCGCGTGGATACTTTATCACATTGGTTCTTTTAACTAATGTGCCATCCATTCCTGACCACATAAAGAGACCCTTATAGAAATTATTTTTAAACCGCCATCTTGTTTCTGTCGTTTTTAATTGCGGTTTGGTTCGATTAGTAAATTCCATTTTACTGGTCGTGTATTCATTTGCCTGTGTGTGAACAGGCTTTTTTTGATTTTGACTAGTTTTATAAATTAAAACGTTGTCTTGACCGTTAGTGCCTACAGGTTGATAAAGGGCAATTGGTAATTTTCCCGTTGCAGAGTAGACGGTTTGGTTAGTGGTTGTTGTAACTTTTTCCATTCCAAAATGGTGACTGTAATTTAATGTCATCAGGATAGTTGAAACAACGAAGAGAATGCCGAAAATAATGGTTCCAGTGATTCTAGTTACCCGTTGGTTGATAAACATCACGCTGGCAAATAGTGCGACCGCGGAACCAAACATTAAAATAATGATCATTTAGGATCCTCCTTTTCTCGAATGTCATCTGAATCAAACTTTAAATGGATACCGTTACCGCTTGTAACAAAGAAAGTCAAACAGAGGCCAATCAAAGCAAAGACAATCGCAAACCAAAATGCTGCATGGTACCCCATTAAAGTTGCATCAAACATTTGTGATTTATATTGAAGAGGGGCAGCCTTTAGTAACGAATGAGTTGGCTTATTATTGTTTGTGACATTGGTTAGAACGGAAATCATAATTGCCGTACCGACAGAGGTAGCAACCTGACGAAGAGTGTTGTTAACGGCTGTCCCATGAGAGATGAGGTGGTATGGCAAGGAGTTCATTCCTGCGGTAGTTACTGGCATCATTACCATAGAGATTCCAAACATCCGTACTGCATACAGGAAGATAATATAGATCGTTGGGGTGTCACGGGTAATAAAGGCAAATGGAATGGTCCCTACCGAAAGGATGAACATCCCAGTAATCGCAAGCCGTCTTGCACCGTGACGGTCAAACAAGTTCCCAGTGATTGGACTCATTACCCCCATGAAGAGGGCACCAAATAAGAGGGTTAGCCCTGAATGGAAAGCTGACATTCCGTGGATAATTTGGAGGTACAAGGGGATTACTAATTCGACCCCAACCATTGCCATCATTACAATTGAACTTAAGATAGTTGCAAGGGTAAATTCATTACTCTTAAACACCTTAAATTCCAGAAATGGTTCTTCTAGCTTGTTCTGACGGAAAATGAGGAATGCAACAAGGATAGCACCAATGATGATGGTTGATAAAACAACCGGGTCGGTCCATCCATTATTACCAACACTGGAGAAACCATAAAGCATACTTCCAAAACCAGCCGTTGAAATAATAACTGACAACCAGTCAAGATGAGGCTTCCGGTTAGGAATAACGTTTTTGACGAAGAATAAACTTGCAATAATTACTACAGCAGCAATTGGAACGATCATTCCGAATAACCACCGCCAGCTAAAGTTATCAATAACCCATCCAGAAAGGGTTGGGCCAATCGCTGGTGCCAACCCAATAACTAGTCCGTTAACCCCCATGGCGGCCCCACGCTTTTCAGGTGGGTAGATTGTTAGCATAATATTTTGCATTAATGGCATGTTAATCCCCACACCAATTGCTTGGATTAAACGGCCACTAAGGAGAATAGCAAATGATGGTGCTAACCATGACATGATCGTTCCAATTTCAAAGATTGACATTGCAATAACGAATAGGACCTTAGTATTAAAACGGCTGCTTAAGTAGGCACTGATTGGGATCATGATCCCATTAACCATCAAAAATCCGGTAGTTAACCATTGAACAGTTGATGTACTAATGTTAAAAGCATTCATTAAAGCCGGAAAGGCGGTCGAAAGGATAGTCTGATTTAGAATAGTACAAAATGCACCAATTAATAGGATCAAGACCATTAATCTTCTATTGTATGGTTTGTTATTAATATCTACAGGAATAGACTGTTGATCCACACTGAAAACCTCTTTTCTTTTTTAGTCAATGCTACCTAATATAAAACTATTTAATATCTTTATCAAATTATTTTACAAAGATATCCGATTTTAAGATAATACCACATAGATTAAACTTTGGAGGAGGATGATGAGTATTTTACTTGCAGAGCGGTTTCATAAGATGATCGAACAAAATGATTTACGGGTTACGATGTCACAACTAGCGGAAATGACGGGAGTATCACCAAGCCAAATTCGTTATTGGGAAAAGAAGGGGTACATAGAATCTGAACAAGGGGAGAAAAATCAAAACCACTTGTTTCCCGTTACCATGCTTTTTCGGGTTTGTACGATAAAGTTTTTCCTTGATCAGGGATATACACTTGCGGTGGCCGTTAAAAAGGAACAGGAACGCCGCGAGTCCGTTAAATTATTACATGAATTTATTCTTAATCAAAAGTTGAATGTTAAGCAACTAGCCCCAGGTAAGGGAGAGATTGAAATAGGTGAAATAGCCGAAGCTCCTCATACTGAAGTTTATGCGACCGTTGAGAACGGAAAAACTGAATTACATCTTCGGCAGAAGTGATTAGATTGTGGTATGGTATTAATGAATGATAATGTATTTTATGGCAAATTAAGAAAGGGAAGCGATCAAAATGGCACAAGTAGGATTACGCTATGATGAACTAGATAATCATGCCGCTAAGGAAGCAGCTTTGAAGACGTTTATTGCCTTTTACATTCATCAATACCAATTGAAGAGTCTTGAAATTATGGGGGCAAAGGCTTCAAATGAAGTTATGGGAACAATCAACCACGTATTGAAAGAGAACGCTTATCACGGTGAAGAAGAACTAGCTGAAATTAGCGAACGCCTTTGCAAAAGTGCTTATGAAGGGGTCCTTAGTGAATTGACTGATGTAAAGTTCAATCAAGAAGGAGAACCAATTGTTCCCTTAGAAAAGTTGTGGCAAAAGGAAGAAGAAAGCTTGCCGACAGAAGACTAAGAAACAAATCTTTTGTAAAATTGTAATAGGGATATTCAAATTACATTATTAATACCTTTAAATTTAAGAGACCGGGAAATTAATCCGGTCTCTTTTATTTTGGAATCTTGAATGATAGCAGAAAAAGATAATATATGGTAAAATATGATTAGTTTTTAGTACGGATATAAAAAAGTAAAACTGAATCACCAAGAAACCCTTTTCTAACCCGAAAAGTGGGTCTTTTGGTCTACAATTTTCCGTTATTGATTTTTAATAAAATTCAAATAGAAAGGTACAAGAAAGGTATTATGTCAAAATTAAATATTAAGAACAATGAAGTCGCCTTTTATGCCATGGGGGGCTTAGGCGAAATTGGTAAGAACATGTACTGTGTTCAATTCCAAGATGAAATCATCATTATTGACTGTGGTGTACTTTTCCCCGAAGACGAACTCCTGGGTGTTGATTATGTAATTCAAAATTACGATTACCTAATTGAGAATAAGGATAAAATTAAGGGAATCTTTATTACCCACGGACACGAAGATCACATTGGTGGGTTGCCCTTCTTCTTACAAAAGGTAAATGCACCAATCTATGCTGGTCCATTTGCGATGTCCCTAATCAAGGGAAAGCTGGAAGAAAAGCACCTTTTGCGTGATGCGGAACTCCATGAAATTAATGAATTTGATGAAGTCCACTTTAAGAAGCTTTGGGTCAGCTTCTTCCGGACAACCCACTCAATTCCTGATACTTTAGGTGTTGCGGTCCATACTCCACAAGGGACAATTATTCAAACTGGAGACTTTAAGTTTGACTTAACACCAGTTGGTCATTTGCCAGGGCCAAACCTCCAACAGATGGCTAAGCTTGGTGATGAAGGAGTCCTCCTCTTAACTTCTGACAGTACAAACGCTGAACGACCACAGTTTACTAAGTCGGAACGGTGGGTTGATATTCACATTCGGCGTATTTTTGAACGGATTAAGGGCCGGATCATTTTTGCTTCATTTGCTTCAAACGTTTACCGGTTACGGGAAGCATCCGATGCTGCGATTGCCCAAGGACGGAAGATTGCCGTGTTTGGACGAAGCATGGAAAATGCTATTGCGGCCGGACAAGAACTTGGTTACCTTAATATTCCTAAGGATTCATTAATTGACCAAAATGAAATTAATAACTATCCACCGGAAAAGGTATTGATTATGTGTACTGGTTCTCAGGGTGAACCAATGGCAGCTTTGAGCCGGATCGCTAACGGAACGCACCGTCAAATCACCATTCAACCTGGTGATACTGTTGTTTTCTCAAGTAACCCAATTCCTGGGAATACGACTAGTGTTAACGCATTAATCAACAAGCTAGAAGAAGATGGCGCAAACGTTATTCACGGTTACGTTAACAACATTCACACTTCTGGTCACGGTGGTCAAATCGATGAAGAATTCATGTTGCGATTAATGAAGCCAAAGTTCTTTGCACCAGTTCACGGTGAATACCGGATGCAAAAGATCCATACCAAGCTAGCTGAAATGACTGGTGTCCCACAAGAGAACAGTTTTATCCTGGCTAACGGGGATGTATTGGCACTAACTAAGGATTCTGCACGGGTTGCGGATCATATCGATAGTGCTGCAGATGTTTATATTGATGGCCGCGATGCTGGTGATACTGTTGGTAATCCAGAAATTCATGAACGTCGCCTTCTTTCTGAAGAAGGGGTTGTAACAGCAGTTGCAGTTGTTGACTTGAAGGATTACCAGATTGTTGCGGGACCAGATATTGTTTCGCGAGGATTTGTTTACATGCATGAATCTCAAGAGTTAATTAAGGCAGCTAACCACGAGGTCTTCTGGGCAATTTTAAATACCTTTAAGAACCATAAGCATGTAGACCGCCGCGCTCTTAACCGGACGATCATTAGTCGTTTGCAAAAGCTTCTCTATGCTCGAACAGGTCGTCGCCCCGTAATTATTCCAATGGTAACGATTTTGAATGGTGATCGTCACTATGAAAACCATCACTATCGTCAACCAAGTAATAAGAAAAAAGCGGGTCATGAAAATAACAATCGGAAGAACCACCCAAAACATCGTAATCAACAGCGAAAGCATGGTAATTCCAAAAAGCAAAACGCTAAAAAGGAACCAGTTGCTGCTGGTAAAAATGAATAGCGATGAGTAATAAGCCCCAGAGTCCGACTTTCCGGACTTTGAGGCTTATTTATATCTTTAATTAACTAAATAATTTCTAAGATAAAATGTTTAAATTCATTGGTATAATTTGGTATGATCAAACAGTATAAGCAATTATTTATTTGGAGGAATCTCGATGACTGGAAGAGATTATTTAAAGATCTGGTATCGAGTTCAAATTGGTGCGACTTTAATTATTTTAATGATGATGATGATTCGTAACTTTGAACTTGGCCGCAATATTTGGCTGCAGTTGTTATGGATGGTAATTATTCTTGGCTTAGGATTAGCTGAAGAATTATGGGAGGATGTCCCACCAATTATCAGTAAGGTTAATTGCTGGATTCAGGGGTTAGCACAGCCAGTAATTCTTACCTTTGCTTGGGGGGTAATTACCCGGGAAATAATTACGATGCTCCACATGCCATCGCGTGGTGTGGTAGTGCTCATGATTTTGTACTACTTTGTAATGTATGCGCCGTTCGCTAGCGTTATTGGTGGACAGATGAATCTGAGCATTGAGCGATTTATCTTTGTAATTTGGATGTTTCAGATTGTAATTGTTCCCTTTACCTATTTGCCATTTGACCTAATTGCTAACCCTAAGTTAACTATTTTGTTATCAACTGGTGCAGTTGGTGCCGTTGCATATTTCCTGTTTGCAGTAACCGTAATGCGTGCATGGCACCTATCATGGCCAGGGTTAAAGCCAAATTGGAGTAGTGACTTCAATTGGTGGATCCTGTTATTAATGCTTGCCATTTTTGTGATTCCACTAGGAAGCAATATGATGGCAATTGTCCATTTGACCAAAACTGGGCTTTTTAAGCTAACATGTCAGGCGTTTGAATCGGGTCTTGCGGAAGAAAGTTTGTTTAGGTTTGCATTGCTTGGTGTTCTTTTTTACGCATGGCGTAACGTTAAGCAGCAACTGCCATTAGCTATCATTACCAGTTCGTTATTATTTGGGTTTGCTCACTTGATTAACTTGAGGGGACAAAGAATTGATTTGACCCTTTACCAAGTTGCACTGGCTTTCTTGCTAGGATTGTTCTTATCGGTTGTCTATGTATATACTGGTCAATTATGGTTAACAATGTTAATGCATTTCAGTCTTGACTGGTTTGGCTTTTTAGCAACGGGAACGACAAAGTTAACTGGTAACTTACTTCCGGGCGACTGGTGGTCATTATTATTCTTCCTAGTGGTTTTTGGTGGTTTCAGTCTTTGGATGATGTTTGGAACCCGGAGAGAAGTAATGGAACGTCATGTCAGACGATTAACTGGAAAACACCAACGTTTTGGATTCTCGATTCAGTATTAAGGTTAATAGATAAAAAAGAGGAAATGGTGAAGGCCATTTCCTCTTTTTACGTTCTAGTTATATTAAGTTTTTTACCTATGCTAAATGTTTATCTAAGTAGCGGGCAAGGAGAGAAAGTGAGTAACAAACAATAAAGTATAATACGGCTAACGCAACAAACATTGGAATGATATAGTTGGTATTTTGCCCATAAATAATTTGAGCGTGGTACATCAATTCTGGGAGAACAATGATTGTTGCTAAAGAAGTATCCTTAACCAACGAAATAAATTGACTAACTAATGCCGGTAACATATTTTTAATTGCTTGTGGTAAGACGATTAGTCGTAGTGCCTGCCACTTAGTTAGCCCGTTGGCAAGGGCCCCTTCAGTTTGACCATAGTCAATCGAATTAATACCAGAACGAACGATTTCAGCTACCATTGACGATTCAAAGACGGTCAGTGCTAGGATAGCTGCTGGAATAATTTCTGGCTTAATACCGATATTTGGAAGTCCAAAGTAGGTAAAGAAAATTATTAGCAGCAATGGTAAGTTACGAATTAAGTCAATGATAAAGCCAACGATTGCTGAGACGTACTTAATTTTTGCATAGCGAATAATTCCTAATAAAGTTCCAATGATGAAGCTGCAAATGATTGAGACAACTGAAATCTCAATCGTAACTCCAAGCCCTTGAAGAAGGAAGCGGATATTAATCCATGAATAAGCATCAATAAAATTTTGCATTTTTCATTCCTCCCTAAGCTAACTTCTTTTCCAGGTGACGCATGTAGTAGCTGAGAGGTAAAGTAATGATCAGGTAGAGAACACCAACGATAAAGTAAGTTGGCATTGTCTTTAAAGTATCATTAGCGATTAAGTTTCCTTCATACATTAAGTCAAAGCCGGCAACGAAGGCAAGCACAGAGGAATTCTTAACCAGGTTAATGAATTGGTTACCTAGTGGTGGAATAACAACCTTAAAAGCTTGGGGTAAGATAATGTACCGCATCGCTTGGGCATGAGTTAAACCATTAGCAAGGGCCCCTTCAAGTTGGCCGCCTTCGACAGAATTAATCCCAGCACGGACAGTCTCAGCAATAAAGGCTGAAGTGTAAAGTGTCAGACCGATTGTCCCGGCCGCAAAGCCACTGATTTTAACGATATACATAGGAACAATGAGGAAGAATCCCATTGCAATTACCAGCAAGGGGATATTCCGAAAAACTTCGACATAGATGCTACCGATTAAGCGAACAATTCGATATTTAGAAATTTCTAACAGTGCAAAGAAAGTCCCAATAACTAAACTACCAACGAGTGCAATCAGACTACAGAGAATGGTATTCCAAAGACCGTTGAGTAGGGGATGCCACTGAGTTGTAATAATATCTAACATTAACGTTTCATCTCCTGATAGTTAAATCCTTTAACATTACCAAACCACTTAAGAAGAAGGTGGTTGTAAGTCCCGTTCTTCTCAAGCCGGTTAAGTGCCCAGTTTAATTTATTCCTAAATGGTGCCTGATTCTTGTTAACGGCAATTCCGTAAGGTTCTTTGGTAAAGTTACCACCAACAACTTCGTAACCGGGATTTTCACTTGCCATCCCATAAAGGATACCGTTATCTGTAGTGAGGGCGTCTCCTTGTTTCGACTTTAATGCTGTCATTGCTTGGGCATAGTCTGAAAGCTGGAGTACCCGTGCTTTTGGTGCAAATTTAGCAACATTTTTAACTGAGTTAGAACCAGATACACCCAGGATTACTTCACCTGGTTTATTGAGATCCTGGATGTCCTTGATGGGACTACCTTTTTTAACTAAAAGAGATTGACCAGCATCAAAGTATGACTTGGTAAAATCAACTTGTTTTTCCCGTTCTGGAGTAATAGTCATGGTAGCCATGATTGCATCAATGTTTCCGTTCTTTAGTAATGGAACCCGCGTACCACTAGTAACCGGAACAAAAACGGCCTTTCCTTGAGGTCCAAGGATTTCTTTTGTCATTGCCTTAGCAAGATCGATTTCAAATCCCTCAAGTTTACCAGTCCGAATATCCTCCAAACCGAACAGTCTGGTATCAGCCTTAACCCCCCAAGTAATTTGTTTGCTCTTTTGATCAGCTTTTAAAATATCCTGGTTGGCAACTGAACTACAACCAGAAAGGGTTGTAAGACTAACGAGAGCAATTGCGACAACCGTTAGTAAGTGCCAAATCTTTTTCATTATTTTGGCCTCCTTCTAGTGTCCGCTAATTTTACTCATAAAGTCACGAGCACGCTGTGTGGTTGGCTGCTCACCAAAGAACTTCTCAGTGGAGTCATCCTCGATAATTCGTCCATCAGCCATGAAAATAACCCGATCCGCAACATCGTGTGCAAAGCCCATTTCGTGGGTAACAACCAGCATGGTCATTTTTGAGTTTTCTGCAATATCTTTCATTACGTTAAGGACATCATCGATCATTTCTGGATCAAGGGCACTCGTTGGTTCATCGAACAAGAGACATTTAGGCTTCATTGCAAGGCTCCGGGCAATTGCAATCCGTTGCTTTTGACCACCAGATAGTTGTGCTGGCATGTTATCAGCTTTATCTGCAAGCCCGACCTTTTCAAGGAGCTGCATTGCAAATTCACGATTTTCTTTTTCTGGACGTTTGAGAACGATTCGTGGTGCTAACATGATATTTTCCAAAACATTTTTATTATTGTAGAGGTTGAAATGTTGGAAGACCATTCCGACATCTTTCCGAATTAAGTTAACGTTAGTCTTTTTATCAGCTAAATCAAAACCGTTAACAATTAATTTTCCGTCACGAATTGGGTCTAAACCATTAATTGTCCGAATCAGACTACTTTTCCCAGAGCCAGAGGGACCGATTAGAACAACGGTCTCACCAGCATCAATTGTTAAATTAATGTCCTTTAATGCATGGAACTTACCATAGTATTTTTGGACATTATGGAATTCTATCATTGACATTGCGTTTTACTCTCCCCTAAATATACAGTATCGTTTGTGGCCACGAGGACTAAAACAATTAAATTATAGAACTTGTTGGATCGACAGGCAAGAAAGCCCTGCCGAATATAAAAATTTAAAAATAATCAATATTTAATTCTATAGAATATTGTTTTAGGTCTACCAAAATAAATATTTACAAATATTTGATAAGTAGTAACATAGTAGGTGAAACTTACTGCGATCGAGATAATCTATTGATCGTCAGGACCACAGAGAGGGGAATAGTTTAATGTTTGAAATTAAGCCAAAGAAGTTCAAGAAGATCCTTGTCGGTGTCGACGATGCACCTGATGCCCGGGCCGCTTTTTCATATGCGGTAGATAAGGCAAAACGTGATGGCTCTGAATTAGGGATTGTTTCTGTTTTGGAAACTGATGACGTTAACGTTTATCAAATTCTTGACAAAGACTATGTTCACAGCTCTGCTGATGAATTACGGAAGCGGGTTAACGAATACGTAAAGGCTGCTGTAGACTACGGTGTTGATCCAAAAAAGATTACAGGAATTGTTGATCAAGGTGATCGTCCAGCTGAACGGATTTGCAACCACGTCATTCCAGCATTCCAACCAGACTTATTAGTTGTTGGTTCAATTGGTAAGTGGGGTAACCGCAAGGCTGTTGGTTCCCAAGCATCTTACATGACTAAGCATGCAGGAACTTCCGTATTTGTTATTCGGACAACTGCAGTTCAAAGATATGAATAATTATTTCTAATTAGTAAATAGCACTTATTTAAGAAATTAATTCATTATGAATAAAGAGGTCGGTGAAAAAGTGAAAGTTTTTCCCGACCTCTTATCCTTTGATAGCTAATTAATAATCTTTCTAAATTGGAATGAGTACTACTAACATAATTATTGATCTACTTTTAAGGGATGTTATAATGATTCTAATCTAAAAAAGGGAGTTTTTGAAATGACCAAAAAGAAAATGTCACTGGCTCAAAGAGTTAATGTTTTACGGGCCAGTGTAATGGGGGCCAATGATGGTATCATTTCAATTGCCGGAATCGTTATTGGTGTTGCAGCGGCAACCAATAACTCTTATTCGATTTTGATTTCTGGACTGTCAGGAACACTTGCCGGCATGATTTCAATGTGTATGGGAGAGTATGTATCAGTATCTACCCAGAAGGATTCACAAAAAATGGCGTTAATTAGCGAACGCCAGCGTTTAAGTGATCAGTATCAAGAAGAATTCGACTATGTTCAAAAAAAATATGAAGCTCAAGATATTGATCCTGAGTTGGCTAAGCAAGCAACGAAGGAATTAATGGATAAAGATGCTTTATCGACCGTTGTTCAGGAACGGTATGGCTTTAATCCAAGAGACTTTACTAGTCCCTATGCTGCAGCGATTGCTTCATTTATTTCTTTTCCAACTGGTTCAATTTTACCGATGCTTGCTGTTACACTTTCTCCAGCAAACATTCGGATCTTTGCGACAGCTATTGCAGTTTTAATTGCCTTACTTATTACCGGTTACTGTGCAGCTATTTTGAGTAAATCAGATCGCCTTAAGGGGAGTATTCGAAATGCGATTGCTGGTTTATTGACGATGGGTGTTACCTATATTATTGGGCAGTTATTAGCACATTAGGGGGTGTTGAGAAATGGCAAAGAAAAAACATCAAAAGCAAACAATGGAAGAAAAACTCAACACGCTTCGTGCTGGTGTTTTAGGTTCTAATGATGGAATTTTAACCGTTGTCGGTGTCTTAGTTTCAGTTGCAGCGGCAACATCTGATCGTTTTACAATTTTTATTGCTGGTCTTTCAGACTTGCTAGCATGTGCCTTTTCAATGGCATCTGGTGAATACGCTTCTGTTTCAACCCAAAAGGATACTGAACAATCAGCGGTTAAAAATGAACAGCACTTATTAAAAACAGATTTTGAAAGTGAAGTTGCGGCAGTTAAGGACTATTATGTCAGTAAAGGAGTTACTCCCGAAACTTCGCTAGCAATTGCCAAGGATTTACTTAATAAAAAGCCCTTGGAAACCGTTGTACGAGTTAAGTATGATATTGAATTAGGTCACTACTTGAATCCATGGGATGCCGCTTTCTCCTCTCTATTTTCAGCAGCTGCTGGAGGAATTTTCCCTCTCTGCGCGATGACTTTCGCACCATCCGCCTATAAGTGGTATGCAGTTATTTTAGCGGTTGTATTAACAAGTGCACTAACTGGGTACATTAGTTCTAAACTTGGAAATGGTTTGGTAAAAATTGCTGTTATTCGGAACATTATTATTGCGTTAATCACGGTTGCCATCCACTATGGTGTTGGTAGGTTATTCTAGTTTAAATATAAAATTAAGGCCTAGGAAAAACGTTTTAGTTTTCACCTAGGCCTTTTTGATCATTTAATTAAGTTTTCTTCATCAACGTTCGTATCAAAGAATTCCTCATCTTTTCCTCGATGGTACTCTGCTTGAATAGTGACATGACAGATTCCGTATTTTTCATTTAATAGTTTATCAACTTGTCGGTAAATTTTTTCGACATCGCTAAGTTTCATATCATGGCAATTTAAGTGAGCAGAAAAGATAATCCGCTTTTCATCAATCATCCAAGTATGAACGTGGTGCACTGCGGTAACACCGTCAATTTGGATTAGGTCCTGTTCAATTCCCTTATAATCAAGCTTTGGTGCTGATTCCATCAGGATAGTAACGGTCTGTTTAATTACTGGCCATGCTTCGTAGGCAATGTAGATAGCTACAGCAATTGTTAAGACAGGGTCAAGCCAGGTGATGTTAACAAAGGTTAAGATTACCCCGCCGATGATAACTGCAAATGAAGATAAGGCATCACTTAAAACATGGAGGTAAGTTGCCTTAACGTTTAAGTTACTGTGGCTGCCGGCATGAAGGAGGATTGCTGAAAGAAGATTAGCAACTAAACCAACAACGGCGACAATTAACATTATTTCACCGTTGATATGTGCTGGTTGCTGAAGTCGCTTAACAGCTTCAATAATTAAAAAAACTGAAACAATTACTAGAAAAGTAGCATTTACCATTGCAGCTAGTATTTCAGCTCGACGGTATCCGTATGTTCTTTTACTTGTTTCTGGTTTATTTGCGATCGTTTGGGCAAAATAACCAAGGACGATTGAAAAAGAGTCCCCTAAGTTATGAAAGGCATCGGATAGTAATGCTAAACTTCCTGAAAATAGGCCCCCAATAATTTCCACGACAGTAATTAGAACATTTAGTACGGTTACTGCTAAGAAACGCTTTCCCGTGATTTGTTCATCCATTGTAAAACTCCTCATTAATATATCTGTTATCTTAAGTTTATCATATTAAAACAATAGCTAACAAAAAAATTAGGTTATCCGAAGAAGTTATTTATTAGTTATGCTATAATCAAATATGTTATTATTAATTAACTTAGTAGACCGTTCGTAGGCCGAGAAACAATGTAGAGGAGGATGTAGCCCTTGACACCGATGAAAGAAGATTATCTTAAGATTATCTTTGAGCTTGGTGGTAGCCACAAAAAGGTTTCAAATAAGGATATTTCTTTGGGCCTAGGTATCGCAGCAGGTTCTGTAACGGAAATGGTCTCAAAATTATCAGATGAGGGACTAGTAGTTCATGAACCATATGCTGGAATTTCGTTAACTGAAAAGGGACAAAAGTATGCGGCAGAATTAGTTCGTAAACATCGTCTATGGGAAACGTTCCTGGTTAATAAGTTGCATTATAATTTTGCGGATGTTCACTCAGAAGCAGAAGTTTTGGAACACCAAACCAGTGACCGGTTAGCAACGGCGCTAGACAATTTTTTACAGCACCCACAAGCATGTCCACATGGTGGGGTAATTCCATCAGCTAGTGGACAATTCCCAGATGTTTCCCATCGCTTATTAGCGGATGCCAATGATGGAGAGACTGTTCAACTTGAACGTTTCTTGGATAATCATGAATTGTTAACATACCTTGAAGAATTAAAATTACGGCCAGATGATACTGTTAAAGTGATTCGTCATGAACCATTTGAAGGGCCATTAGTAATTGAAAAAGATGGTGAAGATACACCACTGAATGTTTCATACAAGGCATCACATAACATCTTTATCAAGGCTGATAATACAGGTAAATAATTGATGTAAAGAGGCTGAGGTAATTCCCAGCCTCTTTTAATACACCTTGTTATTAAGGAGGGAAAACTAATGCTAACGGAACAACGACGAATTCTTGCCTTACGAACTTGTGTCCTTGCAGGAAGACTCCTGATTGAAAATGGTTCAAATATGGAACGGGTGAACGATACCCTGGATCGGATGGCTAAAAATGTTGGTTTAAGAAAATTTCAAGCCTTTACGACCTTAACCGGGATTGTTGCTAGTAGTGATGATCTTCCTAATTCACAAGTTGCAGATATTCGGCGGCGAAAGAACGATCTTAGTAAAGTAGTAGCAGTAAATGAAGTTTCGCGGGAACTAGCCAGTGGCGTAATTGAACTACCTGAAGCTTATGCTCAGTTGAAGTCGGTTGAGCGACAGGTAAGTGGATGGTGGCAAAATCCATTAGAAACTCTTGCAGCAGCTATTTTAAGTGCTGCTTTAATGGTTGTTTTTACAGGTGACGTGGTAGATTGGTGGGCAGTTTTTATCATTGGTGGCTTAAGTTATGCTGTTTTTTCCTTCGTAGTTCGTAAGTTTAAAATCCAATATCTTGGTGAATTTTGTGCTTCGTTAGTAATTGGTATTTTAGCAATCATAACCGTAAAATTTGGGTGGACCCATAACGCAAATTCAATCATTATTGGTGGTGTTATGCCACTGGTTCCTGGAATTCCGTTAACAAATGCGGCGCGAGATTTGGTTTCCGGAAACCTAATCAGTGCCCCAACTCGAGGAATTGAGGCAATTTTAACTGCGGTTGCAATTGGAAGTGCGATTGTAATTGTTATGCGTTTTAGTTAGGAGGAGCCAATGAACTGGGAAAATTTATTTTTGCAATTTATTCTTTCATATGTTTCAACCGTATGCTTCGGAATTTTACTTCATATTCCAGTGCGGGCCTACAATATGGCCGGAATAATTGGTGGTGGGGTTTGGGTTATATATTGGCTCATCTATTATCATCATCACGTAGGACTAGCAATTAGTAACCTGTTTGCTGCTATCTTGATTTCACTATTTAGCATGGTCGCAGCCCGTCATTTAAAAATGCCGATGATTGTCTTTAATGTTCCCGCATTAGTAACGTTTGTTCCTGGGGGACAAGCTTATAAAATGGTTCGTAATTTTGCGCTAGGTAATTATCCTTTAGCGATGTTTTACCTTTACCAGGTAATTGTAATTGCTGGTGCGATCACCCTTGGCTTTGGGCTTGGTGAATTGTTGATTCGGGCCGTTAAATATATTCGTACTTTATCGAAAACTTCAAAATCAAAAGCTTAATGGTATGGTATACTCTAAACTAATGCTTATATAGATGATAGGAGAAAGATAATGTTAATTGTTCCAGATAATCAGCGATGGAAACGATTCACCATTAGCGGGGTTGTTTTTATTGTTTTGATGTTAATGATTAAGTTTAACTCGACGATCGGAACCACGATGGATGCTATTTTTCAATCCTTGTTCACAAGTCAACGTTTGGAAAATATTGGTTGGTTCCATGCCTTAATGACCTTAATCTCTTTTTTGGCTAGTCCCAAGCTTGACCTACTATGGGTTCTGATAATTGCAATTGTTTTATGGTTGAAAAATTACCGGATCCCTGCTGTATGGGCAATTTGCACAATCCTTGGTGGGGATGTCTTAGGAACCATCGTTAAACACTTTGTAAAACGGGCTCGTCCAGCACAACACCTCGTTGCTGATGATGGCTATAGTTTTCCAAGTGGTCACACCCTTGGCCTGTTTTTAGTTGCCGGAATCCTCTTCTTGGTGGTAATTCCAATTATCCAACGGGCAGCTGTTCGAACAATTTGTCAGTTATTACTGATTTTCGCGATCTTCTTCTTAGCGGTTTCTCGAGTATACCTTTACGCTCACTGGCCAGTAGATACAATTGCAGCAATGCTATTGGCATACGCTTGGCTTCAGGTAGCTGAATGGTTATATGTTGCTTGGGCACCAAAACTTCGTGAGATAAAGGTATTTAGTAATTCAATTTATTAGGTTAAAGCGCAAAGGTCTTGTTTGATCTTGATTGCGCTTTTTTATTTCCCGGGAAATAGGAGGATGGTAGATGATAGTAAAGACTAGCCGGCTAATTATTAAACGTGTTCGATCCCAAGAGGCGGCTTCATTAACTCCTCTATTGAAGTACCAGTCATTATTTAGGCGGGCTGGCCTAGTTTCGTTTGGCAAGGTTGATTTAAATTCTTTGCGACTACTTTGCCGTTCGGAGTGTGTATTACAAATTAAAACGAGAGATAAACAACAGTTACTTGGACTAATCATTCTTCTTCGTGTTTATGGAAAAAATGGGGAGGTGTTTCCTAAAAAGTACGAGATTGGCTACCTCCTTACTCCTCCGGCTCAACACGGTGGTTACATGACAGAAGTATTAAGCGCTGTTTGCCAGGAGTTAGATAAGTACAGTGTTAAACTAGTCGCTGAAGTCAAGAAAAATAATGAATCTTCAAAGCGGGTACTCAAGCGATGTGGTTTTATCCAAATAGCAACGAAAGCCGGAATGACTGAGTATTGGGAACGTTAGGGTAGGAAGTAAAACTTGCGTTATTAAATGATGAGAGTATAATATTGTCAAAATGAAGAGGTTGCATTCTTTATCAGTACGGACTATTAGGAAAATAAGTTCCGGAGTAGTCTTGAAAGGAAAGAGTGCCGAAATCTTTCTTAGCTTATTCTAAGAAGGGTTGGGACATGGTTGAAAAAGTCATGGACTGTCGCGATAAATCGCGGGGCGCTTCGCTGAACGATTCAATGATAATTTTGGGTCTTCTAATGGGGTTGCCTTATTTAGAAGACCTTTTTTTAATTGCTTAATCGCTCAGATATATGGGGAGGAATTAAAATGTCAGAAGATACGAGTAGTGGTCAGGGACAGATAAAAAGAACCCTTAAGACCCGTCACTTAGCGATGATTGCTTTAGGTGGAACGATTGGTACTGGGCTATTTATTACGAGTGGTTCAGCTATTTCAACCGCAGGACCAGGTGGTGCGCTAGTTGCGTACGGTATCATGGGAATTATGGTTTATTTCTTAATGACCAGTTTAGGTGAAATGTCCACTTATATGCCACTCACTGGTTCATTTTCCGCCTTTTCTTCAAAGTTTGTTGATCCCGCTTTAGGGTTCGCAATGGGGTGGAACTACTGGTTTAATTGGGCAATTACAATCCCAGTTGATGTGACCAGTGCGGGAATCGTGATGAATTTCTGGCTGCCACGTGTTCCAAGTTGGATATTCAGTACGATTGTTTTAGTCCTTGTTTTCTTAATTAACTATTTATCAGTTCGTTCATATGGGGAAACGGAATACTGGTTAGCTTTAATTAAAGTAATAACCGTTGTCGTTTTCCTGATTGTTGGTGTTGCAATTATCTTTGGAATTATGGGTGGCCAACCAGTTGGCTTTAGCAATTTCCATTACAAAAAAGCACCGTTTGTCGGTGGGATTCCAGCAATCATTAGCGTGTTCTTAGTTGCCGGATTCTCTTTCCAGGGAACGGAATTAGTCGGAATTACTGCTGGTGAAGCTGCTACTCCGGAAAAATCTATCTCAAAGGCAATTCATTCAACATTCTGGCGGATCCTCTTGTTCTACATCTTTGCAATTTTTGTTATTGCCTGTGTTCTACCTTATACGGACAAGAACTTATTGAATTCTGATGTTACTAATATTACGATGAGTCCGTTCACCATTATTTTTAAGCGGGCTGGATTAGCAGTTGCAGCTAGTATTATGAATGCGGTTATTTTAACTGCCGTTGTTTCTGCTGCCAATTCTGGATTATATGCCTCTACCCGGATGCTTTATTCACAGGCCCGTGAAGGTTATGCATGGCGGTTCTTTGGTTACGTTAATCGGCGGGGAATTCCGATCTATGCACTGATCGGGACAATGGTGGTTTCAACTTTAGCCTTTGCAACCCAATTTATTGTTCCTCAAGCTTACCTTTACTTGACTGACGCTTCTGGACTTTGTGGTTTCATTGCATGGCTAGGAATTGCTATTTCTCACTATCGTTTCAGAAGAGCATATGTTGCTCAGGGACATTCTGTAAGTGAACTTAAGTACCATGCCACCCTTTACCCATTTGGACCAATTTTTGCGTTCATTCTTTGTACGATCGTTATTTGCGGTCAAAACGTTGAAGCATTTGCCAAACTCGATTGGTCTAATATCTTAATTACCTATATGAGTGTTCCGCTATTCCTTATTTTGTTCTTCTACTACAAGATTCGGTATAAGACTCATATTATTCCACTTAAAAAAGTTGACCTATCTCGGCGAACTAAGGGTGAAAAGTACGAGCCAGAAGATAATTAGTAAAATTTTATTCTATATAAGAGATCCTTGGTACTATCAAAATTGGTACTTCAGGATCTTTTTTGTAATATGAAAAGAACAATAAAAAGAGAACTAAACACCAATTCAGTCTCTTCTTTTTTCCCTTGTTCAATGGTAGAATGGTTAAGTTGCTTTTAACAAACAAAGGGGGATAAAAATTCAATGATTGCACTTGCAGGGACGATAGGTGCCGGAAAGACAAGCTTAACCGGATTACTTGCAGATCATTTAAATAGCCAAGCATTTTATGAATCAGTTGATGACAATAAGATTTTGCCACTTTTCTATAAGGATCCTAAAAAGTATGGCTTTTTATTACAAATTTACTTCTTGAATCGGCGATTAGATGAGATTAAAGAATCATTTGGAAATGATTTAAATGTCCTTGATCGTTCAATCTTTGAAGATGCGTTATTGTTTAAACTGAACGCTGATATGGGACGGGCAACTGAAACTGAATCTGATATTTACTCATCATTACTACATAACATGATGGAAGAATTGCCTGAACAACCACATCAAAAAGCGCCTAACCTTTTAATCACGATTCAAGTTTCGTTTGATACGATGCTTGAACGGATTAAAAAACGTGGTCGGTCATATGAACAAATTTCAAATGATCCATCTCTTTATAATTACTACAAGAACCTTAATGAGCGTTATCGTGACTGGTATAATCAGTATGATGCCAGTCCTAAAATGTTAATTGATGGGGATAAATATGACTTTGTTGAAGATCCAGAAGCGGCAAAACAAGTGTTAAAAATGATTGATCAGAAATTAATTGAACTTGGTTTAAAATAATTGTTGACATTAATTTTAGATGATGATATATTAATAAAGTTCCATTATGAATATATCATTTTTCGGAGGATTAGCTCAGTTGGGAGAGCATCTGCCTTACAAGCAGGAGGTCACAGGTTCGAGCCCTGTATCCTCCATATGCGGATGTGGCGGAATTGGCAGACGCGCAAGATTTAGGATCTTGTATCTTTTAGATGTAAGGGTTCAAGTCCCTTCATCCGCATTTGGAATAAAAATTTATTTCAAAAAAGTATTGACATCGGTCTGTGACACGTGATATATTAATTATTGTTGCAGAACAGTTATGCGGAAGTAGTTCAGTGGTAGAACATCACCTTGCCATGGTGGGGGTCGCGGGTTCGAATCCCGTCTTCCGCTCTTATGCACCCATAGCGCAATTGGATAGAGTGTCTGACTACGAATCAGAAGGTTGAAGGTTCGACTCCTTCTGGGTGCACTACTAAAAAAGCGTGGCACACTGAATAGTGTTGCTACGCTTTTTCTTTTCGGAATTTAGCTCAGTTTGGTAGAGCGCTGCGTTCGGGACGCAGAGGTCGCAAGTTCAAATCTTGTAATTCCGACTATTGAGTAAGCCTATTGTAATAACCGTTAATAATGGTTGTTATAATAGGCTTTGTTATTTTAATTACCACTTTCGGTAGCTCATGGCCCTGATTTTTCAATACGTACTGTTATTGCCTGCTTACTGCTTAACGGTGGACAATCTTAGCTAAATTATTTATTATTTATAAAAAGTAGGTAAAATTAGATTATAAGGATTAATAATGAAAGAGATACCAAATCAAGTCGAAGTAACGGATAAAGGTTGGTGGGCTGCCGATATAGGAGACTACTTAAAAGTTATTGCTAATGGAATGGTAATGTTTCAACCGATTATTAGTATGGCTGTTAAGACCAATCTTAGTATTGAACAGTTAAAAGTTTTTGCTTCTTTTTACAATTTTGTTAAGTTTACATCGCCAGCGTTTATTTTTGGGATTGTATTTACGGTTATTCGGCAAAGCGGTAATCGAAAAGATTTGAATCTTCAGGTGTATTGTAAAGATCAATGGGCTAATAATTTCGTACCAACTATTATTTGGACGTTAGTATATTTGCTAATAATGCCTAATTTGCAGCAACATGGTCATTATTATAACCTGGCTTCCTTTTTTTGGCAGTTTATCACAGGGAATGCAGCGCCGCATCTCTGGTATAGCGTTATGATGTTGCAGTTTTTAATAATTATGCCGATAATTAAGTCAGTAACTGTCTATGTTGGTAATAATCTTTGCCGGCTAGGGGGAACAGTTATTGGAATTGGAATAGTATACTTTAGCTGGCTTGTTTTTTATGACTGCTTCAATTTTAGTGGCAAAGAGAATAGTAATTGGTATCTTCTCGATCGGTGTTTTTTGAGCTTTTTGATTTTTGGCTTTTATGGTGGCCTTGCATGGAATTTCCATCATCAAATTCAAAGTTTACTATTTCATTATTGGTGGCTTGTTATTGGTTTTTATCTTTTAATGTATGCCTGGACAAGATATATTTTTATTTCAGCTCATCATTTAACGGATTTACTGGATGATACTTACTATCGACCCTCAATGGCAATCTATGCGTTAGCAGTTATCATCCTGATCTATCTTATTTGTATTGTTCAAAAAGTCTATCGAATGCAACGCTGCCTTAAAATAATTCATTACCTGGCTTTTTATGCCTATCGCGCCTTTTTAGCGAATGTTTTTTGGGATCGAATATTATGGTATACAGGTGGCATGCGGCTAACGCTTAAAGCTACTCCTTACCTGACCGTGTTTATAACTTGGTTATTAACGTGGCTTCTTTCATACTTGTCTGTCTATCTTTGTCATCAATTATGGTTAAGCCTGGTAAAAAGATAGCTAAAAATTATTATGAGTTAGCTTGACAGGTATGATTATCCGTTGAGTTATTCCAGCATAGCTTAGCTGGTAGAGCATCTCCCTCATAAAGAAAAGATCGGAGGTTCGAATCCTATAATTTATACTAATTTTTATCAGTATCTTAAAAGGGTGTAGCATAACACAATAGTCGTCACCTTAAAAAGCTACGACGCCAGACCGAGAGTTGCTTTTCAAAATTGAAGCAATACAACGTTGAAGAAAACACAACTCGTACTTTATCTGGTTTTCAGACTCGGTTGGAAATGATAATTTTGGTCTACAATTTACGGATAATGAGTTTTATTACGAACTAGCACTATGGGTAGTTATGCTAAGTAAAATATATTTTTCCGAATAAAAAATTATTTTGAAACCTGCAATGTCAATTTAAATTAGAAAAAACTGAAAATTGTTCCTTAGAGATTTGACTTAAGAATACTTCTAATGGCGTGCGATAATTAAGTGCTTTTCGGGGAATGTAGCCGTTTGTATTGTGTGCCGGTAGAAAAGCATATGAGATTTTTATGGGTATTACTTTGTGGATAGATAAAGCTGGTAATAAAATAATCCCGGTGAGTGATGTATTACGAGGATATAGTTACTTTTATCCAAGGACAATAAAAAAACAGCAATAGCAAATACTACCGCTGAAATAGCAACTCTTACGATTGTTTTCAGAAATGACTTGGAGTTTAACCAAGAATTCCCTCAATTAGGCGTTTGAGAGCCTTTACAGAATGTAGCAGTTACTTAACGAGTCTATTCGGCACGATTAGAATTATGATGCACCAACAATGCAATTGGGACACCTTCCAACATGCACGCATTTGTAGGTTCGTTACGCCTAACAATGTGCTTAAACATTGTATCATAGAAAAAGCATATTATAATATAAGTGTTAGAATTATGATGCCGGTGTGCAAAATGGTTTCAGTTCGTTACTTAAACCGAACCGGTTGTGGGCGCCTAATAAGCGCTCTTTTTTATTAAAAAATGGCTACCGAATAACGATAGCCACATTTTCTGCCGGACAGAAGTATTCTGTATATTTTCTGTACCAAGACTCAAATTTCACAAATGAAATCCTAATATAATAGGAAGAAACTAGTTACTTGTGTACCATTTGTTCAAATCTTGTAATTCCGATAATAAAAAAGTCTGGTGTATTTAATAAGCCAATACATTAGGCTTTTTATTTATTCTCTACTTTGTTATTACTTTATTAGTAATAACTTTAGTATCAATAGGTAATTTAATTCTTAAAAGTGTTCCATCTTCATAATTAGGGTGGGGCACTTTTTACATTTTAATTGAAAGCGGTCATTAGTTGAAATTTTAAGGCGACTTCCTAAGTGAACATAGAGGTTAACAAAATAAGACTATATATTAGAATTTATTTGCTAATTTAATCACATTGGTATTATCTGGTTATAATTACATTAAGTAAAATAGTAGGCAAATAAAGAAATATTGGTCTGAAAAATTTCTGTTTATTTATTCACAAAAGCGCTTTAAAAAGCAAAACTAATTTGGTATTATAGCTTGTGTAATAAATAACAAGTCCAAAGGAGATTTTAGATTATGAAAGCTGCTGTTATTAATGATCCAGTAGATGGTTACGTTACTGTTAAGGATGTTAAACTTCGTGATCTTAAGCCGGGTGAAGCTTTAGTTGACATGGAATACTGTGGCCTTTGTCACACCGACTTACACGTTGCCGCTGGTGACTTTGGTAAGAAGCCAGGTCGGATTATCGGTCATGAAGGTGTTGGTCGTGTATCTAAAGTTGCTCCTGGCGTTACTTCCTTAAAAGTTGGGGACCGGGTATCTATTGCTTGGTTCTTTAAGGGCTGTGGACACTGTGAATACTGCCTTACTGGTCGTGAAACACTTTGCCGGAACGTTTTGAATGCTGGTTACACTGCTGATGGTGCAATGGCAGAACAATGCATTGTTCCTGCTGACTACGCTGTTAAGGTTCCCGAAGGCCTTGATCCTGTTGAAGCTACCTCATTAACCTGTGCTGGTGTTACTATGTACAAGGCATTAAAGGTTGCTGACATTAAGCCAGGTCAATGGGTATCAATTGTTGGTGCTGGTGGTCTTGGTAACTTGGGAATTCAATTTGCTCACAACGTCTTCGGTGCTCACGTTATTGCTGTTGACGGTAATCCCGACAAGCTTGAAGCTGCTAAGGAAAATGGTGCAGAAATTCTTATTAACCGTCATGATGGTGACGTTGATAAGCAAATCCAAGAAAAAGTTGGTGGTGTTCACGCCGCTGTTGTAACTGCTGTTTCTGCTTCAGCATTTGACCAAGCGGTTGATTCACTTCGTCCAGATGGTAAGTTAGTTGCCGTTGCTCTTCCACAAGGTGACATGAAACTTAACATTGCTAAGACAGTTCTTGATGGAATTATCGTTGCTGGTTCATTAGTAGGTACTCGTCAAGACTTAGCTGAATGTTTCCAATTTGGTGCTGAAGGTAAGGTTCACCCAATTGTTAAGACACGGAAGCTTAGTGAAATCAATGACATGATCCAAGAATTAAAGGATAACAAGGTTGTTGGTCGGAACGTTGTTGATTTCAGCCTAGAAGATTAATCTAAATTATCCCCTTTTTGAAATAAAAGAGACTGGAGAGCCACCAGTCTCTTTTTCTGGTTTAAATTACATTCCATATTATTGGGACTGTTTTCTGGTTCCCAATTTAATATTGTGGTAAAATTTGGTCAAGATTAGTCAAATAAAATTTGGAGGTGATGTTAATGGAAGAAAAGAGTATTTCAGATATTATTGAGGAGTATTTGAAGCAAATCCTTGGAGAGTCATCTCAGATTGAAATCCGCCGATCAGAAATTGCTAATCATTTTGACGTTGTTCCATCACAGATTAACTACGTAATCAAGACACGATTTACCATTCAACACGGTTACCTAGTTCAAAGTAAGCGTGGTGGCGGTGGTTATATTCGGATCGAGCGGGTTAATTTACTTGATAATGTTGATGTGTTAAACTCACTGATCCAAGCAATTGGCGATTCGATTAGTGAGCGTGATGCTTATGATATTATTCGAACGCTTTATGATGAGAAAGTATTGACGAGGCGAGAGGGGGACTTAATGTTAGTTGCCTTATCAAAGCAAACACTAAATGTGAATGATTGTAATGTTGAATCTCGTTTGAGAGCGAGAATTTTAATTTCAATGCTGAATCGTTTACGGTATGAGAGCTAGGTGGAAAGCAATTAATGGATAATATGTTTACACCAAGTGCTAAGCACGTTTTAGCACTTGCCCATGAACAAGCAAAATACTTTAAACACCAAGCCGTGGGTACTGAACATTTATTACTTGCATTGGCAATTGAGAAAGAGGGGATTGCTAGCAAGATTTTTGAGCAATTCTCCATTACTAGTGATGATATTCAAGAAGAGATTGAAAGAATGATTGGCTACGGAACTATGGATGACATGGGACCGGCCGATTATCTCCCGTATTCACCAAAGGCACGACAAGTATTAGCGTTAGCTGGTCAGGAAGCACAACAGTTAAATGCGTTAAAGATCGGTACTGAACATATCTTACTTGCGTTAATTTCGGATGAGGGGATCCTTTCTTCGAGAATCTTGATGAGCCTGGATGTTTTACCACGTCAGATTCGTAAGGTAACCTTACGTCGCCTTGGTATTTCTGATATTCAAGCACGGCAACGGTTAGGGAAACAACAAAGACGACAGGCAAGAAAGTCAGGAACACCAACCCTTGATAAGCTTGCTCGAGATATGACTCAAATGGCAAGGGATGGTAAGCTTGACCCTGTAATCGGTCGTGATAAAGAGTTGCGACGGGTGGAACAAATTCTTAGTCGACGAACAAAGAATAACCCAGTCCTGATCGGTGAACCGGGGGTTGGGAAAACCGCAGTGGCGGAAGAGCTAGCTCGCCGGATGGCAAATAATGAAGTTCCTGAAGATTTAGCGCGAAAACGTTTAATGATGCTTGATATGGGCTCGTTAGTTGCTGGGACCAAGTATCGAGGAGAATTTGAAGATCGTCTAAAAAAGGTTATTGATGAGATTCAAAAAGATGGCCACGTAATTCTCTTTATTGATGAATTACATACCTTGATTGGTGCTGGAGGAGCTGAAGGAGCAATTGATGCTTCTAATATTTTGAAACCAGCCCTTGCCCGTGGTGACTTACAGACTATTGGTGCAACTACTCTTGATGAATATCAAAAGTATATTGAATCGGATGCTGCATTAGAGCGTCGGTTTGCCACGGTTCAAGTTGAAGAACCATCTGAAAATGTTGCCTTGCAAATTTTGAACGGTTTACGGCCAAAATATGAGGAACATCACCATGTCAAAATTGATGATGATGCCTTAAAACAAGCTGTTAAACTTTCTAGTCGGTATATTACTGATCGTTACCTACCAGATAAGGCAATTGATTTAGTTGATGAAGCTTCATCGATGGTACGGATTGATGCTGAAGAAAAGAAAAAGCATCAGCCATCACTGACTTCTAAATTAGCTGAACTTCGGCAGAAGAAGGAAAATGCGATTGAGGATCAGGACTTTGATCAAGCTGCGAACCTTCGTCAAGAAGAATTGACATTAAAGGCCAAGGCTGATGAGCAAGAAAAGAAGGCAGAGAAGCAATCTGCAAAGCACCAGCTACATACTACTGGAGAAGACGTTGCTAAGATTGTGGCTGAATGGACTGGCGTTCCACTAACCCAGTTGAAAAAGAGCGAGAGTGAACGGCTGGTTAATCTAGAAAAAGTTCTTCATAACCGGGTTATCGGCCAGGACGAAGCTGTTTCTGTGGTTGCAAAGGCAATTCGTCGTGCTCGAAGTGGGTTGAAGGATCCGCAACGACCAATTGGTTCATTTATGTTTCTTGGGCCAACCGGTGTCGGGAAGACTGAGCTAGCAAAGGCACTTGCAGCGGCAATGTTTGGTTCAGAGGACAATATGATCCGGATCGACATGTCCGAGTATATGGAAAAGTACAGTACAAGTCGGTTAATTGGTGCAGCTCCTGGTTATGTTGGCTATGATGAGGGTGGACAGTTAACCGAAAAGGTTCGTCAACATCCTTACTCAGTTGTGCTGTTAGATGAAGCTGAAAAGGCTCACCCAGATGTCTTTAACTTGTTACTTCAAGTTCTTGATGATGGTTACTTGACTGACGCTAAGGGGAGAAAAGTAGATTTTCGCAATACCATTATTATTATGACTTCTAATCTTGGGGCTACCCAGCTTCAGGATGAGAAGGAAGTTGGTTTTGGTGCACGAGATGTTAGTCAAGATTATCAAGCAATGGCATCTGCAATCCGTCAACAATTGAAGCTACATTTCCGTCCTGAGTTTTTGAACCGGATTGATGAAACAGTAATCTTCCATTCCTTACAAAAGAATGAACTTCATCAAATTGTTAAACTAATGGTTGCTCAATTAAGAGCACGGGTCGCGGAACAAGGAATTAACCTGAAAGTCACTCCTGCAGCTATTGATGTTGTAGCAACTAAGGGTTACGATCCGGCATATGGTGCTCGGCCACTTCGGCGTGCTTTACAGGATTTGGTTGAGGATTCACTAAGTACTGCATTATTAAGTGATGAGATTAAAACCGGTGATAATGTGGTTGTCGGTGCTCACCAAGGAAAGATTAATTTAAAAGTAAAAAATAGTAGTGAAAATAGTCGTCGAGGACGAATGATAAAAAAATAATATTAATTTGACAAAAGAGGTTCCGTTGTTCAATTTGTTGGATGGCGGAATCTCTTTATTTCTCGAACTTTATTAAACATTAATGTTATCGTCTGTTTAATAAAAAATGATATAAATAAAAATATTATTTTATCTATATTAAAATGAATAACAGATAATTTTGCTGAGAAGCTTGTCAAACCATACTTTTGGTGGCATTATATATTTATAATGCGATTAATATGTTAGGAGATAATAAACCATGAAGAGGGCTGAACAGCTTGAGAAGACACGACAGTCAATTATGAGAACAGCAACTAAGCTTTTCTTACAAAAAGGCTTTGGTGAGACCTCTACTCGTGATATTGCTAAACAAGTCGGGATCACCCAACCAGCTCTTTACCATCACTTTAGAGATAAGGAAGTTCTTTATCTTGATGTGATGACTAACCTGAGTAGTAAGGTTCGTAAAGACATTAATAAGGTAATGCGAAAGCATAAGCTGACCCCTAATGAACAACTGTGGCAAATTGCTGTTGTGTTGAAAAAACACCATCCAGTAAGTATTTATGATCAGTATCACCAAGCAATTAATTTACTTTCAAAGAGTTCTCAGCAAAAACTAAATATGATTTTAGCGATGAACTATCTTCAACCAATTGCTGAGTACTTTAAACAACCAGAAGTAGAATTGCGTCCTGATATTTTGCCACAAGAAGCGGCTGAATTATTCTTAGCCGAAATTTCACCAATTTTTGGTACCTACCAACCAATTGGTGGTCATAATATTAGCGATGACCAGCGTGATCAGTTGATTTTGGACTGCATTATTAGTGGTCTTTCAAAAGTAAAATAATTATTTGAGTAACTCTATTGACATTTAATTAATAATCTTATATCATATAGTAGTATGTAATTGTGAGTTCTCATATGAACTTAGTGATCTATTGTCCACTAGGTTCAGTAAATAAAACCAAAGGCAGTTTTTAACTGTTTTTGGATTTTTTTTGCTCAAAATTACGATTTTGACCTATTTGTAATCAAATTGTAATATTTAAAACTCACTGAATAAATTAGAGAGGTGAACAGTTTGGCCGGACATTTAGTTAAATACGGTAAGCACCGTACCCGTCGTAGCTACTCCCGAATTAAAGAAGTTCTCGAGTTGCCAAACCTAATTGAAATCCAAACCAACTCATATAAATGGTTCATGGATAAAGGTTTACGGGAAATGTTTAATGATATTATGCCAATCGATGATTTCCAAGGGAAGTTGTCATTGGAATTCGTTGACTATCAACTTTTGGAACCTAAGTATACTGTTGATGAAGCGCGTGAACATGATGCAAACTACTCTGCACCACTTCACGTTACTTTGCGTCTTACTAACCATGAAACTGGGGAAATTAAGTCTCAAGATGTTTTCTTTGGTGAATTCCCATTAATGACAGATCAAGGGACCTTCATTATTAATGGTGCTGAACGGGTTATTGTTTCTCAATTAGTTCGGTCACCAGGTGTTTACTATAGTGAAGAAGCCGGCAAGAATGGTCGGCCAAGTTATGGTGCTACATTTATTCCAAACCGTGGTGCCTGGCTTGAATACGAAACTGATGCCAAAAACATTTCTTACGTTCGAATTGACCGGACTCGTAAGCTACCAATGACAGAATTAATCCGGGCTCTTGGATTTGGCTCAGATGATGAAATCATTGATATGTTTGGTGGTAACAGTGAAACCTTATCATTGACTTTGGATAAGGATGTTCACAAGAATGCTGAAGATTCTCGGGTTGAAGAAGCACTTAAGGACATTTACGAACGTCTTCGTCCAGGTGAACCAAAGACCGCTGACTCAGCTCGGAACTTGTTAACTGCACGGTTCTTTGATCCAAAGCGTTATGATATGGCTCCAGTTGGTCGTTACAAGACTAACAAGAAGTTAATGTTGAAGTACCGTCTTCTTGGTGAAACCTTGGCTGAAACCCTTGCTGATCCAGATACTGGTGAAGTACTTGCACAAAAGGGTGACAAGGTAACTAAGGAAGTATTGAAGAAGTTAGAACCATACTTAGATCGTGATGACTTCAAGATGATTACTTATACTCCTTCTGATGAAGCCGTAGTTACTGAACCAGTAAAGCTTCAAAAGATCTTAGTTTACTCCCATGAAGATCCAGATCGTGTTGTGCCAATTATTGGTAATGGTCATATTCCATTAGAATACAAGCACATTGAACCAGCTGATATTCTTGCTTCATTGAACTACTTCTTTAACTTACAAGAAGGTATTGGTTCAACTGATGATATTGATCACTTGGGTAATCGGCGGATCCGTTCTGTTGGTGAATTATTACAAAACCAATTCCGGATTGGTTTAGCACGAATGGAACGTGTTGTTCGTGAACGGATGTCAATTCAAGATCCTGATACCGTTACTCCACAGCAATTGATTAATATTCGTCCAGTTGTTGCTTCAATTCGTGAATTCTTCGGTTCTTCACAATTGTCACAATTCATGGATCAAACTAACCCACTTGGTGAATTGACCCATAAGCGGCGTCTTTCTGCCCTTGGTCCTGGTGGTTTAACTCGTGATCGTGCCGGATATGAAGTTCGGGATGTTCACTATACCCACTATGGTCGGATGTGCCCAATTGAAACTCCCGAAGGTCCTAACATTGGTTTGATTAACAGTCTTTCATCCTATGCCCGTGTTAATAAGTACGGATTTATTGAAACTCCGTACCGGCGTGTTTCATGGAAGACTCATAAGGTAACCGATAAGATTGACTACTTAACTGCTGACGAAGAAGATAATTATGTTATCGCTCAGGCTAATACACCATTGAATGATGATGGTTCATTTGCTGAAGACCAAGTTATGTGTCGTGATAAGGATGATTACATTGAAACGAGTGTTGAGAACGTCGACTACATGGACGTTTCTCCAAAACAAGTTGTCTCCGTTGCTTCCGCATGTATTCCATTCCTTGAAAACGATGACTCTAACCGTGCCTTGATGGGTGCTAACATGCAGCGTCAAGCTGTTCCATTGTTGAACCCTCATGCACCATTGGTAAGTACTGGAATTGACTATAAAGCAGCTCATGACTCTGGGGTGGCCATGATTGCTAAGAAGCCAGGGACAGTTGAATATGTTGATGCTCGTGAAGTTCGTGTTCGTGAAGAAGACGGTACTCTTGATACTTACAAGTTAATGAAGTTCCGTCGTTCTAACGGTGGTAAGAACTATAACCAACGGCCAATTGTTAAAGTTGGCGAACATGTTGATGCTGATGATGTCCTTGCTGATGGACCATCAATGGAACAAGGTGAATTAGCCTTGGGTCAAAACCCATTGATTGCCTTTATGACCTGGGAAGGTTACAACTTCGAAGATGCCATCGCAATTAACGAACGGTTGGTTAAGGATGATGTTTACACATCTATCCATATTGAATCTTACGAATCAGAAGCTCGGGAAACCAAGCTTGGACCTGAAGAAATGACTCGTGAAATTCCTAACGTCGGTGATGACGCCCTTAAGGATCTGGATGAAAATGGGATCGTTCGAATTGGTGCTGAAGTCCACGACGGTGATATCTTAGTTGGTAAGGTTACTCCTAAGGGAATGACAGAATTATCCGCTGAAGAACGTTTGCTTCACGCTATCTTTGGTGAAAAGTCACGTGAAGTTCGTGATACTTCTCTCCGTGTTCCTCACGGTGGTGGCGGTATTATCCAAGACGTTAAGGTCTTTACTCGTGAAAATGGTGATGAACTTTCACCAGGTGTTAACACCATGGTTCGGGTTTACATCGCTCAAAAGCGGAAGATCCAAGTTGGTGATAAGATGTCAGGTCGTCACGGTAACAAGGGTACTGTTTCAATCGTTGTCCCTGAAGAAGATATGCCATATATGCCAGATGGTACTCCAATCGACATTATGTTGAGTCCAATGGGTGTGCCAAGTCGTATGAACATTGGTCAGTTGCTTGAATTGCACTTAGGAATGGCCGCAAAGCGTCTTGGTATTCACATGGCAACACCAGTATTTGATGGTGCTACTGATAAGGATGTTTGGGATGCTGTTAAGGAATCTGGATTCCCAGAAGATGGGAAGACAATCCTTTATGATGGTCGGACAGGTGAACCATTTGAAAACCGGATTGCCGTTGGTTCAATGCACTATCTTAAGTTAGCCCACATGGTTGATGATAAGATTCACGCCCGTTCTACTGGTCCATACTCACTTGTTACCCAACAACCATTGGGTGGTAAAGCTCAATTCGGTGGTCAGCGGTTCGGTGAAATGGAAGTTTGGGCTCTTGAAGCTTACGGTGCTGCATACATCCTTCAAGAAATCCTTACTTACAAGTCAGATGATACTGTTGGTCGTGTTCGGACTTACGATGCCATCATTAATGGTGAACCAATTCCAAAGCCAGGTGTTCCTGAATCATTCCGGGTTCTTGTTAAGGAATTACAAGCATTAGGCCTTGATATGAAGGTTCTTGATGGTAACCATAATGAAGTTCAATTAAAGAACATGGACGAAGACGATGATCAAGTTGTTAATGTTGATGCTTTAGCTAAGTATGCCGCAAAGCATAATGCTGAAGAAAAGGAAAAGAAGGAAGAAGCTTCTTCTGAAAAGTCAACAGCAACAACTGATGAACAAGACAAGACTAAGCAAGACTAGTTAGTTTTACTTAGCACTGAACGTAAACTACTAAAATAAGGAGGAAAAATCCTTTGATTGATGTCAATAAATTTGAAAGTATGCAGATCGGCCTGGCATCACCAGATAAGATCCGTAGTTGGTCTTATGGGGAAGTTAAGAAGCCCGAAACAATCAACTACCGGACTTTAAAGCCAGAAAAGCAAGGTCTGTTTGACGAACGAATCTTTGGCCCAACTAAGGACTATGAATGTGCTTGTGGCAAGTACAAGCGGATTCGCTACAAGGGTCGTGTTTGTGACCGTTGTGGTGTTGAAGTTACTAGTTCAAAGGTTCGTCGTGAACGGATGGGTCACATCGAATTGGCTGCTCCAGTTTCACATATTTGGTACTTCAAGGGGATTCCAAGTCGGATGGGTCTTGTCTTAGACATGAGTCCACGTTCACTTGAAGAAGTTATTTACTTTGCTTCATATGTTGTTTTGGATCCAGGTGATACTCCACTTGAAAAGAAACAACTTCTCTCTGAAGCTGAATACCGTGATAAGAAAGCTGAATTTGGTGATCGCTTTACTGCTGAAATGGGTGCCGCTGCTATTAAGAAGTTATTAGCTGACGTTGACCTTGAAAAGGAAGCAGCAGAACTGAAGGAAGAATTGAAGGAAGCTACTGGTCAAAAGCGGACCCGTGCTATTCGTCGATTGGATATTTTGGAAGCCTTCATTAAGTCTGGTAACAAGCCTGAATGGATGGTTCTTGATGTTATTCCAGTTATGCCACCTGACTTACGTCCAATGGTTCAACTTGAAGGTGGCCGGTTCGCTACTTCTGACTTAAACGATTTATACCGGCGTGTTATTAACCGGAACAACCGTTTAAAGCGCCTTTTGAAGTTGCAAGCTCCCGGAATCATTGTTCAAAATGAAAAGCGGATGCTTCAAGAAGCCGTTGATGCTTTGATTGATAACGGTCGTCGGGGTCGTCCAGTTTCTGGTCCTGGTAACCGTCCATTGAAGTCACTTTCTCACCTTCTTAAGGGTAAGCAAGGCCGTTTCCGTCAAAACTTACTTGGTAAGCGGGTTGATTACTCTGGTCGTTCAGTTATTGATGTTGGTCCATCATTACGGATGAACCAAATGGGACTTCCAGTTCCAATGGCTCTTGAATTATTCAAGCCATTCATTATGCACGAATTAGTTAAGCGTGGTTTATCTGCTAACGTTAAAGCAGCTAAGCGGAAGATCGATCGTCGGGATGATGATGTCTTTGATGTTCTTGAAGATGTTATTAAGGAACACCCAGTTCTCCTTAACCGGGCACCCACTTTGCACCGGTTAGGTATCCAGGCTTTCGAACCAATTCTGGTTTCTGGGAAGTCAATGCGTCTTCACCCATTGGTATGTACTGCTTACAATGCCGATTTTGATGGGGACCAGATGGCTATCCACGTGCCACTCTCAGATGAAGCACAAGCCGAAGCACGGTTACTTATGCTTGCCGCTTCCCACATTTTGAGTCCTCGTGATGGTGAACCAATCGTTTCTCCATCTCAGGATATGGTTATCGGTAACTACTACATGACCACTGAAGATAAGGGTCGTGAAGGTGAAGGAATGATCTTCAAGGATACCGATGAAGCTGAAATGGCATACCGGAATAACTATGTTTCATTACAAACACGTGTTGGTGTGCAAGTTTCTGCATTCCCTGATAAGCCATTCACTGAAGAACAACGTGGCAAGATCATGGTAACTAGTGTTGGTAAGTTATTGTTCAACCGGATTCTTCCTAAGGACTTTAACTACATTAACGAACCAACCGCAGATAATATCACTAAGGGTGTTGATGATCGCTTCTTCCTCGATCCTGGTGAAAATATCAACGATTACCTTGAAAATGCACCACTTGTTCCACCATTCAAGAAGGGCTTCTTGTCTGACTTGATTGCTGAAGTTTACAAGAAGTACAAGGTTACCAAGACTTCTCTTTTCCTTGACCGGATTAAGGATCTTGGTTACTATGAATCAACTATTTCTGGTTTGACAACTGCAATGTCAGATATTCATGACTTACCTGAAAAGCCAGAAATCATTAAGAAGGCTCGTAAGCAAGTTGATTTGGTTACTAAGCAATTCCGTCGTGGTTTGATTACTGATGATGAACGTTATGATCGGGTTATTGGTATTTGGAACGATGCTAAGGATGAAGTTCAAAACAAGTTGATTGAACACATGGACATCCATAACCCAATCAACATGATGTCTGACTCAGGTGCTCGTGGTAATATTTCTAACTTTACTCAGCTTGCCGGAATGCGTGGATTGATGGCTTCACCAAACGGTAAGATTATGGAATTGCCAGTTCTTTCTAACTTCTATGAAGGTTTGTCAGTTCTGGAAATGTTCATTTCCTCTCACGGTGCTCGTAAGGGTATGACTGATACTGCCTTGAAGACTGCTAACTCAGGTTACTTAACTCGGCGGTTGGTTGATGTTGCTCAAGACGTTGTTGTTCGTGAAAAGGACTGTGGAACTGATCGTGGTCTTGAAGTTACTGCAATTACAAACGGTAACGAAATGATCGAACCACTTTACGATCGGATTATGGGTCGTTATACGATGAAGTCAGTCTTTGATCCAAAGACTGGCGAAAAGATCGTTGGCAAGAACGTTCTGATTGATGAAGAAATGGCACAAAAGATTGTTGATGCTGGTGTGAAGAAGGTTACTATTCGTTCCGCATTTACTTGTAACACTGAACACGGTGTTTGTGAACGGTGCTACGGCCGGAACGCCGCTACTGGTGACCGTGTTGAAGCCGGTGAAGCAGTTGGTACTGTTGCAGCTCAATCAATTGGTGAACCAGGTACTCAATTGACCTTGCGGAACTTCCACACTGGTGGTGTTGCCGGTAACGACGATATTACCCAAGGTCTTCCACGTATCCAAGAAATTGTTGAAGCACGTAATCCTAAGGGTCGTGCAACAATTACTGAAGTTACTGGTGAAGTTGAATCGATCGAGGAAAATCCTGCAGAACGGACTAAGGATGTTACTGTTAAGGGTGAAACTGATACCCGGACGTACACTTTACCAATTACTGCTCGGATGCGGGTAGCTGAAGGGGACTTCATTCACCGTGGTACCGCCCTTAACGAAGGTTCAATTGATCCTAAGGAATTGATTCGTGTTCGTGATGTTCTTTCTACAGAAACATACCTCCTTGCTGAAGTACAAAAAGTTTACCGTATGCAGGGTATTGATCTGTTAGATAAGCACGTTGAAATTATGATTCGTCAAATGATGCGGAAAGTACGTGTCATGGATCCAGGTGACACTGATATGTTGCCAGGACAATTGATGGATATTGGTCAATTCCGTGACGCTAACTACAAGACATTGATAGCTGGTAACATTCCCGCTACAGCTCGTCCAGTTATCTTAGGTATTACCAAGGCTGCCCTTGAAACTAACAGTTTCTTATCAGCTGCTTCATTCCAGGAAACTACTCGTGTCCTGACTGATGCTGCTATTCGTGGTAAGAACGATCCATTAGTTGGTTTGAAGGAAAATGTTATTATCGGTAAGATTATTCCTGCCGGTACTGGTATGAGTACATACCGGAACATTAAGCCAAAGGAAGTTAATGTTGCCGCTTACTCCATTAAGGACTTAGAAGCCAAGATGAAGGAAGAAGACAAGCAAAACTAATTAACTAGTGTTTGAAAAGGACCGTGACTTGATTGTCATGGTCCTTTTTGCTATTTTAAATGTTGGATAATTAACGTCAGGGGAACTGTAGTTTAAGTTACTATGGTTCTCCATTACTTTTGGGAGAAAAAATGTCAAAAAGATATACTATTGAAATTCCAGCGTCAGCAATGAAAAAGACGGGTTTTAAATCAAATGAACAACTAGAATTAAATGTTAATCATAATGAAATTACTATTAGGCCTTCGAAGGTAACTGATCAATTGCCACGAATTAAATTATATTGGTACATCTTACCAGCTATCTTATTAACAGTTTCATTTTTTATTTTTTGTCGTAATCACCATATGAGGACAGTGCCAATTACTGGGGGTTATTCGATTGCTAATGGTTCGATGTTGCTAAGTTTGGTAAGTGGGTTATTTGTCTTTGTGGTTAGTTTTATTGTTACTAAGCTACGAAATAATGGGCCAACGAGGAATGTTTATTGGCGAAGCTTACCGACAATTACGATTGCTTGTGGGTTGATTATTGCGTTCTCATTTTCAGCTTTTTTTTGGTTGTTAGGGAAACTTTTTATGGATGCATGCTTTGATATCTATACTTCAACTACTTTTGTTTTTGTAATTATTGCGCTAATTAATTACTTGATGATTAACCTTGCCTTAACCCTTACTTCAGGAATCATTACTAATTTATTAACGATCATGATTATCGGTGGGATGCTGTTTTCCATGCTTACAAATTCTACCCGAGACTGGTGGAAACACAATTTTAGCTTTTTGGGGACGTCACAGAATCCAGCAAATTTGCAATTTAATGTAACCTTGATTTTTTCGGGATTATTAATGATTGCACTGGTTGATTACCTTTTTGTTAATTTACAACGGAAGTATCCGGGAGTTAAGACGCAATTATTGCGCTGGTTATTGTATGGTGAGGCTGCTTGTATTGCAGCAATTGGGCTATTCCCCAATGATCCTAAGTTTCATATCCTCCATGACCGGATTTCAATGTGGTTAGTTTATATTATGCTAATTTTAATCGTTGCAATTAGGTGGATCTTGCCAGAAGTGACTAAGCAATTTTTGACGATTTCCTATGTAATTGGTGCGGTGATGGGGGCAGAATATATTATCTTTAAGCTAGCAAATTACCTATCATTAACAGCGTTTGAACTAATTGAATTTGCCCTTTCATTTTCATGGTTACTATTGTTACTTCAAAATATTGAAAACCTTGCTCAATATGGCGAACAATTATTTCTTGTTAAAATAAGAGACGATTCGACAGATGAAACCTTAGTAGGGACAGAAAAGCAACCTCAGGATGAAGCCAAGAGCTAATCCAGGGATGAGGGGCAGTTTTCTGTCCTTTTTAATTATTGCAGGGATGAGAGTAAGTAAGCAGCCAATTAAAACAATCTGGGCGGTTGCTTCCCAGTGCCAAATTATGTTGGTTGCAAGAATAAATTCAATATCACCAGTGCCAAGTCCTTTAGTAATCATTTGAAGTGTAAATAGGAAGCCAGAAATAATTAAGAGTTCAACCGTGACATTTATAATTGAAAAATGTTGCTGTGGGAGAATGAGGATGAGTGGAAACAAACCAATTATGGCGACCGGATAGATTACTTGGGCAATAAAATCGGTGGTTGAAAGGTATAAGAGTGTAAGTAAAACACAGGTGAGAACAAGATTGTGGTACCAGGAGTGAGTGAAGGCTTTGAGGGTGACTAAGACGATTATTAGTTCTGATAACGGAAAAAATAGCGAAATCCGCTTATTACACCAGTGGCAGTGTCCTAGTTGAAGGACAAAACCGAAGATGGGGATGAGTTGCCACCAGCATAATGTGTGATGGCAATGATCACAAAAAGAACGTTTAGGTGACCACGGCAACTGATTATTGAGTTGCCGTTGAGCGCAAAGGGTCGTAAAGGACGTGAGAGTAACAAGAATACAACAATTAATAAGTATAAAAAGCAACGTGATCATCTCCAAAAGTTTTGCTATAGATACATAACGTAAAAATCACGAAATGTTACTTAGAAAATTTATTGAGACTTCGTTGACATTACTGGTAGTCCGTGATAGTCTATTAAAGGTGCTTTTTATAGCAACGTCGGTGTCTGTCGTTGGGCAGACTTTGCGTCAACGAAGGCACGTAATTTAATATCATCCAAGAACTTTTTTTATTCGCAAAAAAGAACCACCTGGATGTGTGGACTTAAAAATTAGGAAGGGGAAAAATTATGCCAACCATTAACCAATTGGTACGTAAGGGCCGTAAGAGCCACAAGGGCAAGTCAAAGTCACCAGCTCTTGGCTACGTTTACAACACTTTTAAGAAGGAAGAAGTTAAGACTCCATCACCACAAAAGCGTGGAGTTGCTACCCGTGTCGGTACTATGACACCTAAGAAGCCTAACTCAGCTTTGCGGAAGTACGCCCGTGTACGTCTTTCAAACTTGATTGAAGTTACTGCTTATATCCCTGGTATTGGTCACAACCTCCAAGAACACTCAGTTGTTTTAATTCGTGGTGGTCGTGTTAAGGATTTGCCTGGGGTTCGTTACCACATCGTTCGTGGTACTCTTGATACTGCTGGTGTTGAAGGACGGATGCAATCACGTTCTAAGTACGGTACCAAGAAGCCTAAGGACAAGAAGTAAAATATTAGGAGGGATTAAGTAATGCCACGTAAAGGACATGTACAAAAGCGTGAAATTTTACCAGATCCAATGTACAACTCAAAGTTGGTTACCAGCTTGATTGACCACTTGATGATCGATGGTAAGCGCGGAACTGCTACTAAGATTTTGTATGCAGCTTTTGATGAAATTAAGAATGAAACAGGTAACAACCCTGTAGAAGTTTTCGAACAAGCTATGGAAAATGTTATGCCTGTTCTTGAAGTTAAGGCTCGCCGTGTTGGTGGTTCAAACTACCAAGTTCCAATCGAAGTTCGTCCAGAACGCCGGACCACTTTAGGTCTTCGCTGGATTGTTCAATACGCACGGTTGCGTGGTGAACACACAATGGTTGAACGTCTTGCACGCGAAATTATTGATGCTTCAAACAACACTGGTGCTTCAGTTAAGAAGCGTGAAGATACTCACCGTATGGCTGAAGCCAACCGTGCTTTCGCACACTACCGTTGGTAATCACTGCGAATTGAAACCGGTTGTCTAACCAGTTACAATATAGGGGTGACGTAGATTATTGAATAACCGTCATCCCTTTTTCTAAATAAAGTTCGATTTAAAATAACCATATTCTGGAAGGAGATACACTTTTAAGATGGCTAACAAACGTGAATACCCTCTTGACAAGACTCGTAACATCGGTATCATGGCCCACATCGATGCCGGTAAGACGACTGCCACTGAACGGATTCTTTACTACACTGGTAAGATTCACAAGATTGGTGAAACCCACGATGGTGCTTCACAAATGGACTGGATGGATGAAGAAAAGGAACGTGGTATCACTATCACTTCCGCAGCCACTACTGCCGTTTGGAAGGATTACCGGATTAACATTATCGATACCCCAGGACACGTGGACTTCACTGTCGAAGTTGAACGTGCACTTCGGGTTCTTGATGGTGCCGTAACTGTTCTTGATGCCCAAGCTGGGGTTGAACCACAAACTGAAACTGTTTGGCGTCAAGCTGATGACTTCAATGTTCCACGGATCGTGTTCGCTAACAAGATGGACAAGGTTGGTGCCAACTTTGATTACTCAGTTCAAACTATCAAGGATCGTTTGAACGTTACTCCATTGCCAATCCAAATGCCAATTGGTGCCGAAGATACTTTCTCTGGTGTTGTTGACTTGGTTAAGATGGTTGCTTATGTTTACGATGAAGATAAGCTTGGTACTAACTGGGACACTGTTGACATTCCTGATGATATGAAGGAAGAAGCTCAAAAGCGTCACGATGCTTTGATCGAAACCTTAGCTGACATTGATGACAACATCATGGAAAAGTACCTTGAAGGTGACGAAATTTCTGTTGATGAAATTAAGGCTGCTATTCGTAAGGGTACTTTGGAACAAAAGCTCTTCCCTGTATTGGCTGGTTCAGCATACAAGGATAAGGGTATCCAAATGATGCTTGATGCTGTTATCGACTACTTACCATCACCACTTGATGTTAAGCCATTCGTTGCTCATGATGCTGATGGTAATGAAGTTGAATTGACTGCCGGTGATGACAAGCCATTCGCTGCTTTGGCATTTAAGATTGCTACTGACCCATTCGTTGGTCGTTTGACTTTCTTACGTGTTTACACTGGTTCACTTCAATCAGGTTCATATGTTCTTAACGCTACTAAGGATAAGCGTGAACGTATTGGTCGTTTGCTCCAAATGCACTCTAACCAACAACACGAAATCCCAGAAGTATTCTCTGGTGATATTGCCGCTGCTATCGGTTTGAAGAACACTGGTACTGGTGATTCCTTGACTGATCCAGATCACCCACTTCAACTTGAATCAATGGACTTCCCTGACCCAGTTATTCAAGTTTCCGTTGAACCTAAGTCAAAGGCTGACCAAGATAAGATGGACAAGGGTCTCCAAAAGTTGGCTGAAGAAGATCCAACCTTCAAGGCTGAAACTAACCCTGAAACTGGTGAAACTTTGATTGCCGGTATGGGTGAACTTCACTTGGACATCATTGTTGAACGTCTTCGTCGTGAATTCCACGCTGAAGTTACTGTTGGTAAGCCACAAGTTTCCTACCGTGAAGCATTTACTAAGAAGGTATCTGCACAAGGTAAGTTCGTTCGTCAATCTGGTGGTAAGGGTCAATACGGTGATGTATGGATCGAATTTACACCACTTGAAGAAGGTAAGGGATTTGAATTCGAAGATGCCATCGTTGGTGGTGTTGTTCCTCGTGAATTCATCCCTGCCGTTGAACAAGGTTTGAAGGAAGCTATGCAAAACGGTGTATTAGCAGGTTACCCACTTGTTGATATGCACGCTAAGCTTTACGATGGTAGTTACCACGAAGTCGACTCTAGTGAAGCCGCCTTCAAGGTTGCTGCATCACTTGCCTTGAAGAACGCTGCTAAGAAGGCAGATCCAGTTATTCTTGAACCAATCATGAAGGTTGATATCGTTGTTCCTGAAGACAACATGGGTGATGTTATGGGTCAAGTTACTGCTCGTCGTGGTACCATTGATGGTATGGAAGAACGTGGTAACGCTCAACAAATCCACTCATTTGTTCCACTTTCAGAAATGTTCGGTTACGCTACTGCCCTTCGTTCTGCTACTCAGGGTCGTGGTACCTTCACTATGACTTTCGATCACTACTCAGCTGTTCCTAAGTCTGTTCAAGAAAAGATTATTAAGGAAAGCGGCAACAACTAAGAGTAGTTGCTAATTAAAACTTAAATTGAGCTTAAAGACGAATTAGTCTTTAAGCTCTTTTCTTTTTCATTAATTAGAAGCGAATGATTAGCTGTTTACAAATGAAATAGTTCGTGTTAATCTAGGAATACAAATTTAGTGAAAGGGAACTATTTAATGGAGAATCTAGTTATTTGTGGGACTTACTATACTTCTAAAGATATTGATGAGTTAGAAGTTCATAAAGATAATTTAATTTGTATTGATCATAGTGGGACCATAAGCCGAACATTATCCCCAGATGATAAGGAATATTTAGCTTTATTAAATGAAGCAAGGGAAAAAGACCGGCTGATTAAATTACAGGCGAATCAATATTTATTACCTGGATTTATTGACCTTCATGTTCATGCTCCCCAATGGCCTCAAGCTGGGTTAGCACTTGACCTTCCGTTAGCTGACTGGTTAAATCACTATACGTTCCCGTTGGAGGCTCGGTTTACTGATAAGGGTTATGCGCGTCGCGTTTATCATGATTTTATCCATGAATTGCTTAGCCAGGGAACTACAACAGCATTGATGTTTGGTACTATCCATAACGATGCAAATCTTGAATTAGCACGTCAAGCAGTCAACTATGGACTACGGGCGTTTGTTGGCCAGGTGGTTATGGATAACCCCGACCAAACGCCAACGTACTATCGTAACCAAACTTCAGCAGCTGCGCTTAGGGATACAGAGAAATTTATTCAGGAGATTCTTGAGTTAAGAAAGAACACGAGTGTAACTGTTATGCCGGTTATTACACCACGCTTTGTTCCTAGCTGTACTGATAAGGCATTGCTTGGTTTAGGCCAACTAGCGCACCAATATGACTTACCTATTCAATCGCATTTAAGTGAGAGCAATTGGGAACATGAATATGCAATTAAGCGATTTGGAATGCATGATACTGCAGTTATGGATTGGTTTCACCTTTTAACGGATAAGTCGGTCATGGCACACGGAACTCAACTAACGACTGCTGATTTAACGACGGTCCGTCAACGAGGAACAACGATTGCCCATTGTCCGCTTTCTAATATTTATTTTGGTAATGGTGTATTACCCACCAAAAAACTCTTAAGACTTGGAAACCGGGTTGGACTAGGGAGTGATATATCTGGGGGATATTCACCAAGCCTTTACCATAATATTCGGCAGGCGGTTAAATCATCTCAAATGCTTACGGATGGGGTTGATAGTTCCCAGCCAGTTGAACAACGTGGAGTAGCAGGCTCAAGAATAACAATGGCTAATGCTTTTTACCTTGCTACTGTTGGTGGAGCAAAAGCGCTTCATCTCAAGACGGGCCAGATAGTTCCTGGCTTTCAGGCAGATTTTCAAATTGTTAATGGTCATCAAAGTTTGATGGAGTTATCAAGTGTTGATATTTTTCAACGTTTAATGTATCAGACTGAGCAACAGGATATTCAAAGTGTTTATGTTGCAGGAAAGAGAGTATACGGAAGAGATTAGGAGGATATTTTAATGGATGAAAAGGCACAATTACTGATTGGACCAGATGAAAAGGTTCCTACTGGTGAAGCAATTTTACTTGGATTACAACATGTTTTGGCAATGGACATTTATGTGCCACCAATTATTTTGGCTGGACTGTTAACGATGGGAGCCGCTGATTCTACTGGACTACTTCAAGCAACGTTCCTGGCTTGTGGGATTGGTACAATTTTACAAACTGCGTACTTTATGAAAATGCCCGTATCTCAGGGACCATCATTTGTTCCTTTAACTGCGGCTGCCGGAGTGGTTCTTGCGAGTGGCGGTCTTCATGGTGGCGGAATGGCGACGCTAATGGGTGCCTTGCTTGTTGGGGCAATTCTTTTAATTCTTTTGGGCTTAAGTGGCTTTTTCCAAAAAATTATTAACCGTTTAGTTCCAGCAGTTGTTGGTGGAACGATTATTACTTGTGTTGGGTTATCATTGATTCCTTCAGCTTTGAATGACAACATTTTTGAAGCTAAGGGTGATGTTTACCAGAATATGGAGTTAGCAGGAATTACAGCCGCAATTTTGATCGTGTGTGTTGCGATTAGTATTCGTTTTCCTAAAGTTCAAAAGTTATTTAAGACCGGTTCAATTGTTATTGCTTTGTTAGCGGGAACTGCAATTAGTGCTTCGATGGGACAATTTGATGCTTCATCAGTTGCAGCCGCCCCTTGGTTTAGTCTTCCTCAACGAACAATCTTCCATTGGGGGATTCACTTTGATATGACCGCAATTTTTACGTTTATCATTATTTATGCCATTTTAACTACTGAAACGACGGGAACTTGGTTTGCAATGGGGGCCGTAACAAATCATGAAATCACCGATAAGCAATGGAACCGGGGAATTATTGGTGAAGGCCTTAGCTGCTTAATTGCTACGATTACGGGCTCAACACCGGTTACTGGATATTCCACGAATGCGGGAATTATTTCAATTACCGGAGTGGCAAGTAAAATTGTCTTCGTTGCTGCTGGTGTTTGGTTTGTAATTCTAGGTTTTTGCACGAAGCTTTCTGCCTTTCTGGCTGCTATTCCAGCACCAGTAATTGGTGGTGTCTTTGCGATTATTACAGTAACAATTATGCTAAATGGGCTAAATGTTATTCGAAACTTACAGGTTCGGGAAAGCGATCTTTATATCATTGGATTACCGATTGTCATTACAATTGCCTTGGTATTAATTCCACAAAAGATTGTTCATGGTGCGCCACAAATGGTTCAGTACCTTTTAGGCTCACCAGTTGCGATGGCAGCAATCACAGCAATCGTTCTTAATCTTTTGATGCCAAAACGGGCTAAAATTTAGTAAATAAAAAACTTCCCTAGCGTGATTTACGTTAGGGAAGTTTTAATATTCTCTACATTTTTTTATTGAAGATTAGTGACAGAATAGCAGCTAGAAGAGTCCAAATTAAACCAATGATACTAATAATAATTCCCGTACGGAAACCAGGTAATTGGTAGTTAAAGGTTACCCGATGAGTACCCTCAGGAAGGGGAATTCCTAAGAAAGCTTGGTTTGTCCTGACCGTTTTGACAGTTTTACCATTTACGGAAGCACTCCAACCACTTGAGTATGGGATTGAGGATGTCAATATTCCCTTCTTATTAGTGGTGATTGTTCCCTGGACCTTATTCGGACTAAATTTAAGGTTGCGTAAACGATGCTGTTGAATGGTTGCTACTTGTTTATGATAATGATCATCAAGCTTTTCAGCGACTACTTGGTACTTTAACCGGTAAGTACCGAGTTTTGTTGGCTGAAATGATAGTTTATCAGGGAGACCGCCATTGTAGTAACCAATATTTAACGTTGTGTTTTTAACCTGCTTAAAGAAGGATAAGGTACTCTGCTTTGGCTGATTAATAGTTGCAGTCCCAAAGCGACTACCAACGTTAATCTTAAAACTGATATCAGGTGAACCATTAAGAATATGGTAGCGCCAGTACCGGTACTGGTTGTACTTATAGTTAACCATGCTTCCTGGATTAGTGGCCATTTGTTGTAAATGTTGTTGTTCGTACTTAATCTGTTTTTTCATTGAGAATGGGGTGAACTTAATTTGACTGAATTCAATATGAAGTTCAGTGCCCCGAAGCTTCTGCCGGAGAGTTGAATTGGCTAACTGGGGAAGTTCAATATGATACTTCTCTTCACTATCTGTATACTTCAAGTGCTCGGGATTAACTTTGTTTAAGCGATTTGAGATCAGGTTACTCTTTAATTTATAAACGTGATTATTGAGATTTGCTTGTTTCATTCCCTTAGTAACCTTTTCTTGGCTAACAACAACCCCACTTGCGAGTGCCCGTTCTTTCTCAGTCGGGGATAATTTTTGGTAACGTTTTTGACTAATATAGCTATCCTGCCAATAAATTAGTGGGAAGGCATTGTTAGTTTTGTAGCGATTTGTTTGGGTGGGGATGAAGTCTTTTTTATCCTGAATATCATTAGGTTGACCAGAATCATAGTTAATAATTGGTTCGGATGATTGATCTAAGAAGTATCCTTCAGGAATCTTTGTAGCATTTTCACCGTCACTTTGGACAAAGAGGTATTTAACACCTAAGAAGTTATTCAAGACGGTTCGATCATCAACCTGGCGAAGGGGAACGTTAGCCTGATACTGGTTATTTTGTAAGCTCGTACTAAAGTTCCCCAAGTATTGGTTTTGTAATGAATAATATGAATCAATATTATGAAGGCCAGAAGTGAGATCGTTATCGATGGTTGGAACGTCAATGATTTGATTTTCACTAATTGTTGAAACCCGAAAAGAAGGTGTTCGTTCCAGTCCTTGATCAAGTCCTCCATACCGCATTGCCATCATTTTTTGGTATTGACCACGGCTAAGCATTTTAGTACTGAAATCGCCGTTGTAAGGGAATGATGCATAAATTGCATTAAATCCAGCGTTTAAGACAATAATACTTAAAAGCCATAGTTGGGGATGAGAAAGGCGGTGAAAACTAATTAGCCAAAGAAGAAGTAAGGAAGTTAGCAGGAAGAGGAGTGGGATAACAATATCATTTTCGTTTTCAAAAAGGAATGTAAGAAGAAGGATGGCTACATAAATTCCAGTTGCAAAGGAAATGATCTTTAATGAATGGTGAGAAAGTGAATGAGCATTTTCTACCAATAAACAGATTGCCATTGATAAGGGGAGGTAAATAAGAAGTGTCCAACGATTTGAAGCAGCCATCATTCCGTTAAAGGTAGCTCCAACAGCAGGAATGAGGAGCATAATGAGGGCGAGTCCTAAACTGATCGTTATTAATGGGTACTTTTTAGCATGGATGTAAACATATACCAGAGCGATAAAACCAATTGAAACAATCCCTAAAGCACTCCAGAACATAAACGACCATTGATCACCATTAATTAGTTGTTTAGGCAAGAAAAGATAATAGTAAAGTGGATAAACTTTTAGGTCATTTGCAAATTGTGCACCAAGTCGTGTGGAATGGCTAACGGCAATTAGTTCTGGAACCCACATAATTGCTGATAAGAGCAAACTAGTAATAGTAGCAAATGTAAGCTTGATAAGTGCTTGAAGATAATTAAGGCTTTTGCGGTATTTAGTAATAACTCGCAGAATAAGATAAATTAGTGAGCCAATACCGAGAATAAACGCTAAATAGTAATTACTAATTAGCATCCAGGTAAAGACACCAGCTAAAGGCCATGCTGAACCGCCCTGCAAAATTCGTTCAATTTGAACAACTATTAAAGGAAAAAGAATAAAGGGTGTTGTGAAGAACGGCTGAGCAACACATGCATATAACAGAAATGAATTTACCAAGTAGGCAGTGGTTCCTGCAAGGATAGTTGTATTCCTAAACTTAAAATGTTGAGTGAAATAGACAAAAGACAGACCAACGCAGTACATTCGAACAATACTAATAAATTGATAGGCACGAGTTATTTTATGCGCTGGGAAAAGTAACGCTAAGTACGAAAAAATATCTCCTATATTATAATAGGAAAAAACTTGAAAAGTATCGGAACCTAACCCGAATTGCCAAGACCAGAAATTTAGTGTTCCTGGATGGTGGAAGAAGTTAATAACTGCTTCACGATACTGGGCTAAAAGAGGGAGGTGCTGATTTAATGCATCTTTACTCCAAATAAAACTATGACCAGTTATTAAATATGTACCGAAAATACATAGTGCAAGAAAGAGAAAAAGGACTGTGTATTCAAGGTACAGCTTTTTTACTGATCTTTTCTTAAACGAAAACTCCATAACTAACTCCTTAAAATGATTGTACAATGATCATATTTTAGCATTTGTTAGAACAAACACGGCAAAAACAAAGAAACTATTGCAAGAAAATTTCGGGCCTGCAATCAATTTGTAAAGAAAAAATTGAAATTAATTTCTTAAAAAGGTTGATATAACAATCATTCTTTAGTATTATGGATAGGTGCTTGAGTTCAAGGGGAATAATTTAATATACCCCCAAACGAAATTAAGCTGCGAAGCGATGATGCGGAAGGTTGCGACACACCCGGCCGCTTTGCCACAGGATGTGGCGGTAATTTCCGCGGAGCTAGTCAAATTTTAAATCTGACGAAGGAGGGAATATAATGGCAAAACAAAAGATTCGTATTCGGTTAAAGGCTTATGAACACCGTATCCTTGATCAATCAGCAGATAAGATTGTTGAAACTGCAAAGCGTACAGGTGCTCAAATTTCAGGTCCTATCCCGTTGCCAACTGAACGGACTATCTACACTGTTCTCCGTTCACCACACAAGTTTAAGAAGTCTCGGGAACAATTTGAAATGCGCACTCACAAGCGTTTGATTGATATTGTTGATCCAACACCAAAGACTGTTGATTCACTTATGAAGCTCGATCTTCCAAGTGGTGTTGATATCGAAATTAAATTGTAATTATTATTCTGAATTAAATTAAATCTTATTAGGAGGTGTACTCATGGCCAAAGGAATCTTAGGTAAAAAAGTTGGGATGACTCAAGTTTTTACTGACAACGGTGAATTGGTACCAGTTACTGTTATTGATGTAACACCAAACGTTGTTATGCAAATCAAGACTGTTGAAAACGATGGTTACAACGCTGTTCAACTTGGTTTTGATGACAAGCGCGAAATCTTGAGCAACAAGCCTGAACAAGGTCATGCAGCAAAAGCAAACACGACCCCTAAGCGCTTCATCGGTGAAATCCGTGACGCTGAATTAGGGGATGACATCAAGGTTGGAGACGAAGTTAAGGCTGATGTCTTCAATGAAGGTGAAACTGTCGACGTTACGGGTGTTACAAAGGGTCATGGTTACCAAGGTAACATTCACAAGGACAACCAAAGACGTGGACCTATGTCACACGGTTCTCGTTACCACCGTCGTCCTGGTTCATTAGGACCAATCATTAACCGTGTCTTCAAGGGTATGAAGTTACCAGGTCGTATGGGTGGCAAGACTGTCACTATGCAACACCTTGAAGTTGTTAAGGTTGATCTTGATAACAATGTTCTTTTAATTAAGGGTAACGTTCCTGGTGCTAACAAGTCATACGTTACTATTAAGAACTCTGTGAAGGCTAACACTAAGAAGAGCCTGAGCAAGCAACACAATAAATAATTAAGAAAGGAGGAAGTTAATAATGACTAGCGTTAATTTGTACAAGCAAGATGGTAGCCAAAACGGTACTATCGATTTGAATGCTGACATTTTTGGTATTGAACCAAATGAAAATGCTGAATTCGAAGCCATTCTTCGTCAACGTGCTGCAATGCGTCAAGGTACACATGCCGTAAAGAACCGTTCAGCTGTTAGCGGTGGTGGTAAGAAGCCATGGCGTCAAAAGGGTACTGGTCGTGCTCGTCAAGGTTCAATCCGTTCACCACAATTCCGTGGTGGTGGTATCGTCTTCGGACCTACTCCACGTTCTTACAAGTACAACCTTCCTCGCAAGGTTCGTCAACTTGCTATTAAGTCTGCCCTTTCCCAAAAGGTTCTCGACAACGCATTAGTTGTTGTTGATGCATTAAACTTTGATGCACCAAAGACTAAGGAATTTGCAGGAGTTATGGATAACCTTAAGGTTGCCGAAAAGGTACTGGTTGTTGTTACTGATGATGATAAGAACGCTGCTTTGTCTGCTCGCAACTTGGCAAATGCCAATGTTGTTACACCAGCTGGTGTTAACATCTTAAGCGTTGTTGACAGTCAAAAGATCGTCATCACTAAGTCAGCTCTTTCTCAAGTAGAGGAGGTGCTCGCATAATGGAAGCGCGCGAAGTTATCTTACGTCCAGTAGTTACCGAAGCTTCAATGGCCGGTATGGACGACAAGCGTTACACATTCGATGTTGATTTACGAGCAACTAAGACACAAGTAAAGAATGCTGTTGAAGAAATCTTTGGTGTTAAGGTTGTTAAGGTAAACATCATGAACTTAAAGGGTAAGAAGAAGCGTCAAGGCCGTTACGTTGGTTACACTAAGCGTCGTCGTAAGGCTATTGTTACTTTATCTGCCGATTCAAATGAAATCAAACTGTTTAACGACAGTGAAAACTAATCATTAAAAAAAGGAGGAAAACATAGTGGGAATTCGTAAGTACAAACCTACTACTAACGGTCGCCGTAATATGAACGGTTATGACTTTGCTGAAATTACAAAGTCAGCTCCAGAAAAGTCATTATTGGCTCCTTTGAAGCACAAGGCTGGTCGTAACAGTTACGGTCACATTACTGTTCGTCACCGTGGTGGTGGTGTAAAGCGTCAATACCGCATCATTGACTTTAAGCGGATTAAGGATGATGTACCTGCAACTGTTAAGGCAATCGAATACGATCCAAACCGGACTGCTAACATTGCTTTGCTTGTTTACGCCGATGGTACTAAGTCATACATCCTCGCTCCTAAGGGTCTTAAAGTTGGTATGACAGTTCAATCTGGTCCGGAAGCTGATATCAAGGTTGGTAATGCTCTTCCATTGAAGAACATCCCAGTTGGTACTGTTATTCACAATATTGAATTAAAGCCAGGTAAGGGTGGTCAATTAGCTCGTTCAGCTGGTGCTTCTGCTCAATTACTTGGTAAGGAAGAAAAGTATGTACTTGTTCGTCTGTCATCTGGTGAAGTTCGGATGGTTCTCGCAACTTGCCGTGCTACTATCGGTACTGTTGGTAACGATGAACATGCATTGCTTATTAAGGGTAAGGCTGGTCGTACTCGTTATGCTGGTCAACGTCCACACGTTCGTGGTTCTGTTATGAACCCTAATGATCACCCACATGGTGGTGGTGAAGGTAAGCAACCTGTTGGTTTACCATCTCCTCTGTCTCCATGGGGTAAGAAGACCGCTGGTAAGAAGACTCGTTCACACAAGGCTCGTTCAAACAAGTTCATTGTTCGTGGTCGGAAGCGCGGTCCACATACTCGTTAAGATTAAATATCGCTCAAATACCCGAGAGGAGGTACACTAAATGGGTCGTAGTTTGAAGAAAGGACCTTTCGCTGACGCTTCTCTATTAAAGAAGGTTAAGGAACAAGAAGGTTCTGATAAGAAAACCGTCATCAAGACATGGTCACGTCGTTCAACAATTTTCCCAAGTTTTATCGGTTATACTTTCGCTGTATATGATGGTCGTAAGCATGTGCCAGTTTACGTACAAGAAGATATGGTTGGTCACAAGCTTGGTGAATTTGTTCCAACACGGACTTTCCATGGTCACGCAACTGATGACAAGGCAACTAAGTAAGGAGGGTGAACAATAGACATGGCTGAAAACATTACATCCGCTAAGGCAACTGCTAAGATGGTTCGTGTTTCTGCACGGAAGGTTCGTCTTGTTTTAGACGCTATTCGCGGTAAGAGCGTTGCCGAAGCATTTGCTATTCTGAAGTTCACTCCTCGTGGTGCCGCTTCAGATGTTGAAAAAGTATTAAAATCTGCTGTTGCAAACGCTGAAAATAACTTTGACTTGGATCGTGCTTCACTTGTAGTTAGCGAAGCATTTGCAAACGAAGGACCAACCCTTAAGCGGTTCCGTCCACGTGCCAAGGGTTCCGCTTCACCAATTAATAAGCGGACTAGTCACATCACAGTGGTTGTTACAGAACGATAGGAGGAATGAATAGTGGGTCAAAAGATCAATCCTAATGGTTTTCGTGTTGGGGTCATTCGCGACTGGACTGCTAAGTGGTACGCAGAAAAAGATTTTGCTAACTACTTAAACGAAGACCTTCGGATCCGTAAGTACATTGAAAAGCGACTTGCTGATGCCTCAGTATCAACCGTTGAAATTGAACGTGCTGCTAACCGCGTAAACGTTTCAATTCATACTGCCAAGCCTGGTATGGTTATTGGTAAGGGTGGTTCAGAAGTTGAAGCACTTCGTAAGGAATTAAACAAGTTAACTGGTAAGCGTGTCCACATTAACATTGTGGAAATCAAGAAGCCAGACTTGGATGCACACCTTGTTGGTGAAAGCATCGCTCGTCAATTGGAAGCACGTATCGCATTCCGTCGTGCAATGCGTGGTGCTATGCAACGTGCAATGCGTGCCGGTGCTAAGGGTATTAAAACTCAAGTTGCTGGTCGTTTGAATGGTGCTGATATGTCACGGGTTGAATCATACTCTGACGGAACTGTTCCTTTGCACACATTACGTGCTGACATTGATTACTCTTGGGATGAAGCTAACACTACATACGGTGTTCTTGGTGTAAAGACTTGGATCTACCGTGGTGAAGTTTTGCCAACCAAGAAGAACAACGATGAAGAAGGAGGGAAGTAAACATGCTAGTACCTAAGCGAGTTAAGCACCGTAAGGTTCAACGTGGCCACATGCGTGGTGAAGCTAAAGGTGGTAAGACTGTTTCATTCGGTGAATTCGGTTTACAAGCATTGGATTCCCACTGGATCAGTAACCGTCAAATTGAAGCTGCTCGTATCGCTATTACCCGTTACATGAAGCGTGGTGGTAAGGTTTGGATTAAGATCTTCCCTCAACTTTCCTACACTAGCAAAGGTGTCGGTGTCCGGATGGGTAATGGTAAGGGTGCCCCAGAAGGTTGGGTTGCCCCAGTTAAGCGTGGCAAGGTAATGTTCGAAGTAGCAGGTGTATCTGAAGAAACTGCTCGTGAAGCTTTACGTCTTGCCGGTCACAAGTTGCCAGTTCGCACTAAGATCGTAAAACGTGAGGAAGTAGGTGGACAATCTAATGAAAAGTAAAGATTACGTACAAGAACTGAATGGATTAACCACTGAGAAGCTACTTGACCGTGAAAAGGAACTGAAGGAGCAATTATTTAACTTACGTTTCCAATTAGCAACCGGCCAATTGGAAAACACTGCAAGTCTTAAGCAAGTACGCAAAGACATTGCCCGGGTTAAGACAGTTCTTCGTCAACAAGAATTAAATAAATAAAGAATACGAAAAGGAGGATTAGCGCATGAGTGAAGAACGTAATGCACGTAAGGTTTATCAAGGCCGCGTTGTTTCCGATAAAATGGATAAGACTATCACTGTTGTGATTGATACTTACAAGAGTGCCCCAATTTACGGCAAGCGTGTTAAGTACTCAAAGAAGTACTACGCACACGACGAAAACAACGAAGCTAAGACTGGCGACACTGTACAAATCATGGAAACACGTCCATTATCTGCAAAGAAGCGTTTCCGTCTTGTAAAGATTGTCGAAAAGGCTGCTACCCTTTAATTAGCAGATAACTCTAAATTTCGTATTCTAATTCTTATTCAAAGATGGAAGGAGGACATTAACCGTGATTCAACAAGAAAGTCGGTTGAAGGTCGCTGATAACTCCGGTGCCCGTGAAATCTTGGTAATCAAGATTTTAGGTGGTTCCCGAGTAAAAACAGGTAACATTGGTGATATTATTGTTGCTACTGTAAAACAGGCAACACCAGGTGGCGTTGTCAAAAAGGGTGACGTTGTTAAGGCTGTTGTAGTACGGACTAAGCAAGGTCTACACCGTAAGGATGGTTCATACATCAAGTTTGATGAAAACGCCGCTGTTTTGATTAACAACGATAAGAGCCCTAAGGGTACCCGTATTTTTGGCCCAATTGCTCGTGAACTTCGTGGAGATGACTTCATGAAGATCGTTTCATTAGCTCCAGAAGTTCTGTAAGATTTACCCAAAAATAAGGAGGTGCACTATCAACATGTTCATTAAAACAGGTGACAAAGTTCGCGTTATCGCCGGTAAGGACAAGGGCAAGGAAGGTACTGTAAAGAAGACCATTGCTTCTGCTAACCGTGTGATCGTTGAAGGCATTAACATGGTTAAGAAACACCAAAAGCCAAGTAACTCAAACCCTAATGGTGGAGTTATTGATACTGAAGCTGCTATCAGTGCTTCAAATGTTATGCTGATTGATCCTTCTACTAACGAACCAACCCGTGTTGGTTTCAAGTTCGTTGATGGTAAGAAGGTTCGTTTTGCCAAGAAGTCCGGCAAGACTATCGACTAAAATTAATTACGAAAGGAGGAATAACTTCCAATGGAAAATCGTTTGAAAGCTAAGTACGAAAGTGAAATCCGTCCAGCATTGATTGAAAAGTTTAACTATTCATCAATCATGCAAGCACCTAAGATTGACAAGATTGTCTTGAACATGGGTGTTGGTGACGCTACTACCAACTCAAAGAACCTTGATGAAGCCGTTGAAGAATTAGGATTAATTTCTGGTCAAAAGCCTTTGATTACTAAGGCTAAGAAATCAATTGCCGGATTCCGTCTTCGTGAAGGTATGTCAATTGGTGCTAAGGTCACTTTACGTGGTGAACGCATGTATGATTTCTTGGATAAGTTGATTAATGTTTCATTACCTCGTGTTCGTGATTTCCATGGTGTAAGCAATAAGTCATTTGATGGCCGTGGTAACTACACTTTGGGTATCCGTGAACAATTAATCTTCCCTGAAATTGATTTTGATAAGGTTAACCGTGTTCGTGGTTTGGATGTTGTCATTGTTACAACTGCACAAACTGATGAAGAATCACACGAATTATTGGCTCAACTTGGTATGCCGTTCGCTAAATAAAGGAGGTTCCACAAATTGGCTAAAAAATCAATGATTGCTAAGTGCAACCGTCCAGCTAAGTTCTCAAGTCGTGAATACACACGCTGTGCACGTTGTGGACGTCCGCACTCAGTTTACCGTAAATTCCACTTATGCCGGCTTTGCTTACGAGAACTTGCCCACAAGGGACAAATTCCTGGTTTAAAGAAGGCTAGCTGGTAAACAAATCACCGACAAAAGGAGGAAAACATCGATGTCTATGAGTGATCCAATCGCAGATTTCTTAACTCGTATTCGTAACGCTAATATGGCTCAACACGAATCAGTAGAAGCACCTGCATCAAAGATGAAGAAGGACATCGCTGAAATCTTAAAGAATGAAGGTTTCATTCGCGATGTTGAATACGTTGACGATAACAAGCAAGGCATCATTCGTGTCTTCTTAAAGTATGGTAACGATGGTCAACGGGTTATTTCCGGATTAAAGCGGATTTCTAAGCCTGGTCTTCGTACATATGTTAAGGCTGACGCAGTGCCAAAGGTTCTCAACGGATTAGGGATTGCCATTATCTCAACATCTGAAGGTGTTGTGACTGACAAGGTTGCTCGCGCCAAGAAAATTGGTGGCGAAGTTATCGCCTACATCTGGTAATTAAATAAATTAAGTTAGGAGGTGCAAGCATGAGTCGTATTGGTTACAAGGAAATTGATCTACCAGAAGGTGTAGAAATTTCTCAACAAGGTAATGTTGTGACTGTAAAGGGACCTAAGGGTACTTTAAGTCGTGAAATTTCACCATTGATCAAGATGAGCGTTGAAGGTAACGTTGTAAAGTTTGATCGTGATGATGACAGCAACCAAGTTAAGATGATTCACGGAACTACCCGTGCAAATGTCAATAACATGGTTGAAGGTGTTGTTAACGGATTTAGTAAGACCTTGAAGCTTGTCGGTGTTGGTTACCGTGCTCAATTTAAGGGTAACAAGCTTATTTTAACTGTTGGTTACTCCCAACCAGTTGAAATGGACAAGCCAGAAGATGTTGATATTAAGGTTCCTGACAACACTACTATTGAATTAAGCTCAATCAACAAGCAACATCTTGGTGATTTTGCTGCCTTAGTTCGTGCCGTTCGTTCACCTGAACCATACAAGGGTAAGGGTATTCGTTACGAAAACGAACACATTATTCGTAAGGAAGGTAAGACTGGTAAGTAATATTTCATTACTACTTAGTTATTATCTACAAATTAAACTAAATTTTATATTAAGAGGTGACTGTTGTGATTTCTAAACCAGATAAGAATAAGATCCGTCAACGTCGTCATATGCGCGTTCGCGGTAAGATTTCTGGTACTGCGGAGCGCCCACGCTTAAGTGTTTACCGTTCAAACAAAAACATTTACGCTCAATTAATTGATGACGTAAAGGGTGTGACGCTCGCAAGTGCCTCCACAATTGACAGTGAAGTTAGTGGAAAGAGCAAGACTGAACAAGCTAGTGGTGTTGGTGAATTAATTGCCAAGCGTGCTGCTGCTAAGAACATCACTAATGTTGTTTTTGATCGTGGTGGATACCTTTACCATGGTCGTGTTCAAGCATTAGCTGAAGCTGCTCGTGAAAACGGACTTAAATTCTAAGGAAAAGGAGGAATAACCTGCAATGACATCATCAGAATTCATTGATCCAGCAAAGTTGGACTTAGACGATCAAGTTGTTGCCATCAACCGGATTACCAAGGTTGTTAAGGGTGGTCGTCGGATGCGTTTTGCCGCTTTAGTTATCGTCGGCGATCGTAAGGGCCATGTTGGTTTTGGTACTGGTAAAGCTCAAGAAGTTCCAGAAGCTATCCGTAAGGCTCAAGCTGCTGCTGAAAAGAACCTGATCACTGTTCCTATCGTTGGTACTACTATTCCACACGAAGTTATCGGTACATACGGTGGTGGAAAGATTATGTTGAAGCCAGCTGTTGAAGGTTCTGGAGTTGCTGCCGGTGGTGCGGTTCGTAACGTTATGGACCTTGCCGGTGTAGCCGATGTTACTTCAAAGCGTCTTGGTTCAAACACTCCTGTTAACGTTGTTCGTGCAACATTTGAAGGTTTGAAGCAATTGAAGAGCGCTGAAGAAGTTGCTAAACTTCGTGGCGTTTCTGTAGACCACTTAGCAGAATAAGGAGGGCACTAATTATGGCTCAAGTTAAAGTTACTTTAATCCACAGTGTTGCCCACCGTCAGCCTACTCAACGTCGGACTGTGAAGGCATTGGGTCTTGGTAAGATTAACAGTTCTGTTATTTTGCCAGATAACGCTGCAACACGTGGCCAAATCTTTAAGATTGCTCACTTAGTTTCTATTGAAGAAGTTAAGTAATTACAACTAAATAATAAGGAGGTGCCTACTAAATGAAGTTAAACGAATTAAAACCTGCTGCAGGTTCTCGTTCAAAGCGTCTTCGTAAGGGTCGTGGCCTTTCATCTGGTCATGGTTTTACTTCTGGACGTGGTACTAAGGGTCAAAAGGCTCATGGTAAGACACGTTTGGGCTTTGAAGGGGGCCAAATGCCACTTTACCGGCAAATTCCAAAGCGTGGTTTCACTAATATTAACCGTAAGGAATACGCTATTGTTAACTTAAGTACTTTGGACCGGTTCGAAGATGGTACTGAAGTTACTCCACAATTGTTGATGGAAAGCGGTATTGTTAAGAACTTAAAGAGCGGTGTTAAGGTTCTTGGTAGCGGAAAGCTTACTAAGAAGTTAACAGTAAAGGCTAATAAGTTTTCTGCTTCAGCAGTATCAGCTATCGAAGCTGCTGGCGGTAAAACTGAGGTGATGTAATTGTTTACAGCCGTCAAAAATGCATTTAAAGTTAAGGATATTCGAAAAAAAATATTCTTTACTTTATTTGTATTAATTGTTTACCGGATTGGGGCGGCGATCACAGTTCCTGGGGTTAATGCTGCTGCTTTGCAGGAAATTTCATCGACTGGATTGGCTTCAATCCTGAATACCTTTAGTGGTGGTGGGCTTGAAAATTACTCATTGTTTGCAATGGGGGTTTCCCCATATATCACTGCGCAAATTGTTGTTCAATTACTGCAAATGGATATTGTTCCACGATTTGTTGAATGGAGTAAACAAGGTGAAGTTGGTCGGCGAAAATTGAATCAAGCAACCCGGTGGCTAACAATTGTTCTTGGATTTATTCAGTCAATTGGGATAACGGCAGGTTTTAATGCTTTAAGTTCAATTAAACTTGTCAATCATCCAACGCCAACAACGTACTTAACTATTGGATTAATCCTTACGGCTGGTACAATGTTTGCTACTTGGATGGGGGATATGATTACTGAGCGAGGATTAGGAAACGGTGTTTCTATGTTGATCTTTGCTGGTATTGTTGCCCAAATGCCAGGTGGAATTTATCAACTTTGGCAGGATCAAATTGCTGGTGAATCTGGATCAGCTCTTTGGATGGGAATTGGATTTGTTGCATTAGTTGCGATTGCATTGATTATTATCGTTGCATTTGTTACTTGGGTACAGCAAGCTGAACGACGCTTACCAATTCAGTATACTCGACGGACTACAACTTCACCTGCTAGTAGTTATTTACCATTAAAGATTAATGTTTCTGGTGTTATTCCAGTTATTTTTGCTGGTTCATTTATTTCTACACCACAAACAATCTTGATGGCATTTCAACAAAATCATGGTGGAGACACCTGGTACCAAGTATTATCTACAATTTTTAATATGCAATCTGGACCAGGGATTACATTATACATTTTCTTAATTGTTGTATTTACCTTCTTCTACGCCTTTGTTCAAGTCAATCCAGAAAAACTTGCGGAGAACTTGCAGAAACAAGGAAGTTACATTTCAGGTGTTCGTCCTGGAAAAGGTACTCAGCAATATGTTTCAGCATTATTAATGCGGTTAAGCACTGTTGGTTCACTTTTCTTGGGATTAATCTCGTTAATTCCATTGGTTGCCAGCAATGTATGGAACCTAAGCCAATCAATTGGATTAGGTGGTACGAGTTTACTAATTATTGTTCAAATTGCTCTTGATGTTGTTCGTCAATTGACTGGTTTGACAATGAAACGTGAATATATTGGATTTATTCGTGGACCAAGACCTGAAGGGGGAGAATTATAATGACAATGAATCTCGTTTTAATGGGCCTGCCAGGTGCCGGTAAGGGTACTCAAGCTCAAAAGATTGTTGAGGATTTTGATATTCCTCACATTTCTACCGGAGATATTTTCCGGGCAGCAATTAAGAATGAAACGCCAATGGGAATTGAAGCTAAGAAGTACATTGATAAGGGAGAACTTGTTCCTGATGAAGTGACCAATGGTATCGTTAAGGAACGTCTTTCAAAAGATGATACGAAAAATGGTTTCATGTTAGATGGCTTCCCACGTAATCTTAACCAAGCAGCTGCTTTGGATAAGATGCTGGCGGAAAGTAATCGGCAACTAGATGCGGTTATCAATATTCACGTCGAACCAGATGTATTGGTAGAACGACTAAGTGGTCGATTTATCTGTCGTAATTGTGGTGCAACTTATCACCGTCTTTACAACCCACCTAAGGTTGAAGGTACTTGTGATGTTTGTGGTCATCATGATTTTTACCAACGTGATGATGATAAACCTGAAACCGTAAAAAATCGGTTAGATGTTAACATCAAGTTAAATACACCACTGGTAGATTACTACCAAAAGAAAGGTGTTTTGTACACAATCGATGGTCAACAAGATATTGACAAGGTTTATGAAGATGTTAAGAAGGTATTAGATAACCTTTAAGCTGTTAAACCTTGCGAAGTTTACATAGTTATGCTAAACTTTGTAAGGTTTATATAGCTTACAGTGGAAAATAATACTATTTTCCACCGTTTTTACGTCATTTCTTGGTTATGCAAGGAGGAACCAATTGTGGCAAAAGCCGATGTGATTGAAGTTGAAGGTAAGATTACAGAAACCTTACCTAATGCGATGTTTAAAGTTGAATTGGAAAATGGTGCAGAAATTTTAGCACACGTTTCTGGTAAGATCCGTATGCATTATATTAAGATTTTGCCAGGTGATCGTGTTAAAGTAGAAATGTCACCATATGATTTGACCAAGGGTCGGATCACTTTCCGGTTTAAGTAGAAATTAAACAGTAACTCTCTAGGAGGATTAATAAAATGAAAGTAAGACCATCAGTCAAGCGGATGTGCGAACACTGCAAGATCGTAAAGCGTCATGGACGTGTTATGGTTATTTGCTCTGCTAATCCTAAGCACAAGCAACGCCAAGGCAAGTAATTTATTTAAATAAGGATGGAGGTGTAAATAAATGGCTCGTATCGCAGGTGTCGATTTACCTCGTGACAAGCGAATCGTAATCGGCTTAACATACATTTACGGAATCGGTAACACTCGTGCTCAAAAGATTTTGAAGGATGCTGGTGTTTCAGAGGATATCCGTGTTCGTGATTTGACTCCTGAACAAGAAGAACAAATCCGTACTCAAGTTGACCAATACCAAGTTGAAGGTGACTTACGTCGTGAAGTTACTTTAAACATTAAGCGGCTCCAAGAAATTGGTTCATACCGTGGAATGCGTCACCGTCGTGGTTTACCAGTTCGTGGTCAACACACTAAGAACAATGCACGTACTCGTAAGGGTAAGGCAGTTACTATTGCTAACAAGAAGAAGTAATTTTATTTTAATATAAAGGAGGTTAGTACTTAATATGGCAACCAAAAAAGGTACGCGTAAGCGTCGTGCAAAAAAGAATGTTGAAACTGGTGTTGCACACATTCACTCAACATTTAATAACACTTTGATCATGATTACCGATGTTCAAGGTAACGCTGTTGCTTGGTCATCAGCTGGTGTATTAGGCTTTAAGGGTTCACGGAAGTCAACTCCTTTCGCTGCCCAAATGGCTTCTGAAGCTGCTGCAAAGCAAGCTATGGAACACGGTATGAAGACTGTCGAAGTTGAAGTTAAGGGGCCAGGTTCTGGTCGTGAATCAGCTATCCGTGCTCTTCAAGCTACTGGTTTGGAAGTTACTGCTATTCGTGATGTAACTCCAGTTCCTCATAATGGTTCTCGTCCTCCAAAGCGTCGTCGTGTTTAATTGACATTGCTGGAGTTACGAATCCACCAATGGCCTTTTAGTCTAAAATACGAACTGCGTTTGAAAGGGGTACAGAGATAGAATGATCGAATTTGAAAAGCCAAACATTCACAAGGTTGAAGAAACTGATAGCTACGGTAAGTTCGTTGTTGAACCACTCGAACGTGGTTATGGAACTACACTTGGTAATTCATTAAGACGAGTTTTACTAGCATCTTTACCTGGTGCTGCCATCACTAGTATTCAAATTGATGGTGTTTTACATGAATTCAGTACTGTTGAAGGTGTTACTGAAGACGTAACCCAAATCATTTTGAACTTGAAGAAGGTTTCTCTGAAACTTGATTCAGAAGAACAAAAGGATCTTGAAATTGATGTTAAGGGTCCTGCTGAAGTTACCGCCGGTGATATTCAAGGCGATAGTGACGTTAAGGTTCTTAATCCTGACTTGTATATTGCTACCGTTGCAGATGGTGCCGAATTACACATCAAGATGACCGCTGATAAAGGGCGTGGATATCTTTCTGCAAATGATAACAAAGCTCGAATGGATGATCTTGCAATTGGTGTATTGCCGATCGATTCCATTTATACCCCGATTGAACGTGTTAACTACACAGTTGAAAATGCTCGGGTTGGTCAACGTAATGATTACGATAAACTAACCTTAGATGTTTGGACTGATGGTTCATTAACACCGACTGAAGCTGTTAGCTTGGGTGCAAAAATTTTAACTGAACACTTGGCAATGTTTGTTAACCTTACTGAAGAGGCTCAAAATGCACAAGTAATGGTTGAAAAGGAAGAAACCCATAAAGAAAAGATGCTTGAAATGACGATTGAAGAATTGGATCTTTCTGTTCGTTCTTATAACTGTCTTAAGCGTGCGGGTATTAATACTGTTAAGGAATTATCCGATCGGACCGAAGCTGACATGATGAAAGTGCGGAACTTAGGCCAAAAGTCACTTGAAGAAATTAAGCTGAAATTAAACGATCTCGGCGTTTCATTCCGTCAAGATGATTAATTAATCAAACCAATGGAAAAGGAGGGACAACTTCATGAGTTACCGTAAATTAGGACGTACAAGTTCACAACGTAAGGCTTTATTACGTGATTTAACTACTGATTTAATTGTTAATGGTCGTATTACTACTACCGAAGCTCGTGCTAAGGAAGTTCGTAAGACTGCTGACCAAATGATTACCCTTGCAAAGCGTGGCGATTTAGCTTCACGTCGTAAGGCAGCTGCTTTTGTTCGGAACGTTGTTGCTGATGTTAAGGAAGATGGCGACAACATTCGTATCCAATCTGCTCTTCAAAACTTATTTGAAGAATTGGCACCTAAGTATGCTGAACGTAATGGTGGTTACACACGGATTTTGAAGACTATGCCTCGTCGTGGTGACGGTGCTAAGATGGTTATCTTAGAATTCGTTGACTAACATTTCGTTAATCAAAGTTTATTAATACGTAATAAAGAATCACTATCACTGAAGTATAGAGCGTTACGATGGTGGGATTATTATCCCTAGTCTAGCTTGAATGCGGGAGACCGTGCACTTCTTTGGTAAGTGATTTTTTATTTTTAAATTCTTTTAATTTCTCTGTTAAAATAATAAGTATTAATGTAAAGGATAAAAAAGATGCGAGAGATTAAATTTAACCACGTTACATTCAAATATCCGAATTCCCCAAAAATATTGATAGATGATCAGTCTTTTACTTTACCCACTAATAAATGGATTTCTATTGTTGGTCATAACGGAAGTGGCAAAAGTACTATTATGCGACTTCTTAATGGACTCCTTCAGCCTAATAAGGGGCAAATTACAATTGATAATTTAGTAGTAAATGAGCAAAATTTAGAAGAAGTTCATAAGCTTGTTGGAATGGTATTTCAGAATCCAGAAAATCAATTTGTGGGTTCAACAGTTGCAGAAGATGTTGCTTTTGGCTTGGAGAATTATAATGTTGTACCTGAAAAAATGCCAATGATAATTAAACGTGCTTTAGCGACGGTTGGAATGACAAAGTATGAAAATAGTTTAATTTCCGATCTTTCTGGTGGGCAAAAGCAACGGATAGCAATTGCTGGTGTTTTAGCGGTCAGACCCCAAATAATTGTTTTGGATGAGGCAACGAGTATGCTTGATCCAATGGGAAGAGAATCAATCATGAAGTTATTAAGAAAGCTTCATGATGACGGTCACTATACGATTATTATGATTACTCATGATTTAAATGAAGCAGAACTAGCCGATCACGTTTTAGTTCTTGATCAGGGTAAAGTGTTAGCAAATGGTATTACTGAGGAAGTTTTATCAAACCGTAAGTTATTAAAAGAACTTCAACTAGCACCGGCAGCTGGTGAACAAATAAGGGAAAAATTAATTAGTGCAGGAATTAATGTGCCTGATAAATATTTAAAAACGGAGGAAATGGTTAGATGGCTAAAACAAAAATTGAATTAAAAAATGTTAGTTTTACCTATCAACCGGAAACTCCCATGGAATACCAGGCATTGAATAATATTAATTTAAAAATTGATGATGGAGCATTTACCGTCCTAGTAGGGCAAACGGGTAGTGGTAAATCTACTTTAGTGAATTTAATCGATGCCTTAACACAACCAACATCAGGGCAAGTTATTGTTAATAATCATTTTCTTAATAGTCAAACCTCTAAAAAAGAGCAAGAAATTTTTCGACGAAATATTGGTTTTGTTTTTCAATTTCCTGAACGCCAATTATTTGCTCAAACTGTTCGTGAAGATTTAGAATTTGGCCCACGTAATCTGGGGTGGAGCCAATCTAAAATTGATGATGCAGTTATGAAGGCCTTAGAAACTGTTCAATTAAATTCTAAAATGCTTAATAGTTCTCCGTTTTCATTGTCTGGCGGACAAAAGCGGCGCGTAGCAATTGCTGGAGTGCTGGCAATGAATCCGGAAGTATTAATTTTGGACGAGCCTGCTGTGGGATTAGATTCATTATCGGTTAAACAGCTCCTAAGTATTCTTACAGACTTAAATCAGCGCGGAGTCACGATTATTATGATTACTCATTATCTTGAAATGATAACTTCTCTAGTAACTCAAATAGTAGCCCTTCATAATGGGGAAATTACATTTGATGGTAGCCCACAGGAATTTTTTAAGAGTCAAACCATGTTAAAAAAGAGTAAATTATTGGCACCTAAAAGCGTTCAGATTTCCCGGGAAATAGGATTAAGTAATTTACCATTGTCAATTGATGAATTATCAATGGAGCTTATTAAGCAGTTAAAAAATGGGGGTAGGGCTAATGAGTAACATGGTTGTTTTTGGGAGCTATGTTCCACTTAGTTCGCCGATTCATCGCTTAGACGCACGAACCAAATTAATTCTTTGCATTTGGTATGTAATTAGTGTCTTTTTCGCTAACCATCTATGGCCCGCACTTTGGGTCTCGTTAGTTTTACTCGCAGTCCTAATTATGAGTCGCGTACCCCTTAAAATGTATTGGGCAGGATTGAAACCATTTTTAATTATTATTTTAATTACGGTTTGCCTTCAGGTCTTATTTAGTAGTGGGGGACAGATGTATTGGCATTTTGGTTGGATATCGGTTACAAGTGATGGAATAAAAAATGCGTTTCTAATTTTTTATCGGTTTACTGTAATTATTACTGCGTCTACCGTTTTAACTACTACTACACCAACGCTTCAGCTGGCAAGTGCATTTTCATGGTTAATTTATCCCCTTAAATGGTTGAAGGTTCCAGTTGATAAAATTTCACTGATGTTATCAATTGCATTAAGGTTTGTGCCAACGATTATGTCTGATATCAAAGTAATTATGGATGCACAACGTTCACGGGGAATGGATTTTCACCAGGGTAATCTAATAACAAGGTTAAAACATCTTTTGCCGGTCGTGATTCCGTTATTCGTAAATTCACTTCAACATTCTGAAGGCCTTGCAATTGCAATGGAAGCTCGTGGATATTCACTTGATCGTCAGCGGACTCAATATCGGCAATTACGGTGGCGTAAGGGTGACAATATTGCATTGCTCTTAATGTTAGTTGTCGATGTTGGAATTGGTATATTAAACTTAATTTAGTGAGGAAGGTTTTTGATTGTGTATCGCTACAAAATAACGTTTGCATATGATGGGGCAAACTTCTCTGGTTTTCAGATTCAGCCTCATAAACGAACTGTTGAACAGGTACTAAAAAATGCGGTTAATAAAATTGCTAAGCATCCGACACCTGAAATTCCCGTAATCGGCTCTGGAAGAACTGATGCTGGAGTTCATGCGTTAAACCAGGTAGCTCATTTTGATATTCCGTATCATTTAAGTAATGAGTCAATGCGAAAGGCATTAAATAGTATTCTGCCACTCGATATTTTAATAAAAAAGGCAGAATTAGTGGATAGTAACTTTCATGCTCGCTATAGTGCTCACGATAAAACCTACCGTTATCGGGTAGATCAGGGTGAATTTGTTAATCCATTTAAGAGAAATTACACAGCTCATTTTAAATATCCATTGGACTTAGATTTAATGCGAAAAGCGGCTCAGGACTTTATCGGTGAACACGATTTTACCAGTTTTGTAGCATCAGGAAGCCAGGCGAAGAGTAACGTAAGAACGGTTTATGCGATTAAGATTAGACGTGATGAACTAAGAAATGAAGTTGTCTTTGACTTTACGGGGAATGGCTTTTTATATAATCAGATTAGGATTATGGTTGCTTTCCTTTTAGAGATTGGAAGTAAGCAGCGGCCAGTTGATGATGTAAAACGAGTCTTAGCAGCTAAGGATCGAACACAGGCACGGATGACGGCTCCTGCAAGTGGTCTCTATCTAGTTTCAGTAGATTACGGGAATGATCAGGAAAGTATTTGACGAAGAGCAAGGAACAAGGTATACTAGCACTTGGTATTTCTTTTCCATCTAATAACTCGGTACACTATTATATGTAAAAGAAAAACAAAATTGGAGGACTTAATCGTGAGAACGACATACATTGCAAAACCTGGTGAAGTTGATCGCAAGTGGTACGTTGTCGATGCTAAGGATGTCCCAATGGGTCGTCTTTCATCTGCTGTAGCATCCATTTTGCGTGGTAAGAACAAGCCAACATACACTCCACACGTTGATACTGGTGATTACGTTATCGTTATCAATGCTGCGCAAGTTAAGTTAACTGGTAAGAAATCATCTCAAAAGATGTACTACCGTCACTCAGACTACCCTGGTGGTTTGAAGCAACGGACTGCCGGTGACTTCCGTGCTAAGGAACCAGAAAAGTTATTGGAACACTCTATCAAGGGTATGCTTCCACACAACTCTCTTGGTCATAAGATGGGCTTAAAGCTTCATGTCTACGCTGGTGAAGACCACAGTCATGCAGCACAAAAGCCTGAAGCACTCGATATTACTAACTTAATTTAAGGAGGGAATGGAATTGGCTCAACAAGTTCAATACAGTGGTACTGGTCGGCGTAAAGACGCTACTGCGCGTGTTCGCTTAGTACCAGGTTCTGGTAAGATTACAATGAACGGCAAGGCAATTGAAGACTACATTCCATTTGCCAACTTACGTGCTATCGTTAACCAACCATTTAACGTAACTAAGACTGATGGTCAATACGATGTTTTAGCTAACGTTAATGGTGGAGGTTTCTCTGGTCAAGCTGGTGCAGTACGTCACGGTATCGCCCGTGCATTGCTCGCCGTTGACCCTGACTTCCGTGACGCCTTAAAGAAGGCCGGTCTATTGACTCGTGACCCTCGTATGAAGGAACGTCGTAAGCCAGGTCTTAAGAAGGCTCGTAAGGCTGCTCAATTCAGTAAGCGTTAATATTCGATTTATCGCTTCCAAAAAAGAAGTTGGATTTTATCCAACTTCTTTTTTTATACAATTAAGTGTACAAATTTCTTTTTTCTTTTGATAAAAAGACGTATAATAAAGATGATGTAAACGCTTACGCTAATTGTAGGAGGCATGAATTATGGCAAAAAGAGTTGCTTTAGTTACAGGTGGTAGTCAAGGAATCGGCAAGGCAATTGCAGAACGCTTAGTTAACGATGGCTTTTCTGTTGCTCTAGTTGCTTTGGAAGAAGATAAGTTACAGCAAACAGCTAAGGAACTTGAAGAAAAGGGTGGCGAAGCATTGCCACTTGTTGCTGATGTTTCTGACCGTGACGTTGTATTTGCTGCAGTTGAAAAGACTGTTGATCATTTTGGCGACTTAAATGTTATTGTCAACAATGCTGGCCTTGGCCCAACTACACCAATCGACACCATTACTCCAGAACAATTTGAAAAGGTTTATGGTGTAAATGTTGGTGGTGTTCTTTGGGGAATCCAAGCTGCTCATAAAGCATTTAAGAAGTTAGGTCATGGTGGAAAGATTATTAACGCTACTTCACAAGCTGGGGTTGTTGGTAATCCAAACCTTGCCCTTTATTCTGGTACTAAGTTTGCTATTCGTGGGATTACGCAAGTTGCAGCCCGTGACTTAGCTGACGAAGGAATCACAGTTAATGCTTATGCTCCTGGTATTGTTAAGACACCAATGATGTTTGACATTGCCCACCAAGTAGGAAAGAATGCCGGTAAGAGCGATGAATGGGGAATGCAAACATTTGCTAAGAATATTGCGTTGAAACGCCTCTCTGAACCAGAGGATGTTGCTAATGCGGTTGGCTTCTTAGCTGGACCTGATTCAAACTACATCACTGGTCAAACAATCATTGTTGATGGTGGGATGCAGTTCCACTAAAATAGTTGAATAAAATTCACTAAGGGGGTTGGATTATTCCAATTCCTTTTGTATTTTAAATTTAAAATGATAAAATATTCTCCCAAACAAAGCTTATTTTGCTACAATCAATAGTTAGTAGGAAATAAGGGAGGCATGATTTTGGCAAAACGGCGCCGGAAAAAAACGAGAAAGAAAAAATCGCAGGGGAATATTTTCGTTTGGTTATTAGTCATTATTATTTTATTTTTAGGTGTTTACGTTGGTCATCATTTTTACCGAATTTGGAACCAACAACGGATTGAACAAGCTGCCTTGAAACGTGATCGTGAGGCAAAGGAGTTATTTATTAAACAAGTTGCTCCAGAGGCTCAAGCAATGCAGAATACTTATCATGTGTATGCATCTATTACAATTGCCCAGGCGATCCTTGAATCCAATTGGGGGACAAGTAAGTTGTCTACCGAGTACCATAATCTTTTTGGAATTAAAGGGACCGGTGCTAATTCAAAAGTCATGACGACTAAAGAATATGTTGGCGGTAAATGGATTGTTATTAAGGATCGGTTCCGTGTTTATAATAGTTGGGATGATTCAATTAAGGATCATACCCGGCTAATGCTTCAGGGAACGGATATGAATCAGCAAAATTATGATCGGGTTGTTAAAGCTACCAATTATGAGGAAGCTGCAAAAGGATTACAACAATCTGGTTATGCCACTGATCCAAATTACGCACGAAAGCTTATTTCAGTCATTCAAACATATAAGTTATATAATTATGATAAGTAATCAAGAGGGGGTTACATTATGAAGGAATTGCAAGAAAAGATTAAAAAATACGGAACGGTCCTTCCCGGTAATGTTTTAAAGGTTGATGCCTTTCTTAATCATCAAGTTGATCCAGAATTGATGTTTAAGGTAGGACAAGAGTTTGCTCAGTTATTTGCTGATGAGGGTATTACTAAAATTTGGACGGTTGAGTCTTCTGGAATTGCCCCAGCAGTAATGACTGGTCTAGCACTTAAGATTCCAGTAATTTTTGCACGAAAGCATAAGAGTTTAACCCTTAATCAGAACATGTATACTGCTGATGTATATTCATACACTAAAAAAACAACTAATCGAATTTCTATTTCTAAAAAGTATGTTGACCCAAACGATAAGATCCTAATGATTGATGATTTCTTAGCTAATGGTCAAGCAGTTGAAGGAATGTTAGAGATTGCTGATCAAGCAGGTGTCGATGTTGCTGGTGCTGGAATTGTGATTGAAAAGAGTTTCCAACCGGGGGCCCAAGAGTTAAAAGATCGTGGTATTCGTGTTGAATCATTGGCACGGATTAAGTCATTAGCAGATGGTAAAGTAACCTTTATGGAAGATTAATTATAATGTGGAGAGGGGAATCAAATGAGTAGTACAATTTTTCCTGGCAGTACTTTAGGGATTATTGGTATTAACCGGAACGGGGTAGCAATGATTGCCGCTGCCAAAAAAGCTGGCTTTAATGTTGGTGTTTATGTCGATCATTCTCAACCAGATATTACTAAAATGGCTGATTTCACTATTGATGGTGCTTACAATGATAAGCAAAAGTTAACTGAGTTTGGTGAAGCTTGTGATGCAATTATTTATCAAACACCAAATATCGATTCAATGGTAATTCGTTTTCTCGGACAGTATGCTGCGATCCCTCAAGGTATTAACGGTCTAGAGATTGTTCAGGATCGATTGATGGAAAGAGCATTTTTGGATCAAATCAATATCAACATTGCTCCCTACGTTACTGTTGTTGGCTTGGACGATGTTTATCAATCAATTGATTCAATTGGTTACCCTGCTCTTTTGAAGCCAATTCAACGGGGAATTGGTGAACAATCGATGATGATCAAGCGACAATCAGATATAACACGGGCTGCAGACTTTATCGATACTGGAACATACCTCCTCGAATCATGGATTGATCATACATCTGAATATACATTGACAGCGGCATGTACGAAGGATGATGTTGAGATCTTTCCGTTAGCTCAGCTAGAGTATACCGAAGATCGGAAGCTAATCTCAGTTGCTTCTCCTGCAAAGGTAGACGACGATATGTTAGAAGAAATGCAACGGATCATTAAGAGTGTTGCTGATTCTCTCCAATATACCGGTGTTCTTTCCGTGAACTTTTATGTAACCTCAACTGGTACGCTTTATGTAAAGAATATTGAGCTGGGTTTAACGTCAATTGCGAATGTTTACGATAACACAACTAACGTAGATCAATATGAACAACAATTACGGACAAGTGTTGGGATGCCACTTCACATTATTCGCCAATTACAGACTGCCTTATTGATGATTATTCGTAACTATCAGGCGGTTGCGATCAAGCGACAATGGTTATTGAAAAACAACTGGAAGTTTCGTTTCTTTAATAATTCAAATACTGATGATCCGGCAGGGATCCTTGGTTTTGTTTGGGTTACCGGGGATGCTGATCTGGAAGCACTACGGAATCAGGTTGATGATACAGAAGTTTGGAATAAACCATTACCAACCTCTGATTCTGAGGAAGCACCTAAGCCGACTGACGAAGATCAAGAAGAATAATTTGCTAAAACTGAGCTAAGACTGCTCACTGAAAAGTCTTCGGTTCAGTTTTTTTATTTTGCAACATATGTTCGTTAAAGGACCAAAAGACGGTGAAAATTTGGTATAATATGAGCCGATTGAAATTTAGAGAGGATGGAAAAAGGCGTGAATAGTCAAGCACTTTTAGACGGCATGAATGATAAGCAAACCGAAGCAGTCCTAACAACGGAAGGTCCACTCTTAGTAATGGCCGGAGCTGGTTCGGGTAAGACGCGAGTGTTAACTCATCGGATTGCATACCTAATCGAAGAAAAAGGTGTTCTCCCATGGAATATTTTAGCGATCACCTTTACAAATAAGGCCGCACGAGAAATGCAAGAACGTGTTGGAAACCTTCTGGGCGAAAGTGCTCGTGATATTTGGGTTTCTACTTTTCACGCCTTGTGTGTGCGGATTTTACGTCGTGATATTGAAAAATTAGGTTACAACCGTGCTTTCACAATCGCCGATACTAGTGAACAGCGGACATTGATGAAGCGGATTTGTGCGGAATTAAATATCGATACCAAGAAATACGATCCCCGCAGTATTTTGGGCGCAATCTCCAACGCCAAGAACGCTCTGCAAACACCTGATGATTATTCAAAAGAAGCTAACAGCATGTTTGAAAATATGGTTGCTCGTGCATACAAGCTTTACCAGCGTGAATTAGAGGCTAACCAGTCTCTTGATTTTGATGATCTGATTATGAAGACGATTGAACTCTTTGAAAAGGATCAAGAAACGCTTGAATTTTACCAGGATAAGTTCCACTACATCCATGTCGATGAGTACCAGGATACCAATGATGCTCAGTATAAGTTGGTTAACATGCTAGCTCAGGGTTACAAAAACCTCTGTGTTGTTGGGGATGCTGACCAGAGTATTTATGGCTGGCGTGGTGCCAACATGAATAATATTTTGAATTTTGAGCATGATTATCCACAAGCTCATACAGTAATGTTGGAACAAAATTATCGGTCAACCCAAACGATTTTGGATGCGGCTAATGAAGTGATCGATAACAACGTTTACCGGAAAAAGAAGAAGTTATGGACGGAAAATGGTAAGGGAGATAAGATTTCTTACTATCGGGCACAGAATGAGCACGATGAAGCCCAATTTATCGTTTCAAAGATTAAAGAAGAACGGGAAAAGAATAATTATAAGTACAATGATTTTGCGATCCTTTACCGGACAAATGCACAATCACGGATGATCGAAGAAACCTTCCTCAAGAGTAGTGTTCCTTATACCATGGTTGGTGGACATAAATTCTATGACCGGAAGGAAATTCGGGATATTCTTGCCTACTTGACGTTAATCGTTAACCCTCAGGACTCAATGAGTTTCGAACGGGTTGTCAATACTCCTAAACGGGGCATCGGGATGACAAGTGTTGATCGTTTACGAGATTTTGCTAATGATAATAACTGGTCACTTCTCGAAGCAGCAGAAAATGTTGATGTTGCAAACAATATCTCAACACGGACGCGGGTAAAAATTGATGAATTTGGCCAATTAATGCGGAATTTAAGAAAGCAAGCCGAATTCTTAAACATAACTGACTTAACTGAGGAGATCTTGGATAAGAGTGGTTACAATAAGGCTCTTGAACATGATAAGAGTCTTGAATCTCAAGCACGTCGGGAAAACCTTGATGAATTTAAATCAGTTACCCAGGAATATGATGAACAGCACAAGGATGACGATAGTGATAATATCCAAAAGATTACTAACTTCCTTGCTGATTTAGCCTTAGTTTCTGATCAGGATGATGTTGATGAGCAGGCGCCAGCGGTAACCTTGATGACGCTTCATGCGGCTAAAGGGCTTGAATTCCCAGTTGTCTTCCTGGTAGGGATGGAAGAAGGGATCTTCCCTCTTTCTCGAGCAATCATGGAAGATGATGAACTGGAAGAAGAACGACGCTTAGCATATGTTGGGATTACCCGGGCAAAGAAGAAGCTGTACTTAACAAATGCTTTCTCTCGGTTACTGTATGGCCGAATTCAACGGAACCAACCATCGCGGTTTGTGGAAGAAATTAATCCTGACTTGCTTGAATTTGAAAATGACCGGACTAGCAATACTCTTGGTGGACAAAAACTACCATTTGGTGGTGAGGCTGCAACTGCCACTACTTATCGTGAGCAAAAGCAACGTCGTCAATACCGGAGTGCCGGGAAGAGAGTTAAACCAGTAACTAATACTGGAACAGGTGCTGACCAGGTTTCATGGAAGACCGGTGACAAGGTAACCCATAAGAAGTGGGGAGAAGGAACTGTTGTAAAAGTTAGTGGAACTGGTAATGACAAGGAATTGGATATTGCCTTTCCACAACAGGGAGTTAAGCGTCTTTTAGCTAGTTTCGCACCAATTAAGAAGGTTACTGACTAATTAAAGTGAGGCCAATAAAATGGATAATCAATTAACCCCAGTGGAACAATTAACGTTGGACCAAGCCAAAAAAGAAATTGGCCCATTACGTGATCAGATTACTCAATGGGGAAAGGAATATTACGAACAAGATAATCCAACGGTTGAAGATTACGTTTATGATCGGCAATATCAACGACTTGTGCAGATTGAACAACATTTTCCTGAGCTTCAAACACCTGATTCGCCAACACAACGGGTCGGTGGTGAGGCAGAAAGCCAATTAACAAAGGTTCGTCACGAAATTCCGATGTTATCAATGGGGGATGTTTTCTCCATTGAGGAATTGATGGACTTTAACCAACGGCAACAGGAAAACCGTGATGTTGACGTTGAACCAGAATATAACCTGGAACTAAAAATTGATGGTCTTTCATTATCCCTCGTTTATGAGAACGGAAAGCTAGTTCAGGGCTCTACCCGGGGAAATGGGAATATCGGTGAGGACGTTACCGAGAACGTTAAGACGATTAAGTCCGTTCCTCAAGAATTACCCGAGCCACTTTCCGTTGAATTTCGGGGAGAATGTTACATGCCTAAAGAATCGTTCGCCAAATTGAATGCTCAACGGGAAGCCGATGGACAACCAGTCTTTGCTAATCCCCGGAATGCGGCAGCTGGTAGTTTGCGGCAGTTAGATCCAAAGGTAACGGCTAAGCGTGATTTGGATACATTTATGTACTATGTTCCGGAATACCAAAAAATTGGTGTTACAACTCAAGCTGAAGCGTTAGATAAAATGCGTGAACTTGGCTTTAAGGTTAATCCAAATAATCGAGTTGTTCATAACCGGCAAGAAATTGAGAATTACATTAAAGAATATACAGCTAAGCGCGATCAGCTAGCTTATGGAATTGATGGAATTGTTGAAAAGGTTAACGACCTTGAAACTGAAGAGGCACTTGGTAACACTGTTAAGGTTCCTCGTTGGGAGATTGCCTATAAGTTCCCACCAGAAGAGCAGGCAACGGTTGTTCGGGATATTGAATGGACAATTGGCCGGACCGGAAACGTTACGCCAACAGCAGTGATGGATCCAGTTCAACTGGCTGGAACAACAGTGAGTCGGGCTTCCCTTCATAATCCAGATTATTTGAATGAAAAAGACGTTCGGTTAGGTGATACGGTATACCTTCATAAAGCTGGTGATATCATTCCAGAAATCTCTAAGGTAGATTTGAAGAAGCGACCAGCAGATAGTAAACCGTATCAAATTCCGACAAAGTGTCCAGCATGTGGTTCAGAGCTTGTTCATCTTGATGATGAGGTGGCACTTCGTTGTATTAATCCAATGTGCCCAGCACAAATTAAAGAAGGGTTAGCTCACTTTGCATCACGAAATGCGATGGATATTGGAGGATTAGGCCCGAAGATTATTGAGCAATTATGGGATAAAAAGTTAATCCATGATGTTGCTGGACTTTACGCATTAACTGAAGACCAATTATTAACTTTAGATAAATTTGGCGAAAAATCAGCGACAAACCTATTGACTTCGATCAATAATAGTCGTAATAATTCTGTCGAACGTCTTTTATTTGGTCTTGGTATTCGCCATGTTGGCGCTAAAGCTGCCCGGCTAATTATGGCCCAATTTGGTAATTTGGATCGATTGATGGCTGCAAGTGCAGAGGAAGTTTCAGCAGTTGATGGGATCGGCCCCACAATTGGTGAAAGCGTTGAAACTTATTTTGCTAATGAACAGGTTCGATCGTTAATCGAAGAGCTTCGTCAATCAGGACTTAACTTTGAATATCTTGGTTCAACTACTTCAGTTGATGAATCAAGTGAATGGAACGGTAAGCGAGTTGTCTTAACTGGAAAGTTAGTAGAGATGACTCGTGGAGAAGCTAAGAAATGGCTTGAGGCACACGGAGCTAAGGTCACAGGGAGCGTTTCTAAAAAGACAGATATTGTCATTGCTGGTGAAAAAGCAGGAAGTAAACTTACCAAGGCTCAAGACTTAGGTGTTGATGTCTGGGATGAACAACGCTTTAGTCAGGCAATGAAGGAGGAACAATAAACGTTGAAGAGTAAACTAAAAAAAGTAACCGTTGGGGTTGCCCTCTTGATGTCAACGCTAGTTTTGGCTTCATGCGGTTTCGGTCATAAATCATCAAAAAACTACAGTACCACTGGTTCTTTGAGTGGGACTTATCAGGGAGTCATTAAGGGCGGCCATTATAAAACCAGTAAGGCACGAGGAGTTAATGTTACCCAAAACAGTAACCCTTACAACCTTAAAAGCTTTGAAAGTGGGTTAACCCAAGTTTCAAAGCGGGTTTTCTCAACGAAAAACTACATTTTCCAAGAAGGCCAGTATCTTGATACTAGTACAATTGAAAATTGGCTAGGTCGGAAGAGTAAGAGCAATCCAGAAGGGCTTAACCCTGCTCAGGGAAAGAAGAGTGATCCTAATCCCGAATATATCCAACAAATTGAAGAACAGGATTACATGCAAGAGAGCGGTAATTCAATGAAACTTCATGGTGTTACTATCGGGATTGGAATTAATTCCGAATATAATTACCAAAAGAAGACTGATGGACCAAACTTCACCAAGAAGATCAGTGACGAGGAAGTTAAGCGCCAAGGTGAGATTGCTGCCCAGAAGGTCTTAACTCGGTTGCGGAAAAAGAAAGCATTACGGAATGTTCCAATTGTGATTGCTTTGTATAAGCAGGCACCCGATGATAGTCTTGTTGGTGGAAGCTTCTTTGCTTACAGCAAGAATAATGGTAATAAGATTAGCAGTTGGCATAAGCTGGATTACCGGACTGCAGTATTACCAAAGGCTAATGGCACTGATCAGGAAACAAAGTCTGATCAGGCTGATAATGATAGTTTCTCAAACTTCAAGAGCCAAGTTCAGAGTTTCTTCCCGAACCTTAGTGGTGTAACAGCTCAGGCACAGTACAATGGTGATTCATTAACTGGTTTGCATATTACGATTACTACGCAGTTCTATAGTCAAACTGAAATCACCAGTTTTACTCAATATATTGCCCGCGCTGCAAGAAAGTACCTTCCAAGTGGGATTCCGATTGATATCAAGATTCAATCTAGTTCCGAAATGCAGGCTGTTGTCTACCGTAATTCCGGCTCTGATAAATTCCAAACCCACGTCTTTGATTCGTATTAAAATAGAATGCGAGCCCGTTAAAAACTTCCGGTGGCTAACGATTTCTCCACTGAACGACGAATTTGTCGTCGGAGGTGGAGGTCGTTAGCTTGAGGAAGTTTAGGGCGAACAGATCTCAACTATGTAATATTAGAAAGTGTGCGGTCACGGCGAGCAGATCTTAGCTAGATTGCCTAGGACTTTAGCTCTAGCAAGTTCCTGGCGAGTATTTTATACCTGCATAATAAAAGAAAGTGTTTCATAACCTGAAGTTTTATTTCTTCGGAGATTATGAGACACTTTCTTTTCATTCAATATTTAGGAACGAATAGTGAAAACCACTAGTATTCTGTGCTAAAATTATAAATTGTATGTACTATATTTAAGCCATAATTACTGGAAAAGAGGTAGAGAGAATGGCCAGTAAGATCACTGAGCAACAAGTAGAACACGTTGCTGAACTTGCTAAGTTAGAATTCAAAGATGAAGAACTTACCAAGTTTACCACTCAATTAGGAAGCATTATTGATATGTTTGAAGACCTCACTAATGTTGATACTGATGGTGTTGAACCAATGACTTCAGCTTCAGATCGGGAAAACGTTATGCGTGAGGATAAGGCAGTTAAGAGTTCAAAAGAAGAGACGGATGCACTGCTTAATAACGCTCCTGATACTGATGATGGGTACATTAAGGTTCCTGCAATCATCGATGAAAGTGAGGACGGCGAATAATGGATTTCTATCAAACCGATTTAAGCCAGTTACACGATGATTTAAAGAATAAGAAGATCAGTGCAACTGAATTAACGAAGGAAACCTTTGATCACATCAAGGAAAATGAAGACCAAGTAAAGGCCTTCATCACCTTAAATGAAGATGCAGCAATGAAGAAGGCTGCTGAGATTGATCAACAAGGAATTAACGATGACCAACTAACTGCTGGGATTCCATTGGCAGTTAAGGATAACATCTTAACTAAGGGCTTGAAGACCACTGCAGCTTCAAAGATGTTGGAAAACTTCAACCCCGTTTATGATGCAACGGTTGTGGAAAAGTTAAATAATAACGGTTTTATTAATGTTGGGAAGACTAACCTGGATGAATTTGCAATGGGTTCATCAACCGAAAACTCTGCATTCTTCACAACACATAATCCTTGGGACCTTACCCGAGTTCCTGGTGGTTCTTCAGGTGGTTCTGCTGCAGCAGTTGCAGCTGGAGATGTCCTTGGTGCTCTTGGTACTGATACTGGTGGTTCAATTCGGATGCCAGCATCATTTAACGGAATTGTCGGCATGAAGCCAACGTATGGTCGTGTATCTCGTTGGGGAATTATTGCCTTTGGTTCAAGCTTTGACCAAGTTGGTTGGCTTACTCGGACCGTTAAGGATAATGCATTGTTGACCCAAATGATTAGTGGTAATGATGAACATGATATGACTTCATCAATGAAGGAAGTTCCTAACTGGGCTGCTCAATTGAATGACGACACTAATGTTAAGGGCTTGCGGATTGCTGTTCCTAAGGAATACTTCGAAGGAATTAATGATGATGTTCATGAAGTAATCAAGAATGTCCTTGATCATCTTGAATCACTTGGTGCAATTATTGACGAAGTTTCATTACCACACACTAAGTATGGTGTGCCTGCATACTACATTTTAGCCTCATCTGAAGCTTCCTCAAACCTTCAACGGTATGATGGAATTCGCTATGGCTTCCGTGCTAAGGATGTTAAGAATATTGAAGACGTCTACGTTCGTTCACGGACTGAAGGTTTTGGTGAAGAAGTTAAGCGTCGGATCATGTTAGGAACCTTCTCCCTTTCAGCAGGGTTCTACGATGCTTACTTCAACAAGGCTGCTAAGGTTCGTCGCTTAATTGCCCAAGACTTTGAAAACGTTTTTAAGGATCATGATGTTATCCTTGGTGCTACTGGTGCTTCAACTGCATTTAAGATTGGTGCCGAGATTGATGATCCGCAAACCATGTACATGAATGATGTTTTAACCGTTCCTGTAAACATGGCTGGTCTTCCTGCAATGTCTGTCCCAGCCGGCTTCTCTTCTAAGAACGGTATGCCTGTTGGATTACAGATCATCGGAAAGCCATTTGATGAACAAACGGTTTACAACACTGCTTATGTCTTTGAACAAACAACTGATGTCCACAAGAAGACACCTAAGTTAGGAGGTCAAAACTAAGATGAACTTTGAAACAACGATTGGGCTAGAAGTCCACGTCGAATTGAAGACAAATTCTAAAATTTACAGTCCATCACCAGTAGAATACGGTGACCAACCTAACAGAAATACTAATGTGATCGATTGGGGATACCCTGGTGTTCTGCCAACTTTGAACAAGGGTGTTGTCCGTGATGGAATCATGGCTGGATTAGCACTTCACGCTCAAATTGCCCGTCACATGCACTTTGACCGGAAGAACTACTTCTACCCAGATAACCCAAAGGCTTACCAAATTACTCAATCCGAAACCCCAATTGCTCATGATGGTTGGATTGAAATTGAAGTTGATGGGAAGAAGAAAAAGATCGGGATCAAGGAAATGCACATTGAAGAAGATGCTGGTAAGAACACCCACACCAGTAAGTACTCATATGTTGACTTGAACCGTCAAGGAACACCTTTAATTGAAATTGTTTCTAAGCCTGATATTGCTTCTCCTGAAGAAGCGGTTGCTTACTTGGAAGCTCTCCGTCAACGGATCCAATTTACTGGAATTTCTGACGTGAAGATGGAAGAAGGTTCTATGCGTGTTGATACCAATATTTCCATCCGTCCTGTTGGTTCTGATAAGTTTGGTACCAAGACTGAAATGAAGAACATCAACTCCTTCAACTACGTACGGAAAGCATTGGAATTCGAACAAAAGCGGCATCAAAACGTCCTTCTTTCAGGTGGTCACATTGCCCAAGAAACACGGCGTTACGATGAAGCAACTGGTGAAACAATCTCAATGCGGACTAAGGAAGGTTCCGATGATTACCGTTACTTCCCAGAACCAGATATTCCTGATTTAAATGTTGATCAAGCATGGATTGATGAAATTAATTCTGAGATGCCTGAAATGCCAGGTGAACGTCGTGCGCACTACGTTAACGATCTTGGCTTGACAGATTACGATGCCATGGTTTTGACCCAGACTAAGGAAATGTCTGACTTCTTTGAAGAAGCCGTTAGGGACGGTGGCGATCCAAAGCGGGTTGCTAACTACTTGATGAACGATGTTAACTCTTACTTGAATGATAAGCAGGTTGACTTACCAGATACCAAGTTGACTCCAGCTAACCTTGCCGGAATGGTTAAGTTGATTGAAGATGGTACCATTTCATCCAAGATGGCTAAGAAGGTCTTCAAGGGAATCCTTAATGGTGAGGAACCACAAGCTTACGCTAAGGAACATGGCTTGGTTCAATTATCTGATCCTGCTCAATTGCAACCAATCGTTGATGATGTTCTGGCAAACAACGAACAGTCAATCGAAGACTTTAAGAATGGTAAGGATCGGGCTGTTGGTTACTTGATGGGACAAATCATGAAGCAAACTCGTGGTAAGGCCAATCCACAAGTTGTTACGAAGTTGTTGATGAAGTCATTGAACGCTAAGTAGTTTGGAGGGATGAGCGTGCGAAAACGTGCTCGGATAATTTATAATCCTACATCTGGTCGGGAAACATTCCGCAGTGATCTTGTGGATATTCTTTCAATCTATGAAAAAGCAGGTTATGAAACCAGTGCTTTCGCAACTACACCTGCGCCGGACTCAGCTAAAAACGAAGCAACCCGGGCAGCTAAGGAAGGCTTCGACTTGATTGTCGCTGCTGGTGGTGATGGAACTCTCAACGAAGTAATTAACGGAATTGCTGGGCTCGAACACCGTCCAACCTTAGCGATTATCCCTGCCGGAACGACCAATGATTATGCGCGGGCATTACGGATCCCCCGTGATGATCCGATTGCGGCAGCTAAGTTAATTTTGAAGAAGAACAAGAAATTCAAGATTGATATTGGTAAGGCCGGCAAGAATTACTTCATGAATATTGCTGCTGGGGGAACGATGACGGAATTAACCTATGAAGTTCCGTCCCAAATGAAGTCACTCTTTGGTTACGCTGCTTACTTTGCTAAGGGTGCCGAATTAATTCCGCGGATTAAGCCAATTGAAATGCAAATTAAGTATGACGATCAGGAATACCGGGGAAACGCAACGATGTTTATGATTGCTTTGACAAATTCAGTTGGTGGTTTTGAACAAATTGTTCCCGATGCTTCTCTTGATGATGGAAAGTTTACCATGATCATTGTGAAGAAGAGTAACATGATTGATATGCTGAGTTTGATGGCCAAAGCATTGCAAGGAAAGCATTTGGACGATCCACGGATTATCTATGCCAAGGCAACTGATATTGAAGTAATTCCGCTAAACAAGGATGACCGCTTGATGGTTAACCTTGATGGGGAATACGGTGGCGATGCACCAATGGAATTCCATGATTTAAAACAACATATCGAAGTTGTTGCTAACTTGGATGAGATTCCGGATGATGCAATCACAGTTTCCGATGATTTTAAACGGGTTGAGAAAGACTTCGTGAAGAGTGTCGATGACATTCAGGATCAAGAAAAAGAGCAAAATTAAATAATTAGACGGCTAGCATCCTTAAAATGGGAAGTTAGCCGTTTCTTTTGCTATAATAGTGAAAGTTTGTAACGTGAAATATATGGAGGAATAACCTTGAAATTAAACATTCCAGTACATAAAAATGAAGAATACCCTGCTAAGGTAGTTGATTTGACTTATGAGGGCAACGGGGTCGTTAAAATTGATGATTTCCCGGTATTTGTTCCGAACGCCTTGCCTGGTGAAGAGATTACGGTGCGGATTACGAAGGTTGCTAGTCATTTTGCCTGGGGTCGGGTGATGGATTGGCAAACAAAGAGTCCGGATCGGGTTGATGTTAAGGATAAGAAGTACATTCAAACGGGAATTGCTCCGCTTGGTCACTTGAAATATGATGCTCAATTAAAGTTCAAACAACACCAAATTGCGGAATTACTTGAAAAAGCTCACTTGGATGATATTAAGGTATTGCCAACGATGGGGATGGATCAGCCATACCACTACCGGAACAAAGCTCAGGTGCCGGTAAAAATGATTCATGGCAAGTTAGAGACCGGCTTTTACAAGCGGGGAAGTCATAATCTCGTACCAATTGAAGATTTCTATATTCAAGATCCGAAGATTGACCAAGCAATTGTAGTTGTTCGGGACTTGTTACGGAAATACCACGTTCAACCATATGATGAACGAACCGGAAAGGGTGTTATCCGGACGGTGATGGTCCGTCGGGGTTACTACAGTCATAAAGTGATGGTCGTTTTAGTAACTAATACCAAACGTCTGCCGATGGAAAAACAGATTGTTGAAGGAATCGTTGCTGGTGTTCCCGAAGTAAAGAGCATCGTGCAAAACATTAACGATAAGAAGACCAACCGTCTCCTTGGTGAGAAGAACAAGACCTTGTGGGGGGCCGATGAAATCCATGATCAGCTTCTTGGCATTGACTTTGCGATTTCGCCATTATCCTTCTATCAAGTTAACCCACAACAAACAGAGCGTCTGTACCAAACGACAATCGACAATGCTGGCTTAGATGGTAGTCAAACTGTCATTGATGCTTACTGTGGAATCGGGACAATTTCACTCGCCGTGGCTAAGCACGCTAAGCAGGTTTATGGAGTTGAAATCGTTCCAGCCGCAATTGATGACGCTAAGCATAATGCTAAGCGCAATGGTATCAAGAATGCTAAGTTTGTTGTTGGCAAGGCAGAAGAGCAATTTGCTAAGTGGCAGGCAGAAGGACTAAAGCCAGATGTTGTTATCGTTGATCCACCACGGAAGGGTCTTGCTGAATCATTAATTGAAGCAGCCGGTAAAATGGCACCAAAGAAGGTTATCTATGTTAGTTGTAACCCGGCTACCTTAGTCCGTGATATTCAGCGATTTGGTGAACAAGGTTACCATGTCGTTAAGCCAATTCAGCCAGTGGATCAGTTCCCACAGACGACACATGTTGAGAGTGTTACGGTCCTTGAATGCACAGAAAAATAGCTCACAAACCGCGTCATGGCGGCATTTACGGATGATTAAAAGTGTACTTTTTTCTTTCAGAATGATTGGAATTAGTACACTTTTTCTATTTGAAGCTGGCGGGTCGAGTGTTCTATGTCCTATTTCGATAGTCGAGTAGACGAAGGTCCAGTTTGGCAGGTCGTGTCGATTAGGGTAGTGGAAGTAGAGGTGAGCGTTGATATGGTAGCGTTTGTGGTATGTATGAATCGGTCAGTTTGGTACTAAAGATTGAGTTAACGAAAATAATATTGAATTTATGCTAATTCGGTTAAAATATCGAAAATTTGGGCTCTTTGTCAATGGGTAAGGATGAAGAGAATTTGGAGAACTAGACTAAGCCACCTTGGCTTTTTTTATTATTGTGATTCTTGATTGCGCTATAATATTTTATGAGGTGAAAGAGATGGCTGACAAAGTTGTTGCGCGTCCGCTAATTACGATTGCAAATATGATTTGGAGTTTTAATTCCCTGACCCATTTACCACAAGTCCTGCTGGTCAAACGGGCTTATCCGCCATTTGAGGGCCACTGGGCTTTACCAGAAACCCTATTGCGGCGGGACGAAAGTGCTGACGCTGCCTGTATCCGCCTGATTAAGGATAAAATTGGTGTTCGTCTATCAAAGAGTGCTACCGAACAGTTGGCAACCTTCACCGATCCCGACCGGGTAAGCGGTGAGCGTGCCTTGGCGATTGCCTACATGACTTTCTTACCGACAATGCCGCAACTGAGGGCCGGGTACGGAGCAACCGAAGTCGGGTGGTTTAGTCTTAACTTTGACCACGGAAAGTTTATCTTGCAAAATGGTGACTTAGTTTTGAGTTTGGCTGCAGGGTCGGCGCTAGCATTTGACCACCACCAAATTATTAATACGGCCATTGTACGAATTAAAAATAAACTGGACTACCAGCCAACCATTTTACAGATCTTAGGACCGACTTTTACCCTTCGGCAAGCCCGCGAAGTTTATGCTACTTTCCGCCAAACAACGGTCGATCAAATTGATAATTCTAATTTTAAAAAGACCCACCAAAAACTGTTTAAGGAAGTTGGTACCGCCGCAACAAAGCGGTCAGGCCGGCCACCAAAGTTATTTAAACTGATACTACCTTGCGTCTAAAAATAAAAGTGCTACAATCAGTGATAATAAAAGTTCAATATACTTTTATTTTGTTTGCGGTAGTTAAAGTATTTTTTACCTAAATTTGTTAGGAGTTATTTAATAATGAAGCATGAATTATTAACCGACATGTATGAGTTTTCAATGGCCAACGGTTATTATCAAACACTTCCCCACGATAAGCAGGCGCGCTTCGACGTCTTTTACCGTAAGGCGCCCGATGATGGCAGTTTTGTGATTAGTGCTGGATTGATGCAAGTAATTGATGAAGTTAAGAACTGGCACTTTTCAACTGATGACATTGCTTATCTGCGGTCCCTTAACCACTTTAGTGACGACTTTCTCTTTTACCTGACGGCAGCTCACAACCGCTGCTCAATTAAGGCAATCCCAGAAGGCACGCCAGTCTTCCCACAGGAACCAATCCTTAGTATTAGTGGCCCACTAATTGATGTCCAACTTCTCGAAACCCTGATCTTAAACATCATTAACCACCAATCATTGATTGCAACGAAGGCATGGCAGATCACCAGCGTTACTGGCGGACGCCCAGTAATGGAATTTGGTGCACGACGGGCGCAGGGGCCTGATGCCGCAATATATGGTGCGCGGGCTGCCATTATTGGTGGGTGCAGTAGTACCTCCAATGTGCTAGCTGCCAAGCTGTTTAACCTTCCGGCGGTGGGGACGATGGCCCACGCCTGGATTGAAAGCTTTCCTGATGAATTAACGGCCTTTCGTGCCTGGGCAAAAATTTACCCTGACAATGCTGCCCTGTTAGTTGATACCTACGATGTGGTTAACTCTGGAGTACCGAACGCAATTAAAGTCTTTAAGGAATTGCGGGCAGCTGGCCACGAACCGGTTGGTATCCGCATCGATTCTGGTGATATTACCCAGTTGGCAACCAAGGCCCGGAAGATGATGGACGAGGCTGGTTTTACCAACGCTAAGATTACTGCTTCAAACGCCCTTGATGCCCACATTGTTAAGTCATTGCTTGATGAAAGGGCACCACTGGATAACTTTGGGATCGGTGAGCGGCTAATTACCAGTTCATCCAGTCCAGTATTAAGCGGTGTTTATAAAATGTCGGCACTAGAAAATGATGGCAAATGGGTGCCAAAGATCAAGATTAGTAATAGTCGCGAAAAGATTACGCTCCCTGGGAATAAGCAGGTTTACCGGCTCTACGATAAGCATGATCCCCAACACGCTGTTGCCGATGTAATTGCCCTGGCTGACGAGCAGATTGGAACCGAAATTGCGGCAATCAATGCTGACGTTCACGTCACCCGGAATAAAGTGATTCTAACCGACTTCATTGCTAAGCCACTGCTTAAGCAAGTTTTGACACTGGAAAAAGCGGCGCCAATTGAAACCGACACTTTTGCCATCCAGCATTTTGCGCAGACCGAATTAGCACAGCTGCCGGCGGCTACTAAGCGGTTGCTTAATCCGGACCGCTTCCCGGTTTATTTAACCAAGCGGTTAGCTGACTTGCAACAAAAGCTGGTTGATGAAGCACAAAAATAAGGAGTTAGCAATGACTAAAGCATTATTAATTATTGATTATACAAACGATTTTGTCGCTGACAATGGTGCGCTTACTTGTGGCAAGCCAGCGCAGGAATTAGAAGATTATTTGGTTCAGCTGGCCAACCGTTTTTACCAAAATGGCGACTACGTAATTTTCCCGACTGATGCCCATTGTGGGGACCGGTTTAGTCCAGAAGCTAAACTCTTCCCGCCACATAACGTGGTCGGTACGCCTGGTCAACAGCTATACGGCAAGGTTAATGACTGGTTTGAACAACATCAGGCCAGTGACCGGGTTTACCAGTTTAATAAGAATCGCTATTCATCATTTCAAAATACTAATCTTGATAACTACCTGCGGGAACGAAAAATTGATAACTTGTGGATTGCAGGTGTTTGCACCGATATCTGTGTCCTGCACACCGCAATTGCCGCCTATAATTTGAACTACCAGATTACGATTCCGGTTAAGGGGGTCGCCACCTTTACCAAGCATGGTCAGGAGTGGGCGCTTGACCATTTTAAGAATTCACTGGGTGCGACGCTGGTTTAATGAATTTTGACTGCCTGCTATGAAGTAAGAACCCCAGTACTTGAATATTAAAATTAGTTCTTTTCATCGGGGCTGTTATTGGTTTATGTTTGTTTTACAAAAATTAGGGATAACCATTGATAAACCAAAGATACTTAATAAATTTAAGAATGTTTTAACTACTCATTACTATTAGTAATACGAACTTACTGTAAATTAGGTTTAATAAAGATCAGAATGTTTAAAATAACACCCAATCCAAATAGCTGAGTGCTGTATTACCAGATTATTTTCACATATTAACTCTAATAACTTCACCATCTTTGAACGTGAACTCCATGTAGCGTTGGAAGATGGTGATTTTTTCTACTAAGCGACGGACTAGTTGTTCATCAAAGTCTACTAAACCATATTTGTGAAATTCGACCAGCTTATTGATTTCATCAATGCTGTGTAGTTTTGTTTGCTTGTCAGTTTCACGACTCTGTACTTTTTCTTTTTGTTTCCGCAGGTCCATAATTTGTTGGGTCAGGGCATCGCAATTTTGATGTTGGTTGGCAGCCTGGATGAGCTGTATTTGCACTTCTTCCAGTTGCTTATCGAGTTGATCAAGGGTTGGACCTTTAGAGTTTTTGATGACCTTCATGATGTTAGCCTTGATCTGCTTGTCAGCTAACTTATGTCCTTCAATGAGCTGATTAAAAGTTTGTACAGTTGCTTCTTTGAGAAGGGGCTCTTTGACATTTCTAATCATGCATCGCCGTCCAGATTTACTTCGCTTTATTCGGCTAGCACAGCGCCAGACTGCTACCTTTTCTGGCCAATACCACATATTCCGTTGAAAAATATCGCCGCATTTTCCACAGAATACTCTTTGAGAGAAACAATATTTGCCGTTAAGTTGACGGTGCTTACCATTCTTAGTAGTGATCCCGTTTTGCCGTTGTTTGATGAGCTGCTGGACTTGCATGAATACCGGCTTGGGAATAATCGCTGGATGGTCGTTTTCCACATAGTATTGGGGCATAATCCCATTATTCTTTACGCGTTTCTTGTTTAGAAAATCAACAGTGTAAGTCTTTTTTAATAGAGCATCACCCATGTACTTCTCATTCTTTAGGATTCTTGAAACACCGCTGGATTGCCAGTTCTTTATTTTACCACCGGTTAAAATACCATCAGCTTTGAGTAAATCCGCGATTTGTTTCATACTCATCCCGTTTAGATAGCTATAGAAGATCCGTTTGATGACTTTAGCTTCTGCCGGTTCAATTACCAGATTACCCTGAGCATCCTTGGTATAACCGAGAAAGTGGTTGTGATTGACGAAGACCTTACCTTGTTGGTAGCGGTACTGAATTCCCATTTTAACGTTTTGCGATAGGGACTCACTTTCTTGCTGGGCGAGGGAAGCCATGATGGTAATCAGCACTTCACCTTTAGCGTCCATGGTGTTAATGTTCTCCTTTTCAAAGAAGATTGCCACGTTGATAGCTTTTAAGTCCCGGATATACTTCAGGCAATCGATAGTATTTCGGGCAAACCGACTAATTGATTTAGTAACAATCAAGTCAATCTTACCGGCTTTGCAGGCTGCAATCATCTGATTAAATTGTTCCCGCTTCTTAGTGTTAGTCCCTGAAATCCCATCATCGGCGTAGATGCCTGCAAACTCCCAGGTTGGCTCTTTTTGAATTAATTCTTTGTAGTGGACCACTTGAGTTTCATAAGAACTGGCTTGTTCATCGTAATCCGTTGAAACTCGACAGTAGGCAGCCACGCGGAGTTGTTCAAATGGTTGCCTGCTTTGTTGCGGTTGAACACTATTGCCCTTTTTGCTGATGAGCGGGAATGATTCTCACTTTACCCAATTAAATCACCTTCACTTTCGATAATACTGTACAAATATTCTGTTTGTTTGATTGGATCGTTGTAACGTTGTTTGATGATGTCACGATAAAAGTGTCCATCGATAGTGGCATTTTTGTTTAGCTTTTCAGGTAGCTTTAATCCACATTTCAAGATGAACGTTGCTTTGTTTGAACTGTTAACCACAATCTGTTGAACAAATTCTTGAAATACACCTTCATCAAACTCAGTAAGCTGTTTCCCTTGATGGCACCAACGTAATAAGGTACGAACATCCTCAAAGTCATTTGCTGAATCAGTATTTTGGCCATTAAGCTGTTTAATCTTTTCCTGACATTGGTAAGTATCTTGCTCGAGTCTAGCGGTTTGGTTGACGTAGATCGCTTTATCTAATAAACCGGCATGTATCAATTCGGTGAGCGTTTCAGCTTTGTGGTCATTTGCTTTGATTTGCTTAGTTAAAGAAATCAGTTGACCATCGCTGTTGACATTAGCTTCTTCTTTCAGGCCTTCTAACAATGGCTGAAGTAAGAACTTCTTACTGTAAACTAGCTTATTTATCATATTGCAGAAGGAAGCTTTCAGACTGGCTTCAGACACTGCCTTAGTTGGACATTGCTGAGCAGATCTTAAATGTTGCTGGCAGGCCCAGTAGATTTTATGTGGCCGCGTTTGTCGTTTGAAAATCGTCCCACATTGACCACAGATGATTTTGCCAGAAAATAGGTAGTGCTGTTGATGCTTATGGCTGCCAGTTTCGATATGGCGTTTTTTGACGGCTTCTTTAAGTAGAACTTGCACTCTGTTAAAGTTTTCATGGTTAATCAAACTAGGGTGATGATCTTCAATTAGATATTGAGCGAGTTCACCTTGGTTAAAATGACGATGATATTGATCGTCACGGTAGGTTTTCTGGCAGAGCATATCACCGGTGTAATTACTGTTTCGCAAGATATTAATTACAGTGTTACTACGCCATTGGCCACCACGTTTTGTTGATACCTGCTTTTGATTTAATTCTTTAGCAATTTGACTGGCTGATGTTCCACTTAGAAATCGTTGAAAGATTTGTCGTACAGTCTTTGCTTCAGTATGGTTGATAACTAAGTTGCCATCCTCAATTGAATATCCATAGGGTGCTGAGGATACATGGAATTTGCCACTAGCAAAACGTTCCCTGATTGCCCAGCGTAGATTTCCGGCAGTTGAGTGGGATTCATCCTGGGCAATACTGCTAAGAATCGATAGAAATAACTCACTGGCTATTGCTCCAGTATTGATATGCTCTTTCTCAAAGATAATTGGAATATTCAATTGCTGTAATTCCCGGACAATCTGCAAACAATCAGTTGTATTTCGTGACAAACGGCTAATTGATTTGGTCACCACGAGGTCAATCCGGTGATTATGACAATCAGTTAGTAATTCTTTTAAGGCGTTCCGCTTGGTCATCTTGGTGCCTGAGATTCCTTCATCATAGTAGATCTTAGCCAGCTCCCAATTAGGGTGGTCGTTAATGTACTTTTGATAATGGGCACGTTGATTTTCAAGACTTTCTAGTTGTTCAAAATTATCGGTTGAAACTCGACAGTAGGCTGCCACACGGAGTTGCTTGACATCATGTTGGTAACCTTGAATTTTGGTAATGGTTGACATGGCAAACCTCCTTTCGTCAGTGTGGTATGTTAGCTTTAGAACCTTGATGTATCAACACTTCCTGGTCCTAATAAGGGCGGAAATGATTGTTTATTTAAGTCATCAATTTCCTTAAATTCAGTGGTTGAGATTAGACCCTTGTTGAGTAGAACTTGAATGACTTGTTTTGATTGTTGATAATGCAAATCATTCAATAATTGTTCTGAACTAATATTATTCTTTATTGATTGCAGTGGTTGATGAGTTGGGTATCTGTCAACTGGTATTGATGGATATCGATGCCACTCACATAAATGTGGGTGGTATTTTTTATGCAAAAAGACAATCAATTCTTAAAAAGAAAAATTTTTGATTGGCAAAGCCATAACAGGTTCGTTTGAGTGTTTTAATTTTGCGATTAATTCCTTCTAGTGGACCATTCGAGAATTCATACTTAGTGCTATTAATAACTGCTTGTCGATTCTTCTTTAGGGTATTAATTGTCGTATCCATTTCAGTATTAGTAGTCCGATAGTCCTGAAGAACTGCTTTAAGCAGTTCAGGATCACGTTCATGAATGGCTTGAGTAATTCCTTGGTATGTTTGGTAAACTGCCTTAAAATCAGTGAATTTACTGGTGACTAGATCGACGGCGTTTTGCTTAGTCATATATTCGTTTATTCCCCGAAGATAAACTGGTT